>MFRV01000036.1 GCA_001784695.1 Candidatus Moranbacteria bacterium RIFCSPHIGHO2_01_FULL_54_31 | reverse complement strand
CCCTCTTCGGGGCGAATGAAAGCGACCTCAAGGATCTGGAGCAAGAGATCGCAGCCAACAAAGCCCGCACGGAAGCGCTTTTGCGGGCGGCCGATGCCATCGAAGACCAGGATATCAAAGCGATCCTGCTCGATCAGGTAGAGACCCTCAAAGAGCAGACAGCGAAACTCGAGATCTTCGTGAGCGGGCAGCGCAATCGTATGAGCGCTTTCGGCTGGTTCTTCGATCTCTTTTAGGGAGAGGAACATCACGGGTTTCTTCGAGCAAAAAGAGGGCTGCGGCCCTCTTTTTGTGTTAAGATGGCGATAGATGAACTTTCAGGCCTATGTCACAGTATTACAATGCCAAGCGCGTCAGGAACCTTTTTGACCCGCAGTCAGTGGAGTTGTTCCGCTTGAGCCGGAGCAAGCTCGAGCTGTTTATGAATTGCCCGCGCTGTTTTTATCTGGACAGGCGCCTCGGTGTGGGTCGTCCGCCGGGCTTCCCGTTCTCCCTCAATTCCGCCGTCGATACGCTCCTCAAGAAAGAATTCGATGTCCATCGCGCCACCGGGACGGCCCATCCGCTGATGCGGGCGTATGGTCTCGATGCGGTACCCTATCAGAGTGACAAGATGGACGAGTGGCGGGATTCGCTCCGGCGCGGCATCACCTATCATCACCCGGAGACGAATTTCGTGTTCACCGGAGGCGTAGACGACGTGTGGGTCGATCCAGCGGGCGAGCTTATCATCGTGGATTACAAGGCGACCGCCAAGGACGGCGAGGTGAATCTGGACGCCGAGTGGCAGGGCGGCTACAAGCGCCAGATGGAGATGTATCAGTGGCTGTTCCGCCAGAACGGTTTCCAGGTTTCCGATACCGGCTACTTCGTCTACTGCAACGGCCAGACGGACCGCAAGGCGTTCGACGGCAAGCTCGAATTCGATATCAAGCTCCTTCCGTATACGGGCGATGACGGATGGGTGGACGCGATGCTTGTTTCAGCCCATAGCTGCCTGATGGCAGACACTCTTCCCGCGCCGCACGCCGACTGCGACTACTGCGCCTATCGGGGAGCCGCCGCGGAATTGGAGGGGTGAAATAACGATTTTCTTTTCTGTAAAGCGGTTTTTGTGGTAGAATTACTATGAAATAAAGCAAGCGTTTTCTATGGATAAGAAATCAAAGATATTTTTTCTCGTGTTTTTTCTTCTGATCGTAGGATCGGTAGCGGCGACGTACTATCGGTATGTCGTGGCACGGGATTATATCATCCAGTCTGAGACGGATTGCGACCCGTATACGGAGGCGTGTTTCGTGTATGTCTGTGATCCTGAGGCAGGCGAGGAATGTACCGGCGACCCAATAGAGGATACCTCGTATTACAAGCTCATCAATCGGAATGCCAAACATATCCCCCTTTGCGATCCGAGTGATGAGAATTGTGAAGCCCTAATTTGTCCTCTTGATGAAGTAGACTGTACAGTGACGCTTTGTGACCCAGTGACAGCAGAGGAGAATGGGGTGGAATGTAGCGATCCGGTGGCTTACTCACTTGAGAATCCGATAGAGGAGGAAGAGGTCTTGGATGAGGAAGGTGGCGCGGTGGATGTTCCAGAAAGTGATGTCCCTGCAGGGGAGACGGTGCAGGATGGAACAAGTGTAGAAAACATGGGCGACGGAGGGAATGTTGTTCCTAAAAACTAGTGAACTTTCATTGTGCTTTTTATCACGCAGAACTGGCTTCTCGTAGCGCTGATCGCCCCTTGTTTGTGGGCGATTGTTGCGATTATCGATACTCATTTCGTACATGGTGTCTATGAGGATGAGTATGATGGAGCAGTTATCTCAGGGGTGTTTCAATTGCTTCCGTGGCTTTTGGTTCCGCTCGGAGTGATAGAGTTCGCTTTTCCTGGGGCTGAAATAGCGGTATTGGCACTTTCAGCTGGGGGGTTTTTCCTCTTTTCCTTCTTCTACTATTTCAAGGCGCTCTTCGTATCCAACGATACCGCTCTTATGCTGACTTTTTGGAATGTGAGCGTCCTCGTCGTCCCGTTTTTTGCGTGGCTACTTATCGGTGAGGTGTTGACGAGCGCGCATTATGCCGGTATCGGGATAGCCTTTTTGGGAATCATACTTCTCAACTTTGATGGGAAGGTCAAGGGGGTAGGTTTTATGAAGATCGCGCTTCCTATGTTTGGCGCGGTAGTATTTCTTTCGTTCAGTATGGTGGTCGCGAGAATGGTGTACGAGCTTACTTCGGACTTTTGGAGTGTTTTTCTTCTGTTTTCGCTTGGGGCGGCCATCGCTGCGTTTGTTATACTCACAATAGGGAAGAAAAGTCCGGTTCAGAGGGCGAGGAAAATAGCCAAGCTGAGTAGGAAGCATTTTCTTTTTTTTACAACGGCAGAAGGTCTCTCTATTGTGGCGACGCTGACTTCGCAGAAGGCGATTAGCATAGCGCCGTCGGTGTCATTTGTGGCGGTAGTTGAGAGCCTGGTGCCGGTATTTGTGATGCTTATCAGTTTTGCCATAGTGTTTATTTTTCGAAATATGAAGAGAATTGATGTCAGCTCGTATCGCAATCAAGTCTCGGGCGTGGGGGTTAAAGTTTTAGCCCTCGCGTTTATCACCGTTGGCATCTATATGATATCGTAATAGGCTTTCGATTACTTGGATACCTTGTTTTTTTGACTGGAGACAGGATTTTTGGTATAATAGAGGCAAATTAATGAATTACGCATATGCACTTCGGGGAACACCCTGTGTTTTTGATGCAGGGCTGTTGATTTTTTGTAAGTATGAAATATAGGACTTTGGGCAAAACTGGTTTGAAAGTTTCAGAAATAGGTTTTGGAGCGTGGCAAATTGCCAATGATCCCGGATTTTGGACTGGAGCTAACCCAAACGAAAGCTTGAAGAGTCTCGCTAAGTATGTTGATTTGGGGGGCAATTTCATAGATACGGCTTGGGCCTATGGCTATTCTGATACAGAACCAAATAGGCATCCATCCGAAGAACTCATCGGTAAATTTCTTAAAGAGAGTGGGTCGAGAGATAAGATCGTGATTGCTACAAAAATACCCCCAAAGAATTGGCTGTGGCCGGCAAGAAAGGGTGTAGGAATTGAAGATGTGTTTCCCGATGGGCACATTGAAAAATGCGTGGATGACTCGTTGAAAAGTCTCGGAGTGGATTATATAGACCTTATGCAATTTCATGTCTGGCAAGATGAGTTTTCTGAAGATGACGGCTGGAAAGAGACAATTCAAAAAATATCAAAACAAGGAAAAGTCAAGAACTGGGGGATATCCGTGAATGATTATCAGCCAACGAATTGTATAAAAGCTCTCGATACCGGACTTATATCAACTGTAATGTGTATTTTCAATGTTTTCCATCAAAAACCTATAGAAAAATTATTCTCTTACGCGATAGAAAACAATATAGGCATAATTGCCAGAGTTCCGCTCGACGAGGGTGGATTAGCCGGTACATTTACAAATGAGACAATTTTTTCTGAGGGAGACTTCAGATCACGATATTTTACGCAGGAAAGGCTCAAGGAGGTTATTCGTAGGACTGATGATTTAAAAAAGGAATTTTTGAATGATGATATCGAGACCTTGACTGAAATAAGTTTGAGGTATATTTTATCTCATGATGCTGTATCGACTCTTGTTGTGGGTATGAGAAAAGTTGAACATGTTGAAAAAAATGTCTCATTTTCTGACAAAGGGGGGCTATCGCCAGCGGTTTTGGAAAAATTAAAGAAACACGTATGGGAAAGAAATTTTTACCCCGACGTTGATCCGGCAATGAAGAATACAAATTTTTTAGAATAATGATTTTTAAATAATAAATTGGTAACGTGTATGGATGAAGAACGAATAGGTTCATTTTTATTAGAGAGTAAAACTAGTTGGGAAGAAGAATCAGCTTGTTTTGTTGTTGATTCCAGGAAGTTAGTAGAAAATATAAATGCATTAAAAACCTTTCTGAAAGGAGAAGTTGTGTATTCGTACAAAACCAATCCTGACTTGCGTGTAGCGGAAATAGTATCATCCCAAGGATGCGGATTTTTATTTTCTTCGGTTGAGGAACTTGAAAATATTTCAAAACTTGCTTGTTTTGAAAAAAACAAAAATATTTTCCAATCTCCGAGTCTTACAAAAAAGCAATTTCTCACGATTAGGGAAATAGGGATTACAAGGTTTGTAGTTGATTCTCAAGACCAGTTGAATTTAATGTTGGAAAATATGGATGGCAACGAGGTTATTGAATTGCTTATTAGAATCAATACTGGCATTAAGGTGAATAACCCCGAGTTATCATATGGGGAAGACTCATTTCTAGGGTTTCCTTTATCTGAAGCAATAGAAGTTTTGAAAAAACTTAACCCGCTTCGCGAAGAAGGCAAGATTAGGCTGGGAATACATAATCATCTTATCTCCCAAAATACATATCTTGATATGTGGGGAAAAAATACCCAAACCATGGCTGATTTTGTGGATGATTTAAAAAAAGAATCCATTACGATTGATGTAGTTGATTTTGGAGGAGGGTATCCAGTTGAATATTTTCATATTATTCCAGAGTTATCTGATATAGGTCGTATTATATATAAGGCTCAAACAAGAATGACTAGCGCTTTTCCGAATTTAAAGTATGTTTTTGAGCCGGGAAGAAAGTTGGTAGGAGAGTCTGTTACGCTCATCGGAAAGATAGCCCATATTAAGAAGTTTCATGATACTCAAGTGGCAGTTCTTAGCTGCTCTCTGTATAATTGTTCGATAGATACACTGATTGTAGGTTTGTTTTTACCGGTAATCAAGCTAGATTATAAGAAGGATAATAATAAACTCAAGAAAGAAATCTATGTTATAAGGGGGAGCACGCCGGATTCTTTGGATATATTTTCACGAGGAGTCGACTTACCACAATTAAAAAGCGGTGATTATCTCGCGTTTTTACATGCAGGTGCTTACTCATTTGGATCCGACTTCATCTCTCTCTCGAAGCCAAAGCATCTTATCGTGTAAAATATGTTTGGATCAAAAATGGAGCTATAAATAGCCCCATTTTTTTAGAAGTTTTTGATCTTGATTAATAAATTTCAAGCCTATATCGTTTCGATAGAACATTTTTGGTATGTGTATCTTTTCTATTAATTTACTCGCTTTCTCTCTCGCTTCAGAAACGGTTTTTCCAATAGCGGTGACGTACAGAACATAGCCTCTGTCGTCAGAGATATAATATTGATCTTTGTTGTTTACTTTTCTTTTTGATACATCCTCAAAATGGATATGCTTAAAATCATCATCACTCATGCTTTTATCAAAGTATATGTTGATGCCTTTCGGTGAAACATATCTCTCGGCCTTTGTGAAGGGGAATGGATTGCTTGTTGGTACGGTGATAACTATTACTATTCCAAACCCATTTTTCCACTTCAAATCATAATTCTTACCGTCGGCAACTGCCTTCAGGAATTCTGCCCAAGGAGATTTGTGTATTTCTACTTGTAAATGAATTGACGGTGAGCCAAACCGAGCGGTTGCCTCTAAAGGAAATGCCCCTTCACTATTGACAATGCAATCAATGTCCATGTCTCCTCTGAAATTAGCTTCCTGAAGAAAAGGTTTTAGTTTAGCTAGCGTTTCTTGAAAAAGTTTATTATTCTCGTTGTCATCGTACCAGGTCAGTGTTCCCATTTCACTGGTTGTGGGGCCTAAATCACCAGGAAAAAGTTTTTTGTGCTCGATATTTATTTCTAATGGGCCGACCCAATCCTTTCCATTAAAATATCTACCCGCGGCTATTTCAATTCCATCAATCTTTTTTTGCAAGGTTATTATAATGTCTCTATATTCTTTTTTTTCTTTATAATTTTCCAGAACGTCAATGACATCTTGTCCGTCGCCCAGTATTCCTACATAGTTAAGATTTTTCAATCCGGTTCCGACGCCATTTTGCTTTACGACCCATTTACCCTTATTTTTTTTAACGAAGTCTATTGCTTTTTGTAAGCCGTTGAAGTTTATTAATGGAACCGTTTTTATGCCGTAATCTTTGAATATTTTGGCTCCATATTCTCGGTCATTCTCAAGTTTATTTCCAAGATTACTGCCACCGACAACTGAATAGCCTCTTTTGCGCAGAACATCTTGCGTTCGACCGTGACTACCACTATCGAATACGATTAGCCCTGATTTACCAGCCCAATCAAGCGCATCTTTCCAGTTCCCCGTTTTTCCAACGATATTTTCAAAATTCTCCTTTCGCCCTTTGTCTTCAATAAAGAGCTTTACATTGTGACCTTCTTTTGACAACAAACGAGCAAGATCGCCAGCTACCATATCTTCAGATATAAAAAGGATTCTCATTTCATTGGTTTGTGGTTTGATTAGTACTTTGCTATAATTTACATAAATGTATTATATATCATAGTTATGATTTCGTCATTACTTTGTCCAGACGCAATACCAAATAATTTTTATTATTTTGACTTCAGTATAGCTCCATCCCTGATGCTGTATTCTTATGTTCCAGCGATTATAGCATCTTTTTTTATCGGGTTTTTTGTTATGGTAAAGAGCAAATTTTCCTTACAAGGAAAATTGCTTTTTGCTATTAGCTTGTCGTTTGCGGTATGGGTTTTCAATTACCTTATTCAGTGGACAATAGCGTATGTGACGCCTGATTTTTTGTCTTGGCAGTTGACGCCAATCCTCATGCTCCCGATGTTCTTTTTTTCAGCATATTTTGTGTATGTTTTTTTGGAAAAAAGAGACGTACCATTTTCATTGAAACTTTATTCAAGTCTGTTATTTTTGCCAGTCATTCTGCTGCTTCCTTCAAGGTTTAATATAAGCTATTTCAATTTAACGGCTTGTGAAGGGGTTGCTGGAAGTCTTTGGAAATATATTTATTCTGTGGAAGCCTTGATCATAGTTGTGATTATTTTTATGGGTATAAAAAAATATATAGAATCAAAAGATGAAAAAATTTTTAAAAAAGAAATTATTTATTTGACAACAGGCGTATCATCGTTTTTGTTGATCTCATGGTTATCTGACATTCTTGGTGAGTGGACAAAACAGTATCAACTAAATTTTATCGGTCCAGTTGGGATGGTCATTTTTATTGGTTTTTTGGCGTACTTAATTGTTAAATTTAAAGCATTTAACATCAAATTGATCGGGACGCAGGCGCTCGTGGTGGCGCAGTTCATTCTGATCGGATCAATGTTCTTTTTTCCCCAGAGCTTGACGAATCGGATTTTGGTCGGAGTAACGCTTTTGGGAACGACTATCATGGGCTGGTACGTGATCCGTTCTGTGAAGGTGGAGATCGAGCGCAAGGAAGAACTGCAGAAGCTTTCGGATAGTTTGGCTATCGCCAATGAGCGATTGAAAGAACTCGATACGACCAAGTCGGAGTTTATCTCTATTGCGTCGCACCAGTTGCGCACCCCGCTGACCGCCATCAAGGGCTATATCTCGCTCTTGCTCGAGGGTTCATATGGCAAGGTACCCGCCAAGATACAGGATGTGCTGGACAAGGTCTATACGGTGAACAGCCGGCTCGTGCATCTCGTGGAGGATCTCCTCAATGTTTCCCGTATCGAGGCAGGGCGCATCCAGTACAGCTTTGCGCTGACACAGCTGGAACCTCTCGTCGCTGAAGTGGTGGATATGTTTAAGCCGGCAGCCAAACAGAAAAAATTGTCGCTCACAATGCGGTTACCGGAGAAACCGCTTCCGCAATTGACTATTGACCCGAACAAGATCAAGGAAGTGGTTTCCAATCTGATCGACAATGCCCTGAAATACACCAAGGAAGGTGGTGTGACGGTCTCGCTCGAGGGGACTCCAAGTGTTGCCCGTATCATCGTTACCGATACCGGTATCGGTATTCATCCGGAAGATCAGAAGAACTTGTTCGAGAAATTCCTCCGCAGCAAGGAAACGACGAAGATGGTGGTATCTGGGGCGGGTCTGGGACTGTACGTCGGGAAAAGTTTCATCGCGGCGCACGGTGGACGCATCTGGGCAGAGTCAGCTGGCCCCGACAAAGGCTCGCGTTTCATCATCGAACTGCCCCTCATCAATCCGAACATCCACGCCGGCACTTCCGATCAGCCCTCTTCTTTGGAAAAAGCATAGTCGGTTGTTTGTTTAAGCATGAAATTGACAGCGTTTTTTGTTTGATTTTATAGTGCCGCAGTGCTATGATACCGCTGTTATCCGATACGGATGGTATATAGAGGCTTATATATGGCAGTGCATAATTAACCCTATGGACAAAAAGGAAATATTGGAAGCAATAAGCCGGCAGAAGCTGTATCTGCACGAGAAATACCATGTCAAAAACATCGGTGTTTTCGGGTCGGTCGCTCGGGATGAACAGACAGAAAACAGCGACGTGGATGTTCTCGTTGAATTCGAGTCGCCTATCGGATTTTTTGAATTTGTCCGTATGGAAGATTTCTTGTCAGGCATATTGCGGAAAAAAGTCGATCTGGTTTCTCGAAAAGCACTCAAGTCGGCTATGAAAGATGATGTCTTGAAAGAAACTATATATGTCTAAAAGAAGTGACGCGGTGTATCTGGAAGATATCCGGGATGCCATCGGAAAGATCGAGAGCTATGTGAAAGGAATGAACATCGATTCTTTTTCCGATGATTGGAAAACGATAGATGCGGTGGTCCGGAACCTTTCGGTCATCGGCGAGGCGGTGAATAATCTTTCCGATGAGACAAAATTAAGAAGTCCGGAAGTTTCGTGGCATGAAATTATCGGGATGAGAAACAAGATCGTCCATGAATATTTCGGAGTGGATCAGGAAGTGCTCTGGAAAACGGTGCAGGATGACCTGCCGAACCTAAAAGAGATGCTTTCAAAAATTCAAAAAACTGATTAAAAGCCACATAGTTTTTTGGCAAGAATTTCGTCGAGGCCCACGGCGGCAAGATATGGGCGGAATCCCTGCCCGCCTATGGAGGGCGACGGAGAGGGCAAAGGCTCCCGCTTCATCGTCGAGCTGCCGTTCGT
The DNA here is from genome assembly GCA_001784695.1 of Candidatus Moranbacteria bacterium RIFCSPHIGHO2_01_FULL_54_31. Lineage (GTDB taxonomy): Bacteria > Patescibacteriota > Minisyncoccia > Moranbacterales > UBA1568 > UBA1568. The sequence continues at coordinate 5,941 of MFRV01000036.1, read as the reverse complement.
GAATCCGAAAGTGCAGGCCGGCGTTTCGGAACAAGATTCTTCCTTGGGCAGAGGGAAGTAGGCGGAATTTCTTGATTTTTAGCCTTTTATAGGGTATTCTTTTGTTAGTGTTTAAAAAATATGTCACTGTATGCCAAAGATTCTTTTCGTGGAAGACGACCTGTTCATCGCGGAGATTTATAAGAAGAAATTCGAGAGTTCCGGTTTCGATGTGCTGAACGTCGGATCCGGCAAAGCGGTTCTCAAGGAAGCCAAAGAGCAGGCATTCGATCTGATTCTGCTCGATCTGGTTATCCCGGAAATGAGCGGGACGGAAGTACTGCGCGAGCTGCGCCATAACCCGGAGTACCCGAAGGATCTGAAGATAGTCGTCTTCAGCAATCTGAGCGCGGAGGAAGATCGTGAGGAATGTCTGAAGCTCGGAGCGGATGGCTTCATTTCCAAGACGGAATTCTCTCCCTCGGAAGTGGTGGATGAAGTGAATCGTTTCTTGCGCCAGTTCAATGAACAAGGGAAGAACATGGCTCGTCAGGAACAGGATCCGGCGGAGCATACCAAGCTCGGCAAGCGCATTCTCTTCATCGAGGATGAGCCGGTGTTCGTCGAGATGTTCGGCAAGCGGCTGCGCGACGAAGGTTACGAAGTGGTGACCAAGCCTGAGGGTATTTCCGGTCTCGATGAAGCGTCGACCGGTGATTTCGATATGATCATTTCCGACGTGATGATGCCTGGTATGGATGGCCGCGAAATCGTCCGCCGCCTGAAAGAGGTCGAAGCGAAAAAGTTCGTACCGATATTCATCCTCTCCGCTTCGCTAGAAGACGAGCATCTGAAGGCCTTGGCTGATTCCGGACTTGTGAACAAGGCATTTCTCAAGACGCAGATCACGCCGAGCGAACTCGCGTACGCCGTCAATGATTTCTTCAAGGAGCAGGAGAAAGAGACCTAGCGGGATAGTATTTGTAAACAGATGTTTTTGTAAGGCTTCGTTTTTTATTACCTGGTGTCAGGTTCGAAGCTTGTGGTACTATGTACATATGAAACTGGTATTTACCATAGCTGCTATAAGCGATATACATGTCGAAAAATACCATATCCAGAAGGATTTTTTTGACCGTGTGAATGGCAATGCGGATCTACTTATCATTGGTGGGGATATGAATAATGGGAAAGACGAAGAGGTAAAATTATTTCTTAGACTTGTCTCTGGTGTGCAAATCCCGATGGTGGTTATTTTTGGGAATCATGATTGTGATGCGGGTGATCTAGGTAGGCTAAAAGAAATGCTAGTAGTTAATCCATTAATAAAAATTCTTGATGGCGAATATGTGGAGTATGAGTTGAATGGGAAAGTGCTTGGGATTGCTGGCACAAAAGGATATGGCGGAGGTTTTACCCCTTATAGGATTGTCGGTCGCGGAGAGTCTGCGACGAAAGCTTTTGTGGAGGAGGAAGAGCGAGAGGTAGAAAAATTACAAATAGCCCTGCATCAAATGAAAAATTCCTCACAAGATTTTAGAATCGCGCTCACACACTTTGCTTCTTTTGAGGAAACGGTAGATGGGGAGCCGAAAGAACTATATATAATTTTGGGAAGTTCCAAGTTAGGGGATGCTATTGAAGAGGTAGCTCCGCATCTTGCTTTGAGCGGGCATGCTCATCATGGTGCTAGAGGTATAAAAAAGGCACGCGGTAAGATTTCCGCGTGCAATATCGCTTACAAGGTAAACGACGGGAAGGTGCCTCTTTTTGATTTTTTCCTAGATGGGAATGTTTTAGGGCGTTATTTGGAAAGCCATTGAGAGAATTGACGAAGTTTTCGTTCTCGAAAGTGCGAACCAGCTTTGGTAGCAAGCGTCATCATTTGATAAAGCTTAAGTGGCACGTTTTCTATTTCAGAGACCTCTTCTAGACGAAGACGTGCGAGGGTACCAAGAAAGAGGCTTTTTTTCAGTTGGTCATCTCTTTGGAAGTCCCCGTAGAAACAGTCGCCAGAGAGGACACTCTCAATGAATGTTCCGAGAGTGACAACCCCTTCACGATAGACGATAGCTGGCATCATAAGTCTCCAGAGGTTAGTCTCTGAAAGATATGTTTGTAGCATATCGAACTCTGACCAAATGAGATCCGTTGAACAGATGGGCACTCTGGGTGGTCGCTCTCTCGCTCGAGGTCTGTGCCAAGGAATCAGGACATTGTCACCGACACCAGGTGAGTTTTCCTGAAGAATTTCATAGCAATCCTCAGTGATTATTATTGGCGCTATGAGTAACGACCTATCTTTTGTCTGCAGTCTAGTTTTGTCGTACAGAATGCATACCTGTTGGTTTGGAACCAGATAAAAGCTTACCTCGAACAACTCAGTAGCGAATGTTTTGGCAGCTGCTAAATGATTCCGCTCAAATACTATCCAGATGTCATAGTCTGATTTTTCGGAATTGAATTCTTTCTGACTAGTTTTCTCGTCGTAATAGCCGTAGTTAGCGCTCCCATAAAGCGAAATACTGACGAGACTGTCCAACACATGAGAACGCTTCGCTGTTGCCAATAACTTTGGCAAGATAAGTCTCCTGAAAATCTGATGCGTGTTCATCAAGGGCCTTTTCTTTCAGAGAATATACTGATCATACCAAAGCAAGGTTTTGTGGAGGAGTTCAAGATATAGGCGTTCTCCTTTTGGGAGAAATTCTACACCATAATCGACTCGTCGTTTTTGTGAGATGTTTTTGCAAAGCAAAAGAACCTCTTTCACTTTACTGACATCACCGACGAGATCTACAACTCCGACCTTGCCACCTTGTGTTGAAGGAAAACTATCATCCTGCATAAACCGCGTGAGCACTCTCGGTGGCATGCAGCTAGAAGCGACTAGGGACGCGAGTTCGAAATAATCCCCCCTTCCCAAACACTGTGTCACGGCGTCTCTTTGGATATCAATAAGCCAATGAGACTCATTGTTTTTCCAGAGACTGAGTTCGGCTGTGTCCAGAAAGAGATTTGCTCTACTTGGGCCATCCTGGAAACCCCACGGCAGTACGGACTTTGACGCTAAGCGACGATGAAACTGTTTCCAGATATCCAAACGAGCCGAACCTTTCCCAGAATGAGGATAATAAATAACATTTGACCAAGGCCTTTCAAAGTCGAAGAGGCATGAATTGACGAGTTCGCTTCCTTCCATACTTTCCAATACCGCAGAGACGCCAGCTTTCTCACGGTACATTTGCATGTATCGGAGACGTGCCGGCGCATTCGCTATTATTTGAATCGGAATTGCACTATCTGCAGCACCGGTTAGTTGGTAGTGCCCTGTATGCAGGCCTCGCGAGTTATTGTGACCAATGGAAAGGACTACGCTTTCCCAGTGCTCTGTAGCTTGGTTAACCACTATTGAGCTCACGGCGTTTTCTGGAATTATCCCATGCCAGGAAATTTTTTCGAATAGCTTCTTGAGCGTAGTTGAAGCCAAAGTGAATTGCATCTTTATGGTTTCAGGGAAAAGATCAGGCAGGACATGTGAGAAGAGTGTTGGAAGGATGTTGATCCCACGTCTATTCAAAAAATCGATAAGTTCAGGATTCGCAATGGTTAACATTGCCCAATCTTTTGCAGGCGCAACGAGACTTATTCTTGAATCCATAGTCCTTAAAGCAGCAGAATAACCCTCTTTCCCATTAGACATGAGCTTAGGGAATGTTGTACGGGGGATAAGTGTGTTCTCAAGATTGAGATATAGTGCGATGGGGACAGTCATTTGAGCCTCCTAGAGAACCAAGTTGAAGAATTGCGATTGATTGTTAAAGAACAATATAGTATAGCGCTTGGCTATAAAACGTCAAGTTGGCTGTTTGGATACAGGTTCTGATGCTAAATGGGATTTAAGAGTAATATCCCTTGTTTCGAGAGCTTTTTTTTGTTACGATAAGGGGGTATTCTATTATTCTCTAAAGCTAGAGCGACTATGGAAGAACTGAAACGGATACTTGTTTCTGAAACGCCGGAACATATCGGAGAAACCGTGAAGCTCTGCGGCTGGGTCTCTATCCGGCGCGATCACGGGAAACTTATTTTCATCGAGCTCCGCGATCGGAGCGGCAAGGTGCAGGTGGTGATCCTCCCTGATCATCCCGAGGCGGCTCTGGCGGCGAAAGAAGTGCGGAGCGAATATGCTATCGAAGTGACGGGGCTGGTGAAGGCGCGCCCAGGCAAAGCGGAGAACGCAGAGCAGGCGACCGGCAGCGTGGAAATCGAAGCGACCAGCCTGCAGATCATCAGTCAGCCGATCGAGGAGCCGCCGATCGATGTTTCCAACCCGGAACTCAGTCTCAATCTCGACACGCTGCTCAATCATCGGACGCTTACGCTCCGCAATGACAAAGTCCATTCGATTTTCTCATTGTATGCGCTCTTGCTCGAGGCGTACGCGGCAGCGTGCCGCAAGCGCGGATTCCTCGAAGTCAAGACGCCGAAAATCGTGTCAGCGGCGACAGAAGGCGGCGCGAACTTTTTCAAGATACAGTATTTCGATCGTGAGGCGTTTCTCGCCCAGAGCCCGCAGTTCTACAAGCAGGCCGGCGTGAGCGCGTTCGAGCGGGTGTTCGAAATCGGGACGGTATTCCGTGCCGAGCCGCACTTCACGACGCGCCACGTCAATGAATACACGGGGCTGGATGCCGAGATGGGATTTATCGGAAATTTCGAGGACGTGATGGCGGAACTTGAGGGGATAATGATGGAGATAGTAGCGGTCATCGGCGAGCGCGGGCAGACTGACCTCGCGCGCTACGGAGCAGCTACTCCACCAGTTGTCGCTATTCCGAGGATCCGTCTCGCAGATGCAGTGGAAATTCTGAAACGGGAGTACGGCAAAGAAACGGAAGGCGAGGATATCGACAGCGAAGGCGAACGGATGATATCCGAATATGTGGCGAAAACATATGGGTCTGATTTCATATTCTTGACGCACTACCCGACAGCTATCCGCCCGTTCTACAGCATGCCCAATGCGGATGATCCGAAGTATACGGATACATTCGATCTGTTGTTCCGCGGCATCGAGATCGCATCCGGCGGACAGCGCATCCACGAGTATCAGGTGCTCGTCGATACTATCAAGAAACGCGGGATGGATCCGGAAGCATTCAAAGACTACCTCGATATTTTCAAATACGGCACTCCGCCGCACGGCGGCTGGGGACTCGGTTCCGAGCGTATCATCCAGAAACTCCTCGGCCTGGGAAGTATCAAAGAAGCCGTACTTTTCCCCCGCGACGTGAAACGTCTCACACCGTAGTGTTTTTTTGAGGCCTGGAGAAGGACTTCTCCGAAACTGGAATATTTAGAGGAAATGGGATAGAATGGGGGATATCCCGTTTTATTTTGCCGTCTTTTCTTTTTTTACTATGTCCAATGTCGAGCGTTTTTTAAAGAGTCTGCAAAAGAGCGTCATTGAGCGGTTTTTCGGGCACCTCACCCAGGATATCGGCATCGACCTCGGGACGGCCAACACGCTCGTCTATGTGCGCGGCAAAGGCATCGTCATCAACGAACCATCGGTTGTGGCGGTGAACCAGCGTACGGGGCAGATTCTGGCCATCGGACGCGAAGCCAAGAAAATGGTCGGCAAGACGCCAGGGCATATCATCGCGACCCGGCCGCTCGTCGATGGCGTGGTCAGCGATTTCGAAGTCACCCAGCAGATGCTCCGCTATTTCATCAACAAGGTGACAGAGGACAATTTCGCCTTTTTGCGACGGCCGCGCGTCCTGATCGGCATCCCGTCCGGCGTGACGGAGGTAGAGAAGCGCGCGGTGATCGAAGCGACGCTCAATGCCGGCGCGCGGCAGGTGTTCCTCATCGATGAGCCGATGGCGGCGGCTATCGGCGCGCGCCTGCCGGTCATCGATGCGACCGGCAATATGGTCGTCGATATCGGCGGCGG
>MFRV01000035.1 GCA_001784695.1 Candidatus Moranbacteria bacterium RIFCSPHIGHO2_01_FULL_54_31 | reverse complement strand
ATGGAAGACCCGCTGACGGCCGTCGTGCGCGGCACCGGCATCGTGCTCGATGATATGGAACACCTGAAAGAGGTCCTGATCGCGGAAGAAACGAATAGGCCGCTGGGCTAGAAAGAATCAGGAATCGAGAATTGAGAATCAAGAAATAAGAAGTACTTTTGTTGAAATATTTTTTGCATTTTTTCCTAATTCCTAATTCTTAATTCATACTTCCGCCACGCCTATGGCTGTCCGCAGAAAATTCACCCAGACAAAACTTTTCCGCGCGCTCGTCATTTTCGGCGTGCTGTGGGTGATCGTAGCTTTCGGTCCGGAGTGGCTGCTTGCTCCCGTCCGCACATCCGTGATGACCGTCGCGTGGCCGCTCCAGAAGATTTTTTCCGTAGCGGCCTTCGAATCCGCGGATACGTTCCGATTTTTCACCTCGATAGGCGAGCTGAAAGGGGAGAACGAGCGCCTGGAGAAAGAGCGCTTGCATCTGCTCGTCGAGAATGCGCAATTTTCCGATGTCAGCAAGGAAAATGACGAATTGCGCCGGGAACTCGGACTGCTGCCGCGCGATCAGTTCGCGCTCAAAGCGGCTGCGGTGCTCGGGCGCGATGTTTCCGGCCTCGGGAACTGGCTGACTATCGACCAGGGCTCGCTCCAGGGGATACGCAAGGGGATGCCCGTCATCGTGGATAAGGGGGTGCTGATCGGGAAGGTGGAGGAGGTGTTCCCGGCGAGTGCGCACGTGATGCTTCTGTCCAACCCGGACAGCCTCATAAGCGGCATCGCGCTCGATACGGAAGCGAAGGGTATCGTGAAAGGGGAATACGGTCTCGGCCTGCTCTTCGATATGGTGCTCCAGTCGGATACGCTCAAGGCATCGGATACCGTGGTGACATCGGGACTCGGCGGCGATATGCCCACAGGGCTTCTCATCGGGACGCTTCAGGAGACGCGGTTCTCGAGCGATCGCCTGTTTCAGCAGGCATCGATCGTTTCCCCGGCGCGCTTCGATCGTGTGCGCTACGTGTTCGTCATTACCGATACTCTCTAATATCTGATATGAAGATATTTTTTCTGAGATCTTTGTTCATCCTCGCACTCGTGTTTTTCGAGTTCTCCTTTTTCGATGTCCTGGCGCCGTCGGTCTCCGCGCCGCTCATCCTCATCTCAAGCGTCGTGGTGTGGACGCTCCTCTCCGGTTTTCCCGGGGCGCTCCCTATGATCATTCCGCTTACCATACTGTTCGATCTCGTTTCTTCCGGTACGCTCGGCACCCTGACCCTGTATGCGATACCGCTTGCATATGCGACCAGCTTCCTATCGCGGCGCCTCCTGGTGGAGCATCGCGGGATGGGTATGATCCTGTACGCGCTCTGCGCCGCTGTTTCGAACTTCGGGTATCTCGTCGTCAGCATCCTGTTTTTCCAGGGACACCCGCTCTCTTTTACCCGAGAAACGCTGACGACGCTTTTCTCCGCCCTCTCTTTTGCGCCGCTTATGCTCTCGATGCTCCTGACTCTGCCCTTGTTCGCTCTCGCGTATGCGGTTATCAGGCGCTTTGAAGAACGTATGGGCTTCATAGCCCAGGGGGAGATTTTGCCGATGCGTTAATCCGCCACCTCATTCCATAAGATGTCTCTGTTCATCAAAAAAAATCAATACACGGTAGAGAAGCGCGGGATGGAAATCGATGACGCGGTATTGACCGTGACCGCGGGCGATGCCGCCAAGATCGAATGGCCGCTCAACCGCTCCGTCATCCGGTTTTTCTGGTGGATCATCGTCATCGCCCTCGCCACGCTCGCGTTCCGTGTCGCGTATCTCAATATCATCAAAGGCGCGGAGTACCGGGCCGCCGCAGAGCGCAACAGTCTGCGTCAGTTGGTCATCCCGGCGCCGCGCGGCATCATCTATGACCGTTTCGGTACGCCGCTCGTCTACAATACGCCGAGCCTGGATGCGATTCTCACCCCGGCCGATGTCCCGGCTGATCCGCTCAGGCAAGACGAGATGAAACGACTGTTGCTCTCGACATTTTCCGTAGACACGGCGCTCATCGATAAAATTTTCCAGAAGCTCGACCGCCGATCGCTCCAGCCGCTCCTCATCAAAGAGCGCGTGAGCCAGGAAGAGATGCTGCTGTTCCTGAGCCGCAGTCGCGAATTGCCGGGAGTCAGTCTCTTCAAAACGACGGAGCGCCAGTATGTGGACGGTCTCATTTTTTCGCATCTGCTCGGATACGAGGGCAAGATCCGCAAAGAAGAGCTCGCGCTGCATCCGGAGTATCTTCTGACCGATTCTATCGGCAAGCAGGGAATAGAGAAAAGCTATGAGGCAGCGCTCCGCGGCAAGCATGGGTTTCAGCAGGCGGAAGTGGATGCGCTCGGACACGTGCAGAAAGAGCTCGGCATCGTGGATCCGATGCCGGGGAGCGATCTCATCTTGAATGTCGATAGCGAGCTGCAGAAGAAGATGTTCGACAGCCTGCAGGCGCTGCTCGACAAGAATAACCTGAAACGCGCCGCCGCCATCGCTCTCGACCCGGAGAACGGCGCGGTGCGCGCGCTCGTGAGCCTGCCGAGTTTCGATAACAATCTGTTTTCCGGCGGGATATCATCCGCTGAGTATCAGGCGCTCGTCGCTGATCCGGCGCTGCCGCTGTTCAATCGCGCTCTTTCCGGGGAATATCCTCCCGGCTCGACGATCAAGCCGGTCCTGGCAGCCGCGGCGCTCGCCGAAGGGGTAGTCAATGAGCATACGGAGATAGAAAGCCGCGGCGGCATCAGCGTGGGAAAATTCTTTTTCGGCGACTGGCGAGTGAACGGCTTCACCGATATCCGGCGCGCCATCGCGGTGTCGAGCGACGTGTTTTTCTATTCGATAGGCGGAGGGTACGGCGGGATAGAAGGGCTCGGTATGGAACGGATGAAGAAATACGAGAATCTGTTCGGCTACGGGAACAGGACGAATATCGATATGCCAAGCGAGGCGGACGGGCTGATCCCGGATCCGCAGTGGAAGAAAGACAAGATCGGGGAACGCTGGTATATCGGCGATGATTATCATGCGGCGATCGGACAGGGATTCGTCACCGCCACGCCGCTCCAGATTCTCAATGCGGTCGCGGCCATCGCCAATGGCGGCACCCTGTATGCGCCGCGCGTGGTGTCCCAGATCCGTTCCACGGATGGCACGGTGACCGCGGTACCCGGAGAGATCTTGAGGCAGAACTTCATCAGCCCGGATATCCTCCGCATCGTGCGTGAGGGTATGCGCGAGACGGTCACGGACACGGCGGGGACGGCACAGTCGCTTCAGACGCTCCCGGTAGCGGTAGCCGGCAAGACAGGAACCGCGCAGTTCGGCAGCGACCAGAAAACGCACGGCTGGTTCGTTTCTTTCGCGCCGTATGAGCGCCCGACCCTGGCGCTGATCGTGCTCGTGGAAGGCCAAGGGTTAGAAGGATATAACGCGGTGCCGGTGACCAAGGATATCTATGACTGGCATTTTTCCCGAGCAGATATTTCCACCAGATAGGGAAATAATGGCTCCACGAGGAGGGTAATCCCGCACTCATTTCGCTTCATTTTGTCTCAAAAGAATGGTAAAAGTCGAGAGTCTATTGCAATAACACAAAGTATATATAAAACGATTTTCTCTGGATATAAAGCGAAATGAGTGCGGGATTGACAATCCTGCTGTTTTTGGTAGTATAGAGAAACTTTGTGGCATTTCCGCTTCTCTCTGGAAAGAGGGTTTTTGTTTGCCAGGGAGCGGAGGGGTATATTATTCTCTAATATAAAGTGATGACGAGGATTTTCACTGAAGAAGGTTTGAAAAAATTACACGCTGAACTGGAAGAGCGCAAGGTCACGATGCGCCAGGCGATCGCTGATGCCATCAAAGAAGCCAAAGAGCAGGGCGATCTTTCTGAGAATGCCGAATACAGCGAAGCCAAGCACCAGCAGAACGAGAATGAGACCCGTATCGCGGAGCTCGAGGGGATGCTCAAGGACTCCGTCGTGGCGGCCAAACAGAAGAGTTCTTCCGTTGTCGGCATCGGTTCCATCCTGACTGTCAAGATGCACGGCCAGGAAATCCATTTTGAGATCGTCGGTTCCAACGAAGTGGATCCGGCCCAAGGCAAGATTTCCAACGAATCTCCGCTCGGCCAGGCTTTCATCGGCAAGGGCAAAGGCGACAAGGTAGAGGTAGCCGCTCCAGCCGGTACGGTCAAATACGAAATACTCTCGATCAAATAACCTATTCGCCGAAAAATCCCCGCGAGGGGATTTTTTCTTGCCTTTTCGCCCTAGAGAGGCTAAAATAAGACTATGCGTGAAGATATCATTGCAACAAAAAGAGAAAAACTTGCCAAGCTGATAGCGACGTTTGGTACGGCATATCCGGAATCAACCCCTCGTACGCATACTAGCCAGCAAGTTCTTGATCAGTTTGATAGCTTGAACGGCACCGATAAACAGGTATCGGTTGTTGGTCGTGTGCGCTCCCTCCGCGTGATGGGGAAAATCGCATTTTGTCACCTTGAGGATGGTGCGGGACAAATTCAAGGATTCTTTTCGGAGGAAATGTTAAATCTCGTGGAGGTGCCGGGAGAGAATAAGCAGTTTTCGCTTTTCAAAGAGACAGTTGAGCTTGGTGACTTCCTCTCTGTTACTGGAACAGTTTTTTTGACAAAACAGAACGAAAAAAGTATTCGTGCCGAGAAATGGATTATTCTTTCCAAGTCTCTCCTTCCCATACCGACGGAATTCTACGGTCTGAAGGACGAGGAAGAATTGCTCCGCCGCCGCTATCTGGACCTCTTGGTGAATCCGGAGACGAAAGAATTGTTCGTGAAGAAGAATATTTTCTGGCAGACGGTACGGACGCTGCTGACAGAGGAAAAATTCCTTGAGGTGCAGACGCCGGTGCTCGAGCATATCCCGGGCGGTGCGGAGGCCGAGCCGTTCAAGACGCATCACAACGCTTTGGATGAGGATTTTTATTTGCGCATCTCGCTCGAGCTCGCTCTGAAGCGGCTCTTGGTGGGCGGGTATGAGCGTGTGTTCGAGATCGGACGCGTGTTCCGGAACGAAGGCATCGATCGCGAGCATCTGCAGGAGTTCGATCATATGGAATTCTATGCCGCGTATATGGATATGGAGCAGGGTATGGCGCTCGTCGAGAAACTGTACACGGATATCGTGCGCGCCGTTGTTGGAGACGCGATGCGGACGGAACACGAGGGCGAGACGATAGATTGGAGCAAGCCTTTTGCGCACGTGGATTATTTCACGGAGTTCGAGAAAGAGACCGGCATTGATCTCGCGGGCGATGTCACGGTAGCGATGCTCAAGAAAAAGGCGGATGAGCTCGGCATCAAGTACGAGGCCGCATACGGCAAGGGGAGGATGATCGACACGCTCTACAAGAAAACCGTACGGCAGAAACTGATCCAGCCGTGCTTTCTCGTCGGGCATCCGCTCGAGGTCTCGCCGCTTGCCAAAGTCGATCCTGCCAATCCGAAGCGGACGCTCCGGTTCCAGCCGGTCGCAGCGCGTAGCGAGCTCGGCAACGGCTTTGCGGAATTGAATGACCCGACGGAACAGCGCACGCGCTTCGAGGAGCAGATGGCGCTCCGCGCCGCGGGCGACGCCGAGGCGCAGATGCTCGATGAGGATTTCATCCAGGCGCTCGAATACGGTATGCCGCCGGCGTGCGGATTCGGTATGAGCGAGCGATTCTTCGCCATCCTGATGAATCGTTCCATCCGTGAGACCGTCATTTTCCCGCCGATGAAAACGAAGGAGGAGAAGTGAGTCAGGCATTAGGAAGTACGAATATTGAAAATTTGGTCGCATAGTTCAGTTGGTTAGAACGTTCGATTCACATTCGAAAGGTCCCTGGTTCGAGTCCAGGTGCGACCACAGAGGGTTCAGTTTCCGCCCAAGGCGGACAGGGGTTACCCGCCCGAACGACTGAATCGTTCAGTCGGGCGGGGAGCACTGCATTCACATTGCAAGGGTCGGTGGTTCCCTGCCCGCCTTGGGAGGGGAGTCCACTAGCGACCACAACATAATTCCTGATTCTTTATTCTTCCTCAATATGCTCGACATCCAATTCATCCGCAGCAACAAAGAGGCGCTCGCCAAAGCCGCCAAAGACAAGGGGCTTGCTTTGGATATGGATGCGCTCATCGCCAAGGATCAGGAGCGCGTGGCATTGATCCAGGAAATCGAGGAACTCAAATCGCTCAAGAACGATATCAATGAGCTGATCCAGGCCGTGAAGACCGACGAGGAACGCGCGGAAATCATCGCCAAGGGCAAGGAGATCAAGGCGAAACTCGATGAGCAAGAACCTCTCTTCGCGGCCATCAAGCGCGAATACGATACACTTATGGCGCAAGTGCCCAATATCGTGTCGCCGGATACGCCGCTAGGCGCAAGCGACGCGGACAATGTCGAGGTATTCAACTCAGGCGCAGTGCCGGAGTTCGCTTTCACGCCGCGCACGCATATCGAACTGGGGAAAATGCTCGATATCCTCGATCTGGAGCGCGGGGCGAAAGTGTCCGGCTACCGGGGATATTATCTCAAGAACGAAGGGGCGCTGCTCGTGATGGGGCTGATGCTCTATGCGACGCAGAAAATGGTGGCGGCCGGATATGCTCCGATGATTCCGCCGACGCTCGTGAAGAGTTTCCCGCTTTTCGGCAGCGGCTATTTCAAGGGGCTGGAGTATGACGGAGAGACGGATGAGATCTACCAGGTCGCGACATCGGACAAAGAAGCGGATGGCAGCGTTTCCAAGGCAGCGAAATTCCTCGTCGGGACGGCCGAACCGTCGCTTCTGGCGTATTATGCCGATGAAGTTCTGGAAGAAAAGGATCTGCCGATGAAGCTTTCCGGTTTCAGCCAGTGCTATCGGAGCGAAATCGGCTCGTATGGCAAGGATACCAAAGGGATGTACCGCGTGCACGAGTTTATGAAAGTGGAGCAGGTCGTTCTCGCGCCAGCGGACACCGAAGCCGCGAACAAGCTGCAGGAAGAGATGCTCGCCATTTCCGAGGAGATGCACCGGGAGCTCGGGCTGCCGTATCGCAAGATGCAGATCTGTACGGGGGATATGAGCGCCGGCAAATACCGCGCTTTCGACCTCGAGGCCTGGATGCCGGGGATGAACCGTTATGGCGAGACCGGATCGGCTTCCAACTTCCTCGATTGGCAATCCCGCCGTTTGAACGTGAAATATACGGATGCCACGACAGGGGAGAAGAAACACGTCTATATGCTCAACAACACCGCGCTCCCTAGTCCGCGGGTCTTCATCGCGATTCTCGAGAATCATCAGCAGGCTGACGGCAGCATCATCGTGCCGGAGGTCCTCCGTCCGTTCGTCGGTAAGGACCGTATCGAGCCGAAGGTGAAATGAATCAGGAATTGAGGATCAAGAATCATGAAAAAACTCCTCAGAAATGAGGAGTTTTTTCATTGGTGGGTGCGGGGGGAATCCTCCTCGCTCCGACTCGGAGCCTGGGCGCTACACACAGGATGCTTGCCCGCTCGCATCCGACTCGCGCCCTTCGATTCCTCACACTCTCTCCGTATAAAATTATAAAAAGACCCCCTTCGGGAGGTCCTGATAATTTCTGGTGGGTGCGGGGGGAATCGAACCCTCGACCGTTGGCTTAAAAGGCCACTGCTCTACCGACTGAGCTACGCACCCGATATAGATAGTAACAGTGGTTATTCTAATGAATTTTCGCTAAAGAGTCAATGTTTTTCTTTCATTTAGCCCTTTTTGCTGGTATACTGGAGGGGTAAAGAATATTTCCCCTATGTTTCGAAAAACGGGCTTGGTGATCATTTCGGCTTTTCTGTTATCCGGCTGCAGCTTGAGCGTTCCGTCGGGACTCGGAACGGCTGGCGGAAGCATCTGGAAATCCTTCGATGGCGGAGCGACTTTCGCCCCGAAAACCTTCGTCAATGACAAGCAGAGCATCGGTTCGGCCGATGTATTGTCGTTCGTTTTCGATCCGCGCGATCCGCAGATCATCTATATCGGCACCAAGGACAGCGGGATTTTCAAGACGACTGACGGAGCGGAACACTGGGAACAGATTACTTTTCCGCCGCTCAAGGTCTACGGCCTGGCTATCGATCATTCCAACGGCGACCGCCTCTACGCGAGCGGCGTGTACAACGAGATCAGCAAGATGTATCGCACCGATGATGCCGGCAAGAATTGGAAAGAGATCTATACCGAACCGGGCAAAGGGACGGTCATCACGACTATCGGATCGAATCCCGATACCCCGAATGTGCTCTATGCGGGCACGAGCGCTGGCGTCGTCATCAAGAGCGTTGATAGCGGGGACAGCTGGAAAAACATCTCTATCGCCAAGGGTCCGGTAACAGGCGTGTTTTTCGATAGCGGGGCGCCGAACCTCGTGCGGCTGTTCATTTTCGGGCAGGGGATGGCGGTCTCGAATGATGGCGGGCAGGGCTGGGATGACTATACGTCGCAGAAGCTAGCGGGTTTCGGAACGTCCGCGTCTCCGAAAAGTATCACCGCTGTCATCGCGGATCCGGTTTATCCGGGGCTCTTGTATGCCGGCGCACAGAACGGATTGTTCCGCAGCCGAGACGGAGGCAAGGCCTGGGAAGCTATCAATATCATCGAAAGCTCGAGAAAGTTCCCTATCCGCGCCATCGCTATCAATCCGCACAGCTCCGAAGAGATAGCCTACGCGGCCGGCGCGGCCTTTTACAAATCGAGCGATGGCGGCGTCAACTGGGCGACGACGCAATTGGAAATCAATCGCGGCATAAGCTTCATCCATTATGATCCCTCCGATCCGGCACGCATCTACTTCACGCTCCGGAAGTTCTGAAGCGGAGGGAGCCGACAGGTATAATTACGAAGTTATCATCTAACGCAGCGCCTATGATCAAAGCACTGATTGCCGAAAAAGAAGCGAGTTTCGCAAGCGCTCTCGAGCACTTCGCGAACGAAGCGGCCAAGATCCGCACCGGCCGGGCGAACCCGGGGCTGGTGGAGAACCTCATCGTCGATTATTACGGGGTCAAGACGCCGCTCAAGCAGATGGCGAGCATCGTCATACCGGAAGCGCGGCAGATTATGATCCAACCGTGGGACAAAGGCAGCCTGGTGATGATCGAAGCGGCTATCCGCGAATCCGACCTCGGACTCAATCCCGGCAATGATGGCGTGGCGATCCGCATCACCCTGCCGGCCCTGACCGAAGACCGGCGCCACGAGCTGGTCAAATCCCTCAATAGCCGCGCCGAAGAAGGCCGCATCGCGATCCGCACGATCCGCGAAGATATCTGGAAGGCTCTCCAGGATAACGAACGCGCCGGCGATATTTCCGAGGATGACAAGTTCCAGGGCAAGGACGAATTGCAGAAAGTCGTCGATGGCTATAATCAGAAGCTCGAAGCGATCCGCAAGAAGAAAGAGGAAGAAATACTGACCGTGTAAAATGCAAGAATCATGAATCAGGCATGAAAAGTCGCAAGGGTCTTTGTCTTTTTCTTAATTCATACTTCCTTATTCCTGATTCATTTTAAATTATGCTGACTATTCTCATTTTTCTCGTCCTCCTCGGGCTCCTCGTGTTCGTGCACGAATTGGGGCATTTCCTGACGGCACGCCGGAACGGCATCAAGGCCGATGAATTCGGTTTTGGATTTCCGCCGCGCCTCGTCGGGATCGTCAAAGACGATGCGACCGGGCGGTACAAAATCGTCTGGGGCGGCCAGGACATCGTCAGTCGGCACACCATCTATTCTTTCAATTGGCTGCCGCTCGGCGGTTTCGTCCGCATCAAGGGCGAAGACGGCAGCGGTGCCGATGACCCGGAAAGTTTCGCGCAGAAATCCCCCTGGATCCGCATCAAGGTGCTGGGAGCCGGAGTGTTTATGAACTTCGTCTTCGCGTGGCTTTTGATCGCCATCGTGTTCACCTTGGGGCTGCCGCAGCCGATCAATCCGGAGCAGCGCGCACAGTATCCGGATGCGAAGATACAGATTCTCGAGGTGAAGCAGGGGACGCCGGCCGCGATGATGGGGCTGCAGCTCGGCGATGAGATCGTAACGATTGCAGGAGAGCGTATGACGTCGCTCAAGCAGGTGAGCGAAATCATCGCTTCGCGCAAGGGGCAGATCCTCGAAATGAAAATTGATCGTCTGGGGAAAGAGATGACGCTCTCGGGCGTGCCGCGCACGGAGTACCCGGCCGGCGAGGGAGCTCTGGGGATCTCTTTTTCCGAAACGGCAATCGTATCGTATCCGTGGTATGAATCCATCTACCGCGGCGCCATCGCGACGTATAACATCACTATCGCTATCCTGCAGGCGTTCGGCACGATGCTCGCCGGGCTCTTCGGAGCCGGGACGGGTGCGCCTGTCGATGTGACCGGTCCGGTGGGCATCGTCTATCTGACCAAGCAGATGAGCGATCTCGGTATCGCGTACCTGCTCCAGTTCGCGGCGCTCCTCTCTATCAATCTTGCCATCATCAACATCCTGCCGATCCCGGCGCTCGATGGCGGACGCATCCTCTTCATCCTGATCGAGAAGCTGAAGGGTTCGCCGGTCAGCCAGAGAGTCGAGGGGATGATCCATCAGATAGGGTTCATCCTGCTTCTGCTCCTGATGCTCCTCATCACGATCCGGGACGTGTCGCATTTCCGGATTATCGAAAAAATCGGCAGCTTTTTCTCCTAAAGGCCCCTGATAATTAGCGGTTACCATAAAAACCCCTGTATCCAAGGGGTTTTGCTTTGGCGTATGACCGTACCACTTGACATTTAGACAGTTTTTTGGTACAGTGGGCAGTTCTCATTATTCGTAACTCCTCGCTCCAAACCATATGAATATGATGCGGAAAAAAGGCTTTTTGAGCCTTGCCAAAGAAAGTATCGCCCCAGGGCTGGTAGTTGGCATCATAATCGCCGTGATCGGCATCGGGGTCGCTTTCGTGACACAGGAACGCTTCAAGGCGAGCGCTGATTTTATGCTGTCTTCTACCCAAGAGGGGCAGGATTATTACACGGTCACGCGCTCGGCAGAATATATGAGCCGGGTGCTCGGTGAGATCGTGTACAGCGAGAGCTTCATCGGAGCGGTCGTCGATACGGGGCGCGTCGATGCCAATTTCTTGCCGCGCGATAAGAAAGATCGGCTTGAGGCTTGGTCGCGGATGCTTGCGGTGAAGAAAAACGCTGACCTCGGATTCATCAATATCTCTCTATCCGGCACGAGCGAACGCGACGTATCCAAAATTGCTCAGGCGGTCATCGTCGTCTTGAGCGAGAAGAGCGGAGAGCTCTTCGGTACCGGCGGAGAAAAAGTCACGGTGCGCTTGCTTTCAGGTCCGATCATCGAAAACAACCCATCGGCTTCGGAACTGGCGATCATCACTTTGGCCGGATTGGCGTTCGGATTTTTCGTACAGCTTGCTTGGCGTCTGGTCCGGGAAGAATTCCGTTCCGATATGCTCGTCTAAACGAATAGGGGATGTCGTTCCGCTCTTATGCTGCCGCGAAGCGGTTGAGAGGGCGGCCGAGATGTCCGATTCGAATGTTCTTTGATAATTGGCGTCGTTTATGAGGAGGTAGTTCGATATGAAACCACCGAAAGTGTTTGGATGTATCCAAAGCGATCGGTTGTTTCGGCAGCCGATCTTGGATCAAGGGTTTTTTTCTGAAAAATTTTTCTTCGAAGGAGGGCTGTACAATGAACAACTCTGACAGTAAAGCACGAGCCCACTTCAAGTGGGGATTGCTCGCTGCACTGACAATTCTATTTTTCTGGCTTTTGCCACAAGCAACAAAGCCTCCATTGCCAGTTCATGTGTCTGTGCCCGTTGTCTCACAACAGGCAGCAGAGCCGGAAGTGGTCGAACAGGCGTTATCGGAGCAGCTCGTTGTTGTTCCGACACCCGTACCGGAAGCTCCGACCGAACACATCGTGAAGAAAGGCGAGACCCTTTTCGGAATCGCCAAGGATTACGGTGTGGAATGGAAGCCGTTCTGTGTAGAGAACCGGCTGAATGACTGTAATGTTATTATGCCGGGGCAAAAGCTGACCGTTATCATCACCGACGAGGCGAAGGAAAGGGTCAAGCAGCTCCCGGCCAGGTTCTTCGAACCGAAGTATCGTTACAGCTTTACGGACTGTTCCAAAACGAAACGCGGATTCTGCGTCTTCAGCCGTCCTGGCGGTGACAAGGTCTGCAATATGGAAGTCACTATTCTGAAGAGGGATTTCGGTCTCTCCGATGAGGAAGCCAGAAGTTGGTTAGCAGCGCCGAAGGAGCGTATGTTCCTGAAGGCTGGTACTATGATCGACGGTTTATCGTTCGGGCATGGATACTGGCAAGGTCCCGTACTGGTGAAACAGGATATGTGGTATGTAGAAGGACGTATCGGGGAACGCACTTTCGGGCAATTCGAAGCGTGCTGCAACTTTTTCCCGATTGCTGCCGCACCAACATCAACAGTAGAGGCGGTGCCGGTTGAGCAAGAACCGCCAGTAGTCACGGAATCTGCACCGCTGGCAGAAGAACCGCCAGCCGAAGTCGTGCCTGAAGCGGAAGCCGAAGAAGAAATGATCGAGCCGTTTCATATCACCGCCGCTGAAGCCGCTGGCAAGCCGCGCTGCGAAGTGCAGGCTGGCCTGGGCATCTATGGCAATCGTGTGTATGAAGGAAATTGGGTCTACGGCGAAACCATCTGCTACATCTGGAAAGATGGCGAGTGGCAAGCCGGCCCAGGTCTCTACGCGATGTTCGGGAGCGGCGAATCGACCGGGTCCGCCTTCCATAACAAGGAATACGGTGTCGGGTTCCAGTTGGGCATTCAGCGCAATTGGGTGAACGGCCGGAATCATCTGGCGACGTTCGACCTGAAGGGCCGCCTGCTCTATGATAAGTCATGGGGTGCGAATCCTGATTCGGGATATCACTTCAGCCAGAAGGGCTTGAAGCTCGGTATCTACACCGGTTACGCCGAGAAGATCAACAATGAGGGCGACCTCGTCGGTGTCATCGGCGAATATTGGAAGTCATTCGGCGGTTCCGTGAAGTCCACCTGGGCGGCACAGCCGGTGCAGGATCGCGGTTCGCTCGGCGCTGCAGTCTTCTATGAGACGAAAATCTCGGACGATAATCTGTGGCGTATCCGTTACATCGGGGGAGTGAAGCATACGAACTGGGACAAGCAGAATTGGCTCCAGTTGACTCCCGAGTTCCGGTATGATGATTGGCTGATGTTCGGTCCGCAGCTCACGCTGCCTCTGGGTATCAGTCATCTGAATCAGCCGCTCAGTCATGGCGACTTGACCACGATCGGCGCGTTTATGCGTGTCGAGCTGGGCAAGAAAATCCGTGAAATCGACGCCAATAATCGCGAGGGACAGCTGGAATTCATTCCGGCTGAAGGGGCTTCCGAGCCACCATCAGACGGGCAGTTGGAATTCGTCCCTCCTCCGGCAGCGACGCCATAATGTTTTTTCGCATCATCAGTGACCCAAGGTCCATAAAAAGGATGTCCGCCAACGTGAAAACGCGCGAGATATCGGCCTGGCACTGAGAGAAAAAGCAGCAGCACAATTTGAAAGGCGGTTTTCTGCAATGCAGAGACCGCCTTTACCCTTTTTATGGGGATGTGCGAGGACTTGACAATATCCGTGTTTTGGTGTAGGATACAGAGTCCTCAAATTTTGATGGACTGTTGTGTCTTGTGTAGAATAACAAGCATAGCAAAGCAGTCTTTTCTCAACGCGCTTTTTTCTCAAAAGGAGACAACCATGCGCAAAACGGCGTTCTTTCCCATAGTACTCGCCTTACTGTTCAGCTTCACCGGCCTGGCCTCAGCGGATGTCAATGACTTTCCGGCTGGTGCCAACGCCATCTGTGCTGCCAATTCTGACGGCACTGGTACGCTGACCACCTCCGGCCTCGACGTCACACGCGTTGAGGTTTACCACCACAATCCGAACGGCATTGCTCAGTCCAAGACGATTCTGTCGCCTGCGGCAAGCTACACGATTCCGCACAATGCGACGTTCCAGATTGTTTTTTCTGACAAGACCGGTACGGGGTTTGTCAATCTGGACGGCGCTGACGGCGCTGATGCAGCCCATCTGTTCGTGTCCGATTCTGGCAAGTCGGCGTTCGAAGGTATACGGGCAGTCCCAGATCGCGCTCATGGCGGTATCGGCGGTCCCGGTTCGTCGCTTGCCTGCACCCATATGCTGCGGACGAAGAAACAGATCTAACTTCGGGCTAGCCAGCTCCATCAATCGGCGTAACGACGCTGTAACCTGAGCCCACACTTCTAACGATGTGTGGGCTCTTGACTTTTCTATGAAAAAAGAGTATAATATAAAGTTCGCATAGTGTCATCTGGAGTTCTGGTATGGCGGGCGGAATGCGGGTTATCCGGTATTCTGCCCGCGATATCGGAAACGATGTCGCAAGAGTTCATTTCAATGTTGAGAGAGAGGTGTATCATGCACAGACTGTGCGCAATACTGTTGGGGCT
>MFRV01000034.1:6641-44125 GCA_001784695.1 Candidatus Moranbacteria bacterium RIFCSPHIGHO2_01_FULL_54_31 | reverse complement strand
ATTGGTGCTTTTTCACCGATAGATATCTTTCTTTTCTTTGCCCGTACTGACGGTGATTTTCGTCCGGACATCAGTGGCGGCGGCAAACGGCGAATCGATGGTGATCGTCTCGCCGCGCTCCACGGAGAAAGCGTCCTCAAGCAGAATATCCTTGTCTCTGGCGATAGCGTAGCTGAAAGCCTCCTGATCGCTGTGGTTCTCGACTGTGAACGATAGGCTGCCCGCCTGTTCCGGTGCGGCAAAGGATAGGATCCACCAATTCTTTCCCTGATCAGGATCCAGTTCGCGCTCATTCTGCCAGAATAAGAAGAGCGCCGAAAGCGCGAAGAGTATGGAGACAGCGATGATGAGCGTTCGTTCTGGCATAGGGGTTCTGTATTATTTCTTTCGTGCGTAGATGTGGATATCCTCCGATGCGTAGATGCGGGAGAATGTCTGGGACTTCTCGAATTGGGCGGTATCGAAATGCGGATTGACGACGACAAGACCGACGCCGAGTTCATCATAGCACTTCTCGCCGCGCGCGGTATTGGGCACGGCAATCATCAGGAGGGTGCATTGTTCGCGATGCGGATTGTCTTCGTAGCGCTTGAAGAAGCCGCGCGAAAGCGGATAGGCATAGTCGCGCAGGAAAAACAGCTTCATCCAGGAATCCGCGACGATATAATTGTGATCCTTGAGAATCACGGTGCTGTCCGTATTGTGACGGGCGAGATACTCGGATGCGGCGAATGTCTGGAGCGCTCCGAGCGCTTTGCTGCCGGAAAGGAGCGTCTGATTGTTATCCGATGAGCCGGAACCCGTGGCGAAGGCGAAAAGCGCGAGGCTGGCAAGGAGTATCCAGAGCCCCGGTACAGAGAATTTCGCCGAGGCTGTCTTCAGGCTGCCGAACCAAGCGACCGCTGCCAGAGCCGCCAGTATGCCGATAGGGAAAGACAAGTAGGTCACGATACGATTGGAAGGAATATCGATGAACAGCCATCCCGGCTGATGTGTCATCATAAGGAGAATGACGCACCAACCGATGAGCAGCGCTCCTCCGTAGCGCGCGTAGCCGCGGAACGCTATCAGGACGAGGAGCCCGGCAAGACCGAGCGCGACGCGCGCATCTCCGATCGAAGAGACGATCTGGAAAAAGGAAAGCCCGGTGCGGGTAGTCTTGGTCGGCGTGCCGAGCGCCGTTCCGACCGCATTGGTCTCGATATAGGTGGGCATCGCCACGGTAAAAAAGAACAGGCAGGCGCCGAGCGCGATGAGAAGCGGCAAAGGTGAATAGAAAAGCTTCCACCAAGAGCGCAGCGTGTCTCCCAGAGTCTCAGACGCCAAGATAAGATACGCCAGTGCCGAGAGTATGAGGATGAAGAGCAGTATGAGCGTACTCAAGTGATGGATATATGCGAGGACGAATGTCAGGAAGAATCCGAGCGCCAGAAAACCGGAATGTTTTTCTTTGAAGGCGCGGTAGTAAGCGAGAATGATGAGCGGGATGAAAAGATTGCCGAAGGTGTTGCCGACGACGCCGCCTGAGACGAATTTCGCCTGGGGCGAGGCGAGCGTGTAGAGCGGCCCGAAGAGGAAGAGTGCGGCGAGGGCGATATTCTGCGGCGTGAAAACAGGTCCTGCCAGCGCCCTGATCCGTATATCGGACGCCAGACGGAGCGTCAGGGTGAAGAGAGCAATGACGCTCAGGAGATTGATCAGCAGGAGAAAAATCACCGGGAAAGCGGAAAGGAAATCCAGGCCCGTAAACATCTGGAGCGCCGCGAACGGCAAATGTTCGCCGATGATGAAATCAGGAATCGGTTCCGGATCCGTCAATCTGTAGGTATCGCTCGCATCCGCGATGATTTCCTGCTTGGCATATACCGGCAGCTCTCCGGTCACGGCAATGAGCTTGGACCAGTACATATGATGGCCGAGATCGGTAGCGGTGGGGAGGACGGCGTGCGAGAGGTAGATGACCTTGATGAGGAGCGTGAGCGTGATGAGCGTGATGAAGAGGATGCCTTGGCGCTTATTGAAAGACAGGCTGTGTCCGCCTGGTTCGCTCGCTCTCTTCGGGGTTTCCATTCGGCGCCGCTTGATGATGAGCGTTATCGCTCCCAGTACGCCCACGCTCGTAATGATACCGACAGACAGCGATACCGCACTGAGCAGAAAGCCTGATGTTCCGAGGAGAATCATCAGGAAATCGATGAGTCCGACACTCAACCCGAAAGAGAACAAGAGCGTTTCGAAAGAAAGGAAGAGGTTGCTTCTGCCGAAAAATAAGCGCACCAGTATCCATCCCGGCAGGAAAAACAGCGTTCCAGTAGCGGCGATAAAGAAGAATATATCCGCAAAAGCATGCATAGGCTAAGGTGTTTTTTTGGTCAGGGCGCTGAGCGCTTCGATGTAGAGGCGTGCGACGATATTCCAATGATAATGCGTTTCGGTATAACGGAAAGCGCGTTCTCCCAAATCTCGCCGTTTCGCCTCATTTTCGACGAGCGGCATGATAGCCTCCTCGAAAGCCTGGGCATTCTCCGGCTCCACGAGCAGCCCGCTTTCATTATGGCAGATGGCATCCTTCAATCCTTCCAGATCGGAAGCGACGACCGGCCGTTTGCAGGCTGTCGCTTCGATGACCGCGATACCGAATCCTTCCATATCGCCTGCGACGGGGATATTCGGCTGGATGAAGATGTCCGCCGTATTGAGCAGGAGATTGCGATCATTGTCAGAAACGCGGCCGAGCATTCTGACTTGTCCTGTCGCCCCTGTGTCTCGGATAGCGGCTTCGATATTTTCTTGTTCCGGTCCGGCACCTGCGAGCACATAGAGTACCGTTTTCGGCAGGCGCGGCAGCACCTCGCGGATGAACCACGCCGCTCCTTTGCGTTTGGCAAGCCGTCCGGTGGTGAGCAGCACCTGCTTCTCTGAGAGGTTGTCTCCGAGCAATTTTTCCAGGTCTTGCCGCGTATATTCGCCTTGCAGTGCTTCCGGCTCGACGCCGTTCGGGATCACGATGACCTGATCGCCGGGAATATGTTTCGCGATAGCCGCAGCGCGAGTCTCTTGGCTGACCGCGATCAGTTTGTCGAGCGCCGGGAGAAAGTGCCTGACCCAGAGCGTCTGATAGAGAGCATTGGGATATGTCAGATCGAGTCCGTGCGCGATTGAGGCGACTTTTTTCTGCGGGTATACCAGTTTCACGAGGTATCCGACGATCGCCAAGACTCCGTCGCCGAGAAGTATCGCATCATAGCGAGAGGCGGTCAGGAGCGTTCTCACAGCGACATAGGGGAGAAAAAACGGCAGCGCTTTCTTGCCGTGATGGTTGGCGAGCGTCGTGACGGAAGCGAAGCGCGCCAGCCAGACGGAGAGCGCGTAATTCTGGTTCTCGATCCCGCCGGTCACCGGGGGATAGGCGCGGGAGATGAATAAAATTCGCATAGCGAATTTTGTAATTCCTAATATCTAATTCCCAATTTCTAACGAAAGTTAAAAAGCTAGGGAGTCATTTTAGATATTAGATATTAGATATTAGAACTTAGAGATTTATTTCTTGTATTTCTCTTTCTTCATCAGATACATCAGGTCTTCGGTGAGCTTGCGGTTGGATTTGATCATATCGGCGATGAGCGCGAAGACGAAGAATTGCAAGCCGATGAGCAGTGTCGCGATCGAGAAAAGCAGATAATTGCGATACGGCGAGATCTTGAAGTCCTGCAGATAGAAGTACAGGAAACCGACGAACACGATTATGGAAAGCGTTATCAGGAATAATCCCGGGACGCCGAAAAATTTCATCGGACGGACATCGCGCACCGCTTTCAGGATGATCCGCGAACTGTTGCTGACGTAGTTCACGATACTTTTGACGACGCGCGACTGACGGCCTTCGAAGTACGTGACATTGACCGGCACCCAGAGCACTTTCAGATTTTTGCCGAGCGCATCGATGATCACTTCCTGGGTATAGGTATAGTCGCCCGGCAGATTGAGACGGAGCAGCGTCTCGCGATTATAGGCGCGGAAACCACAGGTCAAATCGGATATGGTCGTGTTCATAAAATTGCCGATGATGCGTGCTGCGAACCGGTTGAGCACGTCCTTGATCCAGGGGATATTCTTCGCCGTGCGCAAGGAAAAACGATCCGCGCTCACCATATCGGCCTGACCGTCGAGAATCGGGCGGACCAGTTTCTCGATATCGAGAGGGTCGAATTGGCCGTCGGCATCGATATTCACCATTATGTCGGCGCCGTTTTCGAGCGCTCGTTCAACGGCGTGGCGGAACGTTTTGCCGATGCCGCGATTGGCGCCATTGGAATAGACGAAGTCTGCACCGGCTTCTCGGGCGACCGCTATCGTCCGGTCTCGCGATCCATCGTCGATGACCTGCACGAATATCTCGTCGACGCCCGTGATGGCGCGAGGGATCCGCTTGATGGTAGACCCGAGTTTCTCTTCTTCATTGTACGCCGGGAGATTGACGATGAGCCGCATATGTTAGAAATTCAAAAGTTATTTTTTCTTGATGAGTATTTTCGGATCGACGCACTGGAAGTTGCAGTTTTCCTTGGCGCCCTGGAGCCCGCTCTGGATGAGGTCTTTGCGGCACTGCGTGAGCCTGTCCTGGCAGACCGTTTTGCGTTCGCTCCAATAGTTCGCGTTCACTTCATAGCCGAAGTACGGCAGCAAGAAATATGCGAGTACAGCGACGCCAGCCAGCCAGATGATGAGCCTGATGATCGAAAACATAGGTTAGCGGCCGATGCCTTTATAGATGATGCCCGCTTTGATGAATGCCTGCTTGTCGAGACAGTTCTTGCCATCGATGATGACTTTGATGCCGTGTTTCTTGAGAAGTGCCGGGGTGAGCGTCTCTTTGAATGCCTGGTGGTCGGTGACCAGGACGAGCGCTTGCGATTTTTTGAGGAGCGCATCGAGCGATTTCGCGGTCGAGCGGCTTTTGATATAGGGGTCGAACGTCGCGACAGCGGCATGATGCTTCTCTAGCTGCTCTATCACCTTGAAAGCGGGGGATTCTCGCACATCATCGATATTCGCCTTGTAGGCCAACCCCAAAACGCCGACATGCGTGCCGTTGAGCGGCAACTTCACCGTATTCAGGGCGTCTTGCAGCAATTCCACCGTGTAGACGGGCATACTGTTGTTGATTTCGCGGGCGATTTTCAGGAACTTGTGGTCGAAGCCCGACTGCTTGGCGCGCTCGATGAGATAGTAGGGGTCGACCGGGATGCAGTGGCCGCCGACGCCGCACGCCGGATAATGCGCCATAAAGGCGAAGGGTTTCGTGGCGGCTCCCTGGATCACGTCTTTCACATCGATGCCGAGGACGTCGAAAGAACGGGCGAGCTCATTGACGAACGCGATGTTGATATCGCGGAAGGAATTTTCCACGATTTTCACCGCTTCGGCTTCGCGGATGGATTTCATCTTGCGGATCTCGCCATCGACGATGGAAGCATAGAAGTCATGCGCCAGTTCCAATCCGGCCGCATCGAATGATCCGACAACGCGCGGGATATTGGTGACGTTCCATTTCTTGTCGCCCGGATTGATGCGCTCCGGACAGTGCGCGAGGTAGATATCTTTGCCGACGGTGAAGCCCGCTTTTTCGAAGATCGGTTTCACGACTTCTTCGCTCACGCCGGGATTGACCGTGGATTCCAAAACGACGAGTGCGCCTTTCTTGGCATAGGTGGCGGCGATGGTGGCGGCAGAGATGACCGGGGTCAGATCGGGGTAGAACATCTCGTCGACCGGCGTCGGCACGCAGATAAGGATGATATCCGCTGCGCGCAGTTTTTTCGGATCGCTGGTCGCCTCGAAGCGGTGCTGCGGCAGATTTTCTTCCAGGAAGTCGTCCTTGATCGGACTCTTGCCTTTTTGCAGGAGGGCGATTTTTTCCTGATTGGTATCGAACCCGATGACCGCATAGCCGCGTTCTTTGGCGCGTACCGCGAGCGGCAATCCGACGTATCCCAGACCGATGACCGCCACTGTCTTCGCTTTCTTTCCTTTCGATTGAGCCATAGTGAAACCTTACAAAATAATAACCGGACGGGTCAGTAGCATTGTACGAAAAATAGCCGCATTTGGCAACCGAAAGCCGTATTTTCCTCGTGCCGTTACGCCTCTTGCAAATATCGTAAAAATATGCTATAATATAAGAAATGCTTAAAATAGATTTTTTCTTCCATGACGAAGAACCGCGTACCCGATATCCTGATTCGGATTCGCGGTTTTTTCATTCCTTGGGTATAATGGAAGAACTATGAAAATCGGAATCAACGCCTCATTCTTGCGCAAACCTGGTACCGGAATCGGCCAGGTGACTCTTTCGTTTCTCAAGGAATTGGCACAGAGCGAATCGGGGAGGAAACATACTTTCGTGCTGTATCTCGAAGAAGATGCGGATATATCGTTTCTACCGGGCAATTTCCAGAAGCGGGTGTTCTTGCCGCTCTGGAAACGCGATGATGTGCCGCGCAGATGGCTGTGGGAGGGTTTCAGTCTCCCGCGCCAGATAGCGTCCGACCGGTGCGACGCCTTCCTCAGCCTGTACCAATCGGCGACCGTCTTGAAGCATATCCGTCATACGATGGTCGTGCACGACATCATCCCATGGCTCTTCCCGGAGTACCTGCAGACTCTCAGCCGCACCATATATGCCGCTTCAGTGAAATCCGGCATATGCCGGGCGGACAGGATCATCGCCGTTTCGCAATCGACCAAATCCGATCTCATACGGCATTTCGGGATCGCGGAAGACAAGGTAGTTGTCGCGCTGCCCGATACAGGGGCGCATTTCCGTACCGTTCCTTCCCCAGAAGCCGTCACGAATGTTCTGAAGAAATACGACCTGGCGCCCGGATATATCTATCACGGCGGGGGATTGGAAGTGAGGAAGAATGCCGAGACGCTGCTCCGGGCATATGCGCTTTTGATCGAGAAAGAAAAAAGCGGCACATTGCAAGCGGCCGTGCCGCCGCTCGTCATTTCCGGCAAGATTTTCCCGCACACCAATCGTCTGGCGACAGATGTGCACGGCTTGATAGAGAAATTGCACCTGGAAGAAAAAGTGAAACTGCTCGGTTTCGTGCCGGATGCCGATCTGCCCGCCCTCTACCGGGGAGCGCTCTTTTTCGCGTACCCGTCGCTCTACGAAGGTTTCGGTCTGCCGGTGCTCGAAGCGCTCCGGATGAGCGTTCCGGTACTGACATCAGGCACTTCGTCGCTTCCAGAAGTCGGCGGAGACGCCGTGCTCTATGCCGATCCTTCCGATACCAAGGCGCTCTCTTCGCAGATGGAGCGGCTGCTCTCGGATGCATCGCTGCGGACGACGCTTATTTCCAAAGGCGCGCGACACGCGCTACAATTCAGCTGGGAACATTTCACAGGAAAAGTCCTCGAGGCTCTCGCGCGATAAAATTTTTCATTATGGACAATCAAGCAAGTATGCTGACGATGCCTTTCGGATGGAGCGTAAACAAATTCTTGCTCGTCATCGGCAATATCCTTGCCGGAAGCGCTCTCATCATCCTCTCGCATACGAACGTCTTGCCGCTCGACCCGGTCAATTTTCTCTTTTTTTCTTTCGTGGGTTTCTTGTGCGCGCTCTATCGTCCCGGCTGGGCCTTTCTCTTCCTCGTCGGTATGCTGCCATATGAAATTGTCACGCTCGCGCCGAGCAGTTTCGGCGTGAGCATCAGGCCATACCAGTGGGTCTTGGTTCTGGTAACCCTCGCCCTGGCGGTCCGTCTCGCGCTCAAACGTTTCCCAGTAGAGAAGTTCGCTCCGAATGTCTGGGATATCGCGCTGCTCGTTTTCGGAGCAAGCGCCTTCCTCTCCGCCTTGGCGAGCGGCGATCAGGCGACGGCTATGAAGATGAGCGTCATCCTCGCGTCTTTCATCCTGCTCTATTTCATTACGCGTATCTTCGTGCGTTCGGCCGATGACGCGCGGATGCTTGTGCCGTTTCTTTTTTCTTCTTTGCTGGTCATCGCCGGCTATGCCATCGTCCAGAACATCCTCTTTATGAATGGCAGGGAGAGTTTCGCGGTGATGGCTGGCAGGCCCAATGCCGTTTTCTCCGAGGCGGATTGGCTGGGAGGATATCTGGCGGTGATGGTGACGCTGCTCGCCGCCTTGATCGCAGCGCCGCGGCTTGTCGAGCGATATGCCGCGTTCAGGCCGACCCGCCTGATTTTTTCCGGACTGCTGTTTGTCGGTTTCGTCGCGCTCATCATCACGGTGAGCCGGAGCGCCTGGCTGGCGGCATTCGCCGGGATCGCGATCGTGCTCTTCACTTTCGCTTGGCAAACGGACGTATGGAAGATGCTGAAACGACGGGAGCGATATGCTCTGCGAGCGGTCGCGGAGACGAAACTTTTCATCCTTGTCCCATTGCTGCTCGCAGTGTCCGCTGTTGCTCTTTTTGATCTGAGTCCGTTCGATCTCCTGGATCGCACCAAGAGCGTTTCGTCCGGCGAGCAGAAAATCGCCATCGCGTGCCAGACGAAACAAGAGCTACCGGAAAAAATCGCCTCGCTGGAGATGCTAATGCAGTATGGCTGTGAACATATCGCTTTGGAAGACAGGGCGGCGCAGGAGGCGGCGGGAGCCTACGTGACGGAAATATTCCGCGATGATCCGAATGTGAGCATCCGGCAGGATATCTATGGCAAAGTCATCTCCATTCTCAAGGAGCGCTGGTTCGCCGGCATCGGTTTCGGCGTCATTTCGGAATACCTGGGAACAGACGGGCGGGGAGCTGGACTGAATGCGAGCAATATTTTCTTGGAAGTCTGGCTCGGTTCAGGCATCATCGGACTCATCGCCTTCGTCGTGTTCTGGTTCGGACGGGGATGGCGTTCACTGCTTTCCTCCTTCAAAGACCGTGCGCCGCTCGGACTCATACTGCTAGCGCTCTTCATTTCAGTCACGACGTTCAATCTTTTCAATTCAGGCCTGTTTCTCGGCTGGTTCTTCGTTTTGCTGGCTTTTCTGATGATAGCTCCTGACAATACGTATGACTCAAAGTAGGACTCCTGAAAAAACCATCGCTATCGATATCCGCTTGCTCGGCAAGAAGCGCACCGGCGATGAGACGGTATTTTTCCATCTGACGAAAGCAATCTTGAAGCTGGACACCGCCAGTCAGTACCGCTTGCTGACCGATGAGCCCGATCCTACCAAGATACAGGCGCTTGCCGCGCGCCTCGAGTGCGCAGGACAGAAGAATGTAGCCATCGTCCCGCTGTCGGCGCAAAATCGTTTTATCTGGAATCTGTGGACGCTGCCTCGGTACCTGTTCCGAAACCGGATCGATGTTTTGCATACGCAGTATATCCTGCCGCTCTGCATACCGAAGCGTACCAAGATCGCCGTCCATATCCACGACGTTTCCTTCCGCGCCTACCCGGCATTCATCGGCTGGTCCGATCGCCTGTTCCTGGCGCTCCTTATCCCGCGCTCGCTCCGGCAGGCAGCGATCATCATTACGCCGTCGCAGTTCACCAAAGACGAGATCGTCAGATACTACGGCACCCGTGCAGAGAAAATAATCGTGATTCCCAATGCTGTCGGGGAGGACTTTCTGGCGGACGTTCCAGAAGATGCGGCGCGCGACCGAGGCTTAAGAGAAAAATATCATCTGCCGGAACGTTTCGTCCTGTATGTCGGGACGCTGCAGCCGCGCAAGAACATCCCGTTTCTTATCGAAGCGTTTTCCCGGCTGAAACGGCAGGTACCGGAAATGAAACTCGTACTCGTCGGCAATCGCACAGCGCACAATGCCGATAGGCGCCTGGATGAGGTGATCGCCCGTACTCAGATGGAGGGCGAAGTGATTTTCCCCGGATTCGTCGATCAGGCGGATCTGCCGCATATCGTACGGCTGGCGGAGATATTCGCCTTCCCGTCGCTCTATGAGGGGTTCGGCATCCCGCTTCTGGAAGCCATGAGCCAGGGGGTGGCGGTTGCTGCCTCGGATATTCCATGTCTCCGGGAAGTCGGCGGGGATGCGGCGGCCTATTTCGATCCGCAGAGCCTTGATGCTTGCGCAGAAATGTTGTATACTCTTTTTATTGATCAAAAACAGAAAGAGACCCTGGTACGGCGCGGACAAGAGCGTGTCCGCTCATTTTCCTGGCAAGCCAGCGCCGTTCTTTTGCATAATGAATATAACAAACTCTGAAAAATATGAATTTCAATACCGCACCAAATACGACTCCTGAAAACAGCTTGCCCGAAAAGCGGCGTTTCAGACGCCTCGCGCTTTTTTTCGCGATTCTCTTGCTCGTTGCGGGCGGGGTGTTCGCGTGGAAAACAGGCTTCGTCTTGAACAAGATCTCTTCGGGCAATGCGAATATTTTCAAAAGCCTCATCAAATCCCTGCCAGGCGTGGACAAAACGCTCTCTGGCGAGAAAGAGGGACGCATCAATATCCTGCTGCTCGGGATGAGAGGGGAAGGCGTCGAGGGTGGCGGACTGCTCGCGGATACTATTATGGTACTGTCCATCCATCCGAAACAGGATGACCAAGATACGACGCGCGCGTCGCTTATCTCTATCCCGCGGGATCTCTATGTGAAGGTTCCCGGACAGGAATGGCAGGCGAAAATCAACGCTGTCTATGCGGAAGGGGAAAAACGCACGCCGCATAAGGGCGGCATCGATGATATGCGAACGATAGTCGGGGACATCACCGGACTCGATATCCCTTATGCGATCACGATCAATTTCCAGGGCTTCAAGGATTTGGTGAACGCTTTGGGCGGCATTCAGGTGACGCTTGAGCAGCCCTTCGAAGAAGCCCTCCAGTTCCGCGAACCGCATGTCTGCGACTCGTATATCTTTACGATCCCGACCAATCCGCCGCAATATGAGCACAAATATTACACCCGCACGGAAGGTACGCGCTATATCGCCAAGAGCTATCCGCTCTGCTACAACCCGAATCTCGAATGCGGCGGCGCGTTCAAGCTGGAAGCCGGCGAAAATACGCTCGATGGCGACAAGGCGCTCTGTTATGCCCGGTCGCGCGTCACATCCAACGATTTCGAACGCGCCAAACGCCAGCAGCAGGTCATCCAGTCTATGAAGACCAAGGCCCTATCGGTTGGCACGCTTTCAAATTTTGACACCATCAACGGTGTGCTGGATAGTCTCGGCGACAATGTCCGTACGAATTTCGAAGCGTGGGAGATGAAGCGGCTTTTCGAGCTCTACCAGAAAATCGGCACTGAATCGAAACTCGTGCAGAAAGTGCTCGATACGACCGATGAAGGCCTGCTCTATAATCCGTCGAATACCGCGCCTGAAGTCGGCTATATCCTTTTGCCACGCGGCGATAACTACGACCAGATCCGCGCCCTTTTCAGAAACTCGCTCAATCCGTAAAAGCGGGAGGAATGGACACCACAGAACTGACTATCGCTATCAACGGATACAAGAGTCCGGAATTGCTGCGGCTCTGTTTGCAGTCGATTCGCGAGCATATGGAGGGGGCTGGCATCGCTTATGAAGTGCTCGTCACCGACAGCGCGACAGAGGAAGATACCGAGATGCTGATGCGGGAAGAATTTCCCGATGTGCGTTTTTTCCCGTTCGTAGAAAACGTCGGCTTCAAGACGCTGGTGAACAAATCGCTCGAGGAAGCGCGCGGCACCTATATCTTTCTCATCAATAGCGATATCATCCTGACCGCCGAGGCGGTGCCCACGATGCTCGGCTACCTGAAGGAGCATCCGAATATCGGCATCCTGAGCCCGAAACAGCTGAATTTCAATGAAACGCTGCAGCCGAGCTGCTTCCGCTTCTATCGACCGATCACGATCCTCTACCGGCGCACGTGGCTCCGGAATCTCCCATTCGCGAAGCGCCATCTGGATTGGTTCACGCTGGCAGACTATGACAAGCGGACGCCGAGAAGCGTCGACTGGGTGATGGGCTCAGCGATGCTCACATCGCGAGAAACCGCCAAGCGCGTAGGACCGATGGACAGGCATTTTCATATGTATATGGAGGATGTGGATTGGTGCCGACGCTTCTGGGAATACGGATACAGGGTCGTCTATTATCCGCTCGCTTCCGTCTATCATTATCACGGCAAAGGAAGCGCGCGCGGCGGCTTTTTCGGTTCCCTTCTCTTCAATCGCCTGACCTGGTATCATATCGAGAGCGCCCTCTGGTATTTCTGGAAATATCGCGGGAAACCGCTGCCAAGTACCCGCTAAAATCAGATCACGTCAAAAAATAAACCCTATCGCATATATGGCTGAAATCACACCGCCGCTCTCCGCACCGGGCGAGAAAACGGAAAATATAGAGGCGCACGAGCGCGGACATCGGCTTTTCAAGCAGGTCTTCGTGTTTTTCTCGGTGCTTTTCCTGATCGGCGCGGCTTTCTGGTCAGGCCATGAACGTGGCAAGGGCAGCGTATCTGATACCGCTCAGACTGACAGTATCCTGCCGCCAGAACAGGCGATCATCATCAACAAGCAACCCCAAGACAAAACTATCGACTTCGCGCTTTTTTGGAAGGTGTGGGGGATTTTGAAGGATAAATATGTCGATAGTGGAAACTTGGATGCGCATACGCTTTTCTACGGCGCTATTGATGGGATGCTTTCTGCTACCGGCGATCCATACACGACCTTTTTCGATCCGAAAGAGAATAAGGAATTCCAAGAAGATATATCTGGAACCTTCGAGGGTATCGGCGCTGAAATGGGCATCAAAAACGAGATGCTGACGGTCATCGCTCCGCTGGAAGGCATGCCGGCTGAAAAGGCTGGCTTGATGGCCGGTGACAAGATCATCAAAATCGATGATCAGCCGACCGTCACTATGTCGCTCGAGGAAGCGGTGAGCAAGATCCGCGGAGCGAAAGGCACGGAAGTGAAGCTCACCATCTTTCACAACGGGGACGAGGAGACGCGCGATGTCACCGTCAAGCGCGATATCATCCTGGTCAAAAGCGTGCGTTTCGAGATGAAGGAGGGCGGCATAGCCTATATCCGCATCAGCCGCTTCGGTGAAGACACGGAACAAGCGTTCCAGGCAGCCGTCAAGCAGACGCTCGCCGCCAAAGCGGCCGGGCTCATCATCGATATGCGCAACAATCCCGGAGGATTCCTCGAGACATCGGTCGTAGTGGGCAGCCAGATGCTGCCGAGAGGCAAGATCGTCGTAATGGAAGAAGACGGAGCAGGGACGCGCAAAGAGATCAAGGCGCGCGGCGGCGATGTACTCTCCGGGATACCGACGGTCGTCCTCATCAATGAAGGCAGCGCCAGCGCCTCCGAGATCCTGGCCGGAGCCCTGAAAGACAATCGCGACAACGTGACGCTGGTCGGCAAGAAATCCTTCGGCAAAGGCTCGGTGCAAGAGCTGATTTCCGTCAGCCGCGACACGTCGGTGAAAATCACCGTAGCGCGCTGGCTGACGCCTGCCGGCCATCAGATCAACAATGTCGGTATTACGCCGGACATAGAGATAGCCCTTTCGCGCGATGATAGGGAGAATAACCGCGACCCTCAACTCGACAAAGCGCTGGAAATATTGCAGGGGAAGCTTTGATTTTTTTCTCTACGAGCCTCCCGACCGCAAGCAACCTTCCCGGGAGTCAGTCGTTTGCCCCAGCCGGCAAACTCCTTTATGAACTTTTTTCGATCCGTCGAAACGACGGCACCGTGCTCGAAAAAACTTCAACTCTCCCGGGAAGATTCTTGCGGCAGGAGGCTTTCCTGACAAACATTTATTGAGTTAGCACTCATTTGACGGGAGTGCTTATATTTTTTATTATCAAACGAAGCGAGCGAAACGAAAGTTCACTTTCGTTGCCGAGCGCAGTGCCGGTAAGAACGAGGGCTTGCCTATCGAGGTAAGCCCCGTTACAATAGATGTACACTAATCAGTCAATCTGCAACACCTATGAAAAAAACGAACGTCAAGCCGCTGGGCGAAAATGTGCTGATCCATCCGGAAAAACCGGAGCAAAAGACGGCGGCCGGGATCTACCTGCCCGATACCGCCAGCCAGGAACGCTCCCAGCTCGGAAAAGTGATGGCGGTAGGGGAAAGCGATAAGACCAAGGTCAAAGCCGGCCAGAAGGTCATCTTCCGGCGTTATGGAGGCGAAGAGATCAAGATCGAAGGCGAAGAATACCTCATCACGAGCTACAAAGACATTCTCGCTATCGTCGGCTAGATTCTCAGAAGCAATATAAGAAAACACCTGCTATGCGCAGGTGTTTTCTATGATTTTTACATCTTTTACGGCTCGAGAGGGAGTCCTGATTCGGCAGAGAGATATCGGTTACCGCTCAGAGTTTGAGCTGAGAAAATACCGAGATCAGAGAGACGCACGCCGCCTTGGAACGACACCAGGTCGTTCTCCCCATACACGACAATCTGTCTTCCGGCCGGGACTTCCCCGATGCGATTCTCAAGCGTTTCCAATGGGATATTGACGGCATTGCGCAGGTGTTTGTTCTTGAAATTCTCTTCGGCCTGCACATCGAGAATGAAAAGCGGGGGAGTATTCTCTGCAACGAGTTTCTTATACGCTTCTACCCCGATATACGTCACCTTGGACTGATCAATGAAAGAATTGGGGTCGCCAGGAGAGACAACCGGGGCATACGTCGCTTGCCAGCCTTCGAAACCGCCTTTCAGGAAAAAATAGGCGAAGGATTGCTGGCTCATGATGTTTTTCGCCGTCTCGAACACCGCCGCGTCGCTCTCGGAGAAGATGATCACCACCGTCTCGTCTTTGGCCGGAGAAAAATTGCCGAGCGATCCGATCGGCACCGCGCGGGCCTGCGGGATGTGCCCTTGCTGGAAGGCGGGTTCGGCGCGGACATCCAGAAGCGCTACCGGATCGCCATTCTGGATTTTTTTCAGTAGTACGTCCGGAGCGAGCAGCGGCACACCTGTTTGCGTATCGGCCGCTTCCGGCGCAGACGATCGGTCAGCATCGCCTTGGCCGAAAAAAACATTCTTCCCGATGAAATAAATACCGACGCACAGGATCAGTACGCCGCCGATAAGGAGTGCGCGTTTGTCGCGTTCAGTGCTCGCATGTGACTGAGAAGCCATAGGTTGTGTGTTATTGCAGAAAAGAATTGATGATTTCCTTGTTGCCGAGCAGGAACTCGGCGATAGGCAATCTCGTTTTGCCTTCCAGCTGCACCTCTTCCAGAAAAATGATACCTGCGCTCGCCTGTACGCCGATGCGCTCGCCTACCTCGAAGACTTGACCGATGGGATGGGAAATCTGCGGGGATTGTTTCTGATATGAGATGCGATGCAGTTTCAGGCGCAAGAGTTCGCTATCTTTTTTCCAAAAAGCGAATACTCCTGGCCACGGGCAGAGTGCCCGGTAGCGATTGTAGATGTCTTCAGCGCTCTCGGTCCACAGGATATGCCCATCCTCGCGCTCGATCAGCTGACAGAGCGTCGCCTGCGTATCGTCTTGCGGTACCGGAGTGATGGTACGCTTGATCCAGAGCGGCAGCGTTTCCAGGAGAGCATCGCGGCCGACATCCGTCATCCGCGCGCTGAGCGACTCCCTGGTATCCTCGGGCATGATCTCGATTTTCTTCTGTGCCAGGATATCGCCCGTATCCATACCTTCGTCCATCAGCATAAGCGTGACGCCGGTTTCCTGAGCGCCGGCAAGCAGCGCGTTCTGGATAGGGGATGCCCCGCGCCATTTCGGCAAGAGCGAAGTATGCACATTGATGCACCCGAAACCAGGCAAAGAGAGAAGCTCTGGAGGCAGGATTTTGCCGTAAGCGGCCACGATGATGATATCCGGTTTCCAGCTTTTTATTTTCTCTACGGCTGCCTGATCCAGCCTTACGGGCTGCTCGATCGGGAGATCGTATTCGATGGCCTTTTGTTTGACAGCGCTCGCCACCGCTTCTTGGTCGCGGCCGGCAGGCTTATCCGGCTTGGTAACGACGCCGACGATAGTATACTTTTTTTCTATGAGGCCCGTCAGGATAACGGCGGCCAATTCAGGCGTCCCCATAAAGACCGCGCGCACTTTGGGCGCGTCAGTCGGCAGGGTGTTCTGGGCCGATCGGACAGGCGTGTCTTGCGCAGACGGCTTCTTGGAGAACATCTTCTTCGCGAGATCAAGCAAGGCGGTCATATTTTTTATTCAACGGCTTATGTTTCTGTTTCTGCTGCTTCTGGTAGCGGTTCGCGATGAGAATGCCGTCGAGATGGTCCACTTCGTGCTGGATGACGATCGCGAGCAAGCCGGTGGCGCGGAGTTTCTTGGGCAAGCCTTTCTCGTTCTGGTAGCGGACGGTGACTTCTTCGGAGCGGATGATGGGGAAGAATTCTCCCGGCAGGCTCAGGCAGCCTTCTTCGAAGAGTATCTTTTCCTGAGAATAGGAGGTGATTTCCGGATTGATGAGATAGAGGGCTTCGCCATCCACTTCGGCGACCGCCAGACGGAGAGAAAGATTGATCTGCGGAGCAGCCAGGCCGACGCCTTTTTCCTTGTGCATCGTCTCGATCATTTCAGGCAAGAGCGTCTGGATCTCTTTGGCAAGAGGATCCTTCACGCGCTCGGTCTGTTTGAGCAGTATATCGGTTGTGGCGCCGGTGATAAGTGGCAGCATAGTTTAGAAAAAAGAGAGCGGGTCGACATCGATGATAATGGAAGCGTTCGTTTTCTGGAATAATGAGCGGAGAGCAGCAGGCAGAGGCGTATCAGCCGGAATGCGCAGCAGAAGCGAACTCTCGAATGTTTTTCTGGTCATCTGTTTTTTGGCCGGCTGGGGAGCGCTCAGGCGATAGGCACGGTCGCCTTGCGGCAAGAGTTCTCGGAGAGACGCAGCCAGTTTTTCTGCCGCGGCATCTGCTTCCTTTTCGGTTTTTCCCGTGCAGGCTATGGCGATCAGCCTGGAAAAAGGTGGATACCAGAGGTCTTCGCGCTCCGTCAATGTTTGCTGCAAGAATGCCTCTGCATCAAGAGCCGCTATTCTTTGAAAAAAGGCGCTTTCCGGATGAAATGTCTGGACGATGACTTTCCCTCCCTGACCCGCATGGCCGACCTGTTTGGCGGCACGGGCGAGAATATGGAAGAGTTTTTCATCGGCCCGGAAATCAGCGAAGGAAAGCAAACTATCCGCGTCAATCATACCAATCAAAGCGAGTTTCGGCAAGGCAGGACCCTTCAGGATCATCTGGGTTCCGATCAGGATATCGATGCCGTTCCGGGACGCCTTTTCATAGAGCGCTTGGGCGCTGCCAGGCGTGCGCATCGTCGATCCGTCGACGCGGGCCACGCGGGCCCCAGGAAAGAGCCGCGCTACCTCGCGTTCGACGCGTTCGGTGCCGAAGCCTATATGGCGGAAAGAGAGGTGTCCGCAGGAGGGACAGCTCGGGAACGCTCTCGTCTTGTAGCTGCAGGCGAGACAGCGGAATGTCCCGTCCTTGTTGTTCGAGAGCGCATGCCCGGAATCCGGGCAGCGGAAGATATTCTTGCAGTGCTCGCACACGGAAAAGGCCTGCATCCCTTGGCGGTGGATATAGAGGAGCGCCTGTGCCTTCCGCCCGAGCGCGGTTTGCAGGGCATCGATGAGGGCCTGGGAGAGCGGCGAATAATTTTTCCTGAAGCGCTCCAAGCGCAGATTGACGATCTCGAGCGCGTTGCCAAGCGCTGGCGCAGATGCAGTTTTGGTAAGCGGAATAGAGTGCTTCTCTCTCAGATGATGATAGCTCTCGACGCTCTCTGTCGCTCCCGTCAGGAGCAAGGTCGCGTTATGCGAGGCTGCCAGATGTTTGGCGACCCGCCGGCCGTCGTAGCGCGGGCTCATATCCCACTGTTTGTAGCTCTCGTCCTGCTCTTCGATGAGCGTCACGAGACCGAGGTGCTTGAATGGCGCGAATAATCCCTGGCGGGTCGCGAGGATGACAGCGGCTTCACCGGAGCGGATGCTTTCCCACGCGGCGAAATACGGCCCATCGGCGAGCTTGCTGTGCAGGACCGCGATCTTTTTGGCTGGAAAATACCTGCGGAACGCTGCTTCCAATTCCGGTAGCAGGGTGATTTCCGGAACCAGGAAGAGGGATTGCCGTTTCTCGGAGGAAAGCTGTTTCGCGAAGTGCGCGAACAGACGGTACGGATCCGGAACAGCGGAGGTGTCCATATATCCGGGAGTTTCCTCCGGAAGTGCCAGAAAAACCTTGAGAATGGCTGATTCCTCCTTGGATGAACGCAGGGTCTGGATGGCCTGCGCCTTCTCCGGTTTCTTCTTCCTGGCAAGCGTGCGCTTGGGGAGGAAATGCTTGAGCGTCTTGCCGAGCGG
This sequence comes from Candidatus Moranbacteria bacterium RIFCSPHIGHO2_01_FULL_54_31, assembly GCA_001784695.1. Classification (GTDB taxonomy): domain Bacteria; phylum Patescibacteriota; class Minisyncoccia; order Moranbacterales; family UBA1568; genus UBA1568. Next base: position 25,779 of record MFRV01000034.1, on the reverse strand, counting down.
CGTGAAATATTCCTCGCTTATATATTCCGCGAGCTCCAATTGCTCTGGGGTCAGGAAGGCCTTCTCGATCGTCTCGCCGGCCGATTTCATCCACGTGGGCGCCGGTCCGGGCAGGGGAGCGCAAGCGAACACGACGCCTGGTACGGTGCGCGTACCGAACGATACGGATACGTATGAACCCGTTGCGACAGGCGCAGCCGAGAGGTAGCTGAACAGAGGCGATCGTCCGAGCGGCAGGATGACGAGGGGAGCGATTTCCAGTCGATAGAGGGCTGATGGTTTCATGTGCTTATTCTAACACAAAAGTCTGGCTGGTTTTTTCCGTATCTTTCCCCGAAACTTTTCATTTTCTTTCCCTTCCCCTCCGCCGAACATATCCGACGGAAGTCGCCGAGGAAAGCGCTGTCCAGCTAACTCAGCCACGCGTCACGCGCATTTCCTAGCGGCACTTCCGTCGCCTATGTGACCGGTGTCGGCCGGAGAAAGAAAATGAAAAGTTTCAGGGAAAGGGCGTGATAAGTTGTTTTTTTGAAGTTTTTAGGCTAGGCTGACCCTATGAACAAGACCCGCAGACTATTCGTCGGTATCCCGCTGTCCGCGCCTTTACGCAGGCGCCTGACCCAGGAAATGGAAGAGTGGCCCAAAGACGCCGTGTTTCGGACTGCCCAAGAAAACCTGCACGTGACGCTATTTTTCTTGGGCTTCGTCCAGGAAGAGCAGGTACCGGAAGTATGCGCCAAAGTAGGGGAAGCGTGCCGGGATACCGAGTCTTTCGAACTCATATTCAACGGGATGCGCTATGATGTCGATGATGCCGAGGCGCCGAAAATGATCTGGCTCGCCGGCGAAGCGAATGATGCGCTGAAACACCTCCTCGAAACGATCGAGAAGGCATTCTCGGCCTTTGTCGCCGAAAAGAAAGTCTATCGTCCGCACGTGACGCTTGCCAAAATCAAGAAATCCAAATGGCTGAAGCTCGCCGAGAAACCCAAGCTCAAAGAGACGCTCTCCATCGTCGAACCGGTGGAAACCATCGCGGTCTTCGAAAGCCTCTCGCTCGAGGGCAAGCGCCGCTATGAGCAGATCGATACGTTTCCCTTGCAATAACTATGCGCATCTTCGGGATTCCCATAGACAATCTTTCACGGGAAGCGATCCTGGAGCGCGTGGATTTTTTTCTCGATGAGCCGCGATTCCATCGGATCGCGACTGTCAATCCGGAATTTCTCCTGGAAGCGAAGAAAAACGCATCGTTCCGGGAAGCCTTGCTCGCGGCGGATCTCCGTATCGCGGACGGTTTCGGCATCGTGCTCGCCGGCTGGCTGCAGGGAGAGCGGGTGCGGCGCGTGCCCGGCGCGGATCTGATGGAAGAAATTTTGAAGGTCGCAAATGTGAAACAACTCTCGATTTTCCTCGCCGTCCGGGCGGATGGTCTGAGCACCTACGAGGAAATCCGTTCCGCAATCCTGAAAAAATATCCGTATTTGAAAATCAGCGGCGCAGATATTGATCCGCAGATTCATGATTCCAGATTCATCCCGCCTGCTCGCCTCGCTGAAGCTTGGGCGAAGCGGGCCGGACGAGCGGGGATTCACGATTCAATCATCCTCTGCAATTTCGGAGCCCCGGAACAAGAAATATTTCTCTCGCATCTGCGCGATATGTCCGAGGCGCCGCGGCTAGCGATGGGAGTCGGAGGAAGTTTCGATTACCTCACCGGCAGACAAAAACGTGCTCCAGAGTGGGTGCGCGCGATCGGTCTCGAATGGCTGTGGCGCCTGATCCGACAGCCGAAGCGATGGAAACGGATATGGAATGCGGTGTGCGTTTTCCCTTTTCGCGTGATTTTCGATACAATAGGTAAGTAACCGCTCTGAAATCCCAATAACCGCTATGACCAATACCTCAAAAATCCGCGTCCGTTTCGCGCCATCGCCGACTGGCTATCTCCATATCGGCGGCCTGCGCACCGCCCTCTACAACTATCTCTTCGCCAAAAAGCACGGCGGGACATTCATCCTGCGCATCGAAGACACCGACCAGAGCCGCTTCGTGCCGGGGGCGATCGAGAGCCTTATCCAAAGCCTAGACGAGACGGGGCTGACCCCCGATGAAGGCGTGTTCTTGAAGAAGAATCATGGATCAGGAATCAGGGATCAGGAAACTAAAGAATCAAAAAGTTATCCGGGTATCATTGAAAGTGGTGATTTTGGGCCGTATATCCAATCCGAACGCCTGGATATCTACAAACAATACGCCGATGAATTGATCGCTAGCGGCAAAGCCTATCACTGTTTCTGTTCGGCGGAGCGTCTGACAGAAGTACGCGAAGCTCAGGCGAAGAATAAGCAGGCGCCGAAATATGATAAGTATTGTTTGTCTCTGGCGGCCGATGAGAGAAAACAGAAAGTGACCAGCGGCGTACCCTGCGTGATCCGTCTGAACGTTTTGGAGGAGCACGGCGATGTCGTCTTCGCCGATCTCGTGCGCGGCGAGGTGAGGATCCGCACGCAGGATATCGATGACCAGGTGCTCGTGAAATCGGACGGATTTCCGACGTATCATCTCGCCAATGTCGTCGATGATCATCTGATGCGCATCAGCCACGTCATCCGCGCCGAAGAATGGCTGCCATCGACGCCCAAGCATATTCTCCTCTATGAGGCCTTCGGCTGGGAGATGCCGCAGTTCGCACATATCCCGCTCCTCCTCAATCCGGACAAGAGCAAGCTCTCCAAGCGCCAGGGCGATGTCTCCGTCGAGGAATATCTGAAGAAAGGCTACCTCAAAGAGGCCCTCATTAACTTCATCGCGCTCCTCGGCTGGAATCCGGGGCAGGGCAGCGTGCAGGAAATTTTCTCGCTCGATGAGCTTGTGCAGGCGTTCGACCTCGGCCATGTGCACAAGGCGGGCGCTGTCTTCGATCTGCAGAAACTCGATTGGATGAACGCGGAATATATCAAGAGACTTCCCGTTGACGAATTGTACGAGAAAATTTCTACAGGAGGGTTCCTGGAGAAAACGCTCATCGCCGCCGCGCCGGAAGCGATGCGCTCGGAGGAATATCTGAAAAGAGTGCTCTCGATCGAGCGCGAGCGTCTGGCGAAACTCTCCGACATCGGCGAGAACAATCCGTTTTTCTTCGCTGCCGAGCTCTCATACGACACCGGGCTGCTCCACTGGAAGGGGAATGCGCCGGATATGACCAGGGAGGCGCTTACAAAATCTGAAAAAATCCTCTCTGATCTGAACGATCTCGAGTGGTCCAAGAAAGAAATCTTGGAAAAGATACTGCTCGAAGCGGCAGGGGAGAGGAAGGGCGATCTGCTCTGGCCGCTCCGCGTGGCGCTCACCGGCGCCGAACGCTCGCCCTCGCCCTTTGAAATCGCCTGGGTCTTGGGCAAGGAAGAAAGCCTGAAACGGCTCGAGAATTCCATAAAACGGCTTTCTTAAAGCCCTATTTCGGCTGTGGTATAATGGAAGGACCATTATGCTGCAGCAAAACAAAAACCTCAAAACAAGCCTTTTTCTGGTGGCGCTTCTGTGCGCCGGCGCTTTATATATCGCTTTTTCCCAAGCGGCGAGCGACAGCATCGCCACTCTGAGCAAAAAGAAGCTCGAGGATAAGTACGCGCTGCTCACTGCCCAGATAAAAGCCGCCAAACAGATCCTCGCCCTGAAACAGCACCAGGGATCGGCGCTCTCCGATCAGATCCAGTCCCTCGAGGCGCAAGCCAACAAGCTCGAGCTCGAGATCAATCTCAACAAACAGAAAATTGATGATCTGGCGGGAGATATCACGAGCCTGTCCGCGCGCATCGCAGAAAAAGAATCTACCGTCAATCGGCAGAAGCAGATGCTCTCGGAACTGATGCGCGCTTACCAGAGCGATTATTCCGGCAGCGCCGCAACGCTCATCTTCTCTTCCGATGAGGCGCTCGCGTATTTCAACCAGGAAGGCTGGAACACGGAAGTGAACGACCGGATCAGCGATCTGCTCGATTCGATCAAGACGCTCCGCGACAGCCTGATCGGGGAGCGTGTCGCGCTGGAAGAGAAAAAGAAAGAAGTGGATACTCTTCACACGCAGCTCACCGAACGCAACGATTATCTTGAAAGCGCCAAGGACAACAAAGCGAATCTCTTGGCCAAGACGCAAGCCGAAGTGAACAAATATGATAACCTCGTCGATGAGCTGCAGAAACAGCGCGATGAGATCGAGAGCGAAATCGAGGAATTGGAAGCCGGCAAACTCGACGGGCTGAACCTGAAAGATATGCCGGCGTTCAAGAGCGGCCTCCTCGCGTATCCGCTCAAAAAATTCACGGTGAGCCAGGGATACGGCAAGACGAAGTTCTCCAAATCGGCCTACAAATCCGGCAAACATAATGGCATCGACTTCAGCGCTCCGAGCGGCACAGCGATTTACGCGTCTCTCGGCGGCAAGGTCGTCGGCGTCGGCAACAATGGCCGCTATGCCTATGGCAAATGGGTGGCGATCGATCACGGCAACGGTATCATCACCCTCTATGGCCATATGAGTTCGCAATCCGTCAGCAAGGGGGAGAAGGTCGATGCGGGCGAGAAGATCGGCGCTGTCGGGAGCACGGGCTATTCGACCGGGCCGCATGTACATTTCTCGGTATTCTCATCCAAGTCATTCGAACTCGTCCAATCCAAAGTCGTCAAAAATCTCTGGATCCCGATCGGTGCGACCGTCAATCCGAATAACTACCTGCCGTAGCCCTCATACTTCATATTGTTTCTATGCACACACTCATCCTGTTCGGCGCATCAGGGGACTTGGCGAAAGAAAAGCTCTATCCGGCTCTGTTCGACCTGTTCCAGGCCGGAGAAAAGCTCCGCTGCATCGGATTCGCCCGCACACCGCTCGATGAGAAAGCCTTCCGCACGCTGATCCATAATGCGATCAGAGGGCAGAAAAAGAATGCTGCAGCAGATGACGTGGAGAAGTTTCTGAAACATTGCTCCTACGTCAGCGGCGCGTATGACCAGGCAAGCATCGCTCATCTGAAGAAGCATCTCACGCAGCTCACCGCGACAGAGCACGCCGGCAGACTCTCGTTCTATCTCGCTACGCCTATGGATCATACTTTGATCCGGAACATCGTCGGCGGACTGATGAAAAATGATCTGATCGATAGTGAATGCGCCATCGCGCTAGAAAAACCGTTCGGTTTCGACGGCCCATCAGCACAGAAGATCAACCGGGTACTCGCGCGCTCCTTCAACGAAGAGCAGATCTATCGCCTCGATCATTATCTGGCCAAAGGGATGGTGCAGGACCTCTTGGCGCTCCGCTTCGCCAATCCCATATTCGAGCCGGTCTGGAATGCGCGCCACATCGAGCGCATCGATATCGCGATCAATGAGACCGCCGGTATCCGCAAGCGCGGCCAGTATTATGAGCAGTCCGGAGCGATCCGCGATATGCTGCAGAATCACGCGCTCCAATTGCTCGCCTTTACCGCTATGGATCAGCCGGAGAGCCTGCAAGCCGCCTCGATCCACCAGGAAAAGATACAAGTGTTCCGCCGCCTGCGCCTCTTCGGAGGCCAGGGGATCGAGAATATACGGATAGGGCAGTATCGCGGCTACCACGAGGAAGCGTTCGTCGACCCGCAGTCGCTGACAGAGACATCGGCTGCGCTCTGCCTGGAAATAGATACGCCGAGATGGCGCGGGGTGCCGATCACCGTTGCATCCGGCAAGAAAATGGGAAGCCGTTCGACGGACATCACTATCCTCTTCAGAAAAAAGGAATACTCGCTCTGGGACGAGATGAATCATCAGCTCGCGCAGAATTCATTCCATATCAATATCCAGCCGGACAATGACATCCGCCTGCGCCTGAATTCGGAATTCGATTCCCAAAAAAAATCCGTGCATCCGACAGATCTGCGTTTCGGGTTCTTGGATAATGCGCGCCTCTTCAAAGATCCGTATGAGAATGCCTTGCATGATTTTTTCCATCGCGACCAGGGGATTTTCCTCAATGCCAAAGAGATCGCGCTGTCCTGGAAATTGATAGACTCGGTGCTCCGGCTGATCGCTCCGGTGCGTGAAAAAATCCTGCAGATATACTGACATATCTGATAGGAAAAAATAGACTCCAGACTCCCCTGATGCCGAAGCGGAAAATCAGGGGAGTCATTCTTATTGGGCGTCGCTGTTTATAAAGAGGTCTGAAAAATCAGCGGCTCCTGAGAATCTGTCGAGCCAGACGAGAGCGGGGCAGATGATCCGTTTCCCAGATACATAGATGTACCCGCAATTATTTCAAACGCCGCAGACGCGAATATACGCGGTCATTGCGGAGGATATGCGGGGCAGTATCAGGCATCCGCATTGCCAGCCTTGTTATATGAGAGTAATGTCGCATAAGTTACATAAGACGACGTTACATATGGAAAGAGAGTACCTAGAGAACGATAAAAAATGTGGACTATTTCAGTATATGATAACTACCCCCTGGCCTGCCCGCAGCAGCCGTCTCCGAAAAAAATAAAAAGGTATAAAAAAGCCGGAATATATTGATATTGCAAAATATATTCCGGCTATTCAATCGAGCTTTTTATTGTCTGCTCATCCTCCCCTCAAAGCCGATTTGACTTCATACATAGTTCCATCAGCCTGTTTTATCGCTGCTCGGAAAGAGTCTACGATCTTCTCAATCGGCATCTCGGATCGAAGTTCGAATGCTCCGCCAAGTCCGGTGCTGGCCTTTATCACACAAAGACCTTTGCGGGTACGCGCCTCGTTGAGTTTATCGATGTTCTCCCCAAGTATTGCGACGAGCTTATACGCTTCATCCAGGGTCATTTTGTTAAGAATGATACAGAACTCATCTCCGCCCCAACGACACACAAGATCGGAAGGTCGCTTGAATGTTTCAAGCAGAAGACACGCGAAGGCGCAGAGCAGCTCATCACCAACATCATGACCGTGGGTATCATTGACTGCCTTGAACTCATCCAGATCGATGAAGAGCACTACAGCATTATGGATAGCTTTTCTCCGATCGGTTCCCAGGTCATGCGAGTCGCGTCGAATGATGTCGGCCGTTCGGTTTAAGAATGTTTCCAAACCGTGACGATTTTGCAGGCCGGTCAACGAATCTACCGTTGCTATCTGCTCCATCGCTTCGAGTTCCGCTTGCTTCGCTTTAAACTCTGCTTTCAACGCCTTGAGTTCTGCTTCTTGTTTGATGACTTGAGCCACGCGAAACTTGTTGTCTTGGTCCAATTGCTCATTTTTCTTAGCAGTGATATCCGCTTCGCTTATGAGTGAGACGATTTTTTTCTCTGCACTGCGAAACATCATCCAGCCAACTATCATCACAGCGATAACGACAAGCCAGGGTAATACAGTCATTGCTGACATGGTAATTCTCCTCTACTCAGAAAAAAATGTGGTTTGGTGGAACGACAATAGAAAGCAAAAGTTGTGAAGGTACAATTACCATTTTAGCACAAAACAGCAATTTTGTCAATCCCATTGCCCGGATCGGCAAGATGGGCGCAGGCAAACTTCTCTGCTACAATACAGGATATATTCCCCTCTTTTCACCTATGCGCATATCCTATTCCACCCTCGATACCTACCAGAACTGCCACCTGAAATACAAATTCCGGGAAATAGACAAGATCAAAGAGCCCAAATCCAAAGAGGCGGTCTTCGGTACGCTCATCCACTCCGTGCTGAAATACGTCCATACGCCGGCGCTTCTCGCTCCCAGCCTGGAGCAGGCGCTCGACTACTTCGCCAAAGGCTGGAATAGCGAGGTCTACGAAAACGAGATGGAGGAGCGCTCGGCCTTCACCCAGGGCGTGACCATCCTCCAGAATTACTACGCCCACAACAAGATGGCCGATTACACTATCGTCGATCTGGAGAGCCGCTTCGCCATCGAAATCGGAAACGAGGAGACGGGTAAACACATCGTCTCCGGCATCATCGATCGCATCGACAAGACCGCGGACGGCTACGAGATCATCGATTACAAGACGACTCGCAAGATGCCGTCGCAGGACAAAGTCGACAATGACATCCAACTTTCCATCTATCTCAAGGCCTTCCTTGCCCGCTATCCCAAAGAAATCGACCGCCTCGACAAGATCACCGTCAGCCTCTACTACCTGAAGCACGGCGTGAAGCTCTCCTCCGCGCGCACAAAGGAGCAGCTCGAAAGCCTGGAAAAGACTTTTCTCGATGTCATCAGATCAATCGAGGAAGAAAAATTCGATCCTATTCTCTCCCCGCTCTGCGACTGGTGCGGCTATCAGAAGATCTGTCCGCTCTGGAAACACAAATTCGCCGAGACGCACAAAGTGGAAACCGAGGAAGTGAAGCAGGCGATCGGCGAGTACCTCGACCTGAAAGGAAAACTGGGCGAAGAAAAACTGCGCCTCGTGAAGCTGCAGGCGCTCATCCTCCAGTATATGGAACAGGAAGGCGTGGATCGCGTGTTCGATGACCAAGGCATCATCGGCAAATCGCTCCGCAAAACCTACACATACGATGCGGAGAAATTGAAAGCCATTCTCGAGCCGCTCGACAAATGGGAATCCGTCCTCAAGGTCGATGGCATCGCGCTCAGAAATATCCTCGCCGTTCTCCCCTCTCCGGCACGCAAAGAAGCGGAGGAGGCGAAAATACTCGACAAAGAAAGCGTCAGCCTCTCCGTCAAGAAGAATAAGATTGAAGCGGACAGCGAACTATCTTTCTGATCATACCGCTCTCGGCTAGCGCACCGTTGTATAGCCGCCGGGCACGCCTTTTTTCGATAGGACGATCTGCCACAGCTGGTTCTGCCGCGCCCGGAAAGAAGCTGCACAGAGGAGGAGATAATAATTCCACATCCTAAAGAAACGCTCGTCGTAGGCGGCTTGCAGCTCCGGCCAATGCTCATTGAAATTGCGATGCCACGCCATCAGGGTCTTGTCATAGTCCGGACCGAAGTTGTGCCAATCCTCCATCACGAACAGCCCTTCGATAGCGCCGCCTATCTGCCTGATCGACGGGAGCATCCCGTTGGGGAAGATATATCTGTCTATCCAGGGGTCGGTGGCGACTATCGATGTGTTGCCGCCTATCGTATGCAGAAGAAATAGTCCGCCGTCTTTCAGGTGCCTCTCCGCTACTTCCATATAGGTCCGGTAATTCTTGTAGCCGACATGCTCGAACATTCCGACAGACACGATATGGTCGAACATCCCCTCGATGTTCCTATAATCCGTCAGGATGATCTCCACCGGCAAACCCTCGCAGAGCTTCCGCGCCAGGGCAGCCTGCTCTTTGGAAATCGTCACGCCCGTTACCGACACCCCGTATTTTTCAGCCGCGAACTTGGCGAAACTCCCCCAGCCGCAGCCGATATCGAGAATGTTCTGGCCGGGACGCAATCCCAATTTCCGGCAGATCAGATCGAGCTTGTGTTCTTGCGCTTCATCGAGCGTATTCGCCTTATCCCAATATCCGCAGGTATACGTCATCCGCTTGTCGAGCATCGCGACGTACAGATCATTGCCGATATCATAGTGGCGCTCCCCTACTTCGAAAGCTCTCCTTATAGACTGCCGGTTGAACAGGATATGAGCAGCGCTCTGAAGCACACTGCGGAACCGGCCGACCTTCGTACGCAGACCAGCTGCGAGCACTTTCGTGAAAAATTTGTCCAAGCGTTCCACGTCCCACCAGCCGTCCATATAGGCCTCACCCAAAGCCAGCGACCCGCCCAGAAAGACTTGCCGATACAGACGCTCGTCGTGAATGACGATGTCATACGGCTGGTCGCCATTTATGGTGATACCGGCAGCCGAGAGCAGCTTCCGCGATTTTTCTTTCAACAATGGTGATGGCATACGGATGAGTGATAGATGCTTCTAAAGTACATCAATCATATCCGTGAAGCAAGCGTTATCAGACACGCGGCGCCTTCCCTATCGCTTCGGGAGCAGGCCTCTGCTTATGAGCTTATCCAGCGCCAAGCGGAACCAATAGGTGTATTTTTCCGGGTCATCCGCGATATCTTTTCTGAGTGCCTCGATAGATATCCAGCGGAAATCAGCCGCCTCTTCGGGATTGATGACCGGATCCTTGTCATAATGACCGATGAAGATATGAAGGTATTCGTGTTCGGTGAGACCGTTCGGGAAATCCACCTTGTAGATGAATTCGAGCGCTTCTTCGAGTTCGCAGTCGAAGCCCATTTCTTCCTGAAGGCGCCTGAGAGCCGCGGCAAGCGTCGTTTCGCCTGGACGAGGATGGCTGCAGCAGGTATTGGTCCACAGCCCGCCGCAATGGTATTTTCCGAGCGCTCTTTGCTGCAGCATCAATTCGCCTCGGGAGTTGAAAACGAGGATGGAAAAAGCCCGATGCAGGAGGCCGAGCTCGTGAGCCCGCAGTTTCTCTTCCTCTCCGATCGGCCGGTCATGTTCATCAACGAGAATGAGAGTATCTGAAGTCATAGAAGCTATGGAATACCTGATACTCACTTAATATTTCCGCCAAGACTCAAAAATAGCAAAGCCATCCTGAAGCCTTGGCGAAAGAGATGGCTGGGGAGGAAGGGATCGAACCTTCGCATGGTGGGACCAGAACCCACTGCCTTACCGCTTGGCTACTCCCCAAAATGCAAGAATCATGAATTTTGAATCAGGAATCATGATTTAAAGTCATAATTCGCCATTCTTGATTCATACTTCAACTCAAAAAGCACTCCCCTATCCTAGCGAAAAAGAGGCTTCTGGTCAAGAAAAATGGCTCTAGACCTTGAGATAGCGGCGGATGGCGATGGCGCTGCTCAGCACGCCGAGCGTGATGCCGAGTAGGATCAATCCTCCGAACACCGGCCAGAAATAGGCGATATACAGATTCATAAAGTTGCCCTGAGGCAGAGCCCCTTGGGTCAGCGGAGCGATATAGTAGGCGATGCCGAAAAGCGATATCGCCGTCACAACCGCCGCGACCAGGCCATAGAGCGCCCCTTCGAAGACGAACGGCATCCGCACATAGATATTGGACGCTCCCACCAGGCGCATAATCTCGAACTCCTGGCGATGGGAATAGATCGTGATGCGGATCGTGTTGAAGGTGATGAGGATAGCGATGAAGATGAAGATAGTCCCGAGCGCGATACCGGTTTTCTCAGTCGTCTTGTTGATATAATCAAGCCGCTCGAAAATCTTCTTGTTCTTGGCATAGTTGATGCGACTGATATCGTTCTGGAATGTCGATCCTTCGATCTGCTCCACGATGAGCGGATAGTCCTCAGGCGTCACCGCCTTGATGACGAGCGATGCGAGGAGCGGATTCTCCCCGATTTCCTCGATGGCCTTGGCGATTACCGGATCATTGCCGCTCTCGGCGAGGAATTGCTTCAGGGCATCGTCGCGGGAGATATAGTCCACCGAAGCGATTTCTTTCTTGTATTTCGACAGCTCGTCTCGGATCTCGAAGATCCTACCTTCCGTCACATCGGGATTGAACGACACGCTCACACTCACCTTGTCGCGCAGGTTCTCCAGTATCAGATGCGTCGTCAGCCCGAGCAGGAATGAAAGGCTCACAATGAAGAGCGATAGCGTCAGGATACTGACCGTCGCGAACGTCAGCCAGCCGTTGCGGCGAAAATTTTCTTTGCCTTCTTTGAATGTACGCCAGAGCTTGAGTGTTTGCATAAAAATAAGCTATGTACTTTTAGTTTAAGATATATTTCCCTTTGTTCTGATCATGGACTATTTTTCCTTGGCTGATGACGACGACGCGCTTGCCGAGCGTATCGACAATACCCTTGTTGTGCGTCGCAAGCAATACCGTCGTACCGAAAGAGTTTATCTCGAGCAGGAGCTGGATGATCTCATTGGCCGAAACAGGGTCAAGGTTGCCAGTCGGCTCATCGGCAATGATCACTTTGGGACGATGGATGAGGGCGCGGGCGAGCGACACGCGCTGCTGCTCCCCTCCCGACAATTGTTTCGGGAATTTGTGCATCTTGTCGCCCAAGCCCACGATTTCGAGGATTTCCGGCACTTCCTCATTGATTTCCGCCGTACTCTTGCCGTCGACCTCGAGCGCATACGCGACGTTTTCGAAGGCAGTTCTCTGCGGCAAAAGCTTGAAATCCTGGAATACCGTCCCGATCTGGCGGCGGAAAAACGGCAAGTGTTTGCGATTGATATGGCTCAAGGGACGCTCATCGAAATAGACTTCTCCTGAGGTCGCGTCTTCTTCGGCATAGATCAGCTTGAGCAGGGTCGATTTGCCAGCTCCGCTCGATCCGACGATCGACAGGAATTCCCCCGGCAGGATAGTCAGATTCACATCCTCGAGCACGGCGATATCCGGCGGGAAAGTTTTCGCGACCTTTTCAAAACGGATGATGGGCTGGATATCTTCTGGCATAGATTTGAAAATTTGTATTTTTAATGGGATTGGAAATAACGGAGTTCGCTTTCGATAAAGGCTTCCAGATCCCCATCGAGGACGCTGCCCGTATCGCTCGTTTCGGTAGCGGTGCGGTGATCCTTGACCAACGTGTAGGGATGGAGGACGTACGAGCGGATCTGGTTGCCCCATTCGGCGCTTTTGACTTCGCCGCGGAGCTTCCTCTTGGCAGCCGCCTGTTCCTCGATCTGCTCTGCCACGAGCTTGGAGCGGAGCATCTTCATCGCTTCTTCCTTGTTCTGAAGCTGCGAGCGTTCGCTCTGGCAGGCAGCGACAAGACCGGTCGGGATGTGCGTCACGCGCACGGCACTCTCGGTCTTGTTGACATTCTGTCCGCCCGCTCCCGATGCCCGATAGGTATCGACGCGCAGTTCGTCCGGCTTCAGCACGATCGTCGTCGTATCATCGATGACCGGCATCACTTCCACCGAAGCGAACGATGTCTGGCGCAGGCTGTTGGCATTGAACGGAGACTGGCGCACCAATCGGTGGATGCCCGCTTCGCCCCGCAGATACCCGTAGGCGTAGACGCCGGCTATCTCGACCGTCGCGCTCTTGATCCCGGCTTCGCCGCCGCGCGCTTCATCGAGCACATGGGTCTTGAAGCCCTGCTTCTCGGCATACCGGAGATACATCCGGAGCAGCATCTCTGCCCAGTCCTGGGCATCGACGCCGCCTGCGCCGCTTCTGATCGTCAGGAGAGCGCTTTTGGCATCGTATTCGCCGCCGAGGAGCGTCTTGAACTCCCATTCGCCGAGAGCTTTTTCCGCCGCCAGATACTCTGTCTCGAGAGCGGCCAGATCTTCCGGTTTCAAATCCTCGAGCGCCGTGAAATGCTCCAGGTCAGCCAACGTTTTCTCCAGAGCCTCGAAGGAAGCCTGTTCGCTCTTGAGCGCTTCCAGTTCCTGCATCACGCGCCCCGCGGCCTGCGGGTCATCCCAGAATCCCGGGTGTTCGCTTTGCGTACGGAGCTCTGCAACGCGGCTTTTCTTGCGACCGAAGTCAAAGATAGTCCTGCAACTGCAGGAGTTTTTTTCGAAGAACAGCGATGTTATCTTGCGTCACATTCATAGTGCCTATTATAGCATAATTCTTGCTCGGCCAATAGTAGCGAAGACCGAAGGCTTGAGTTTTTTCGCTTTCTCGCCTACAATAGGAAAAGTTTTCAAAAGCCACCTTAGCTCAGTTGGCAGAGCGGCGCACTTCCGCCCAAGGCGGATAAACTCCGCGCGCAGAGCCATAGTTGAAAATATGCCGATGTAGCTCAGTTGGCAGAGCGACGCACTCGTAACGCGTAGGTCACCAGTTCGATTCTGGTCATCGGCTCCACAATTATTCTCCAGTTCCCTGCCCGCCTCTGGAAGGGATCCTGGAAGGTGGCTCAGAAAGAAGAAAACAGCCTGGTTGAAATCAGGCTGTTTTTTATTGTCATCATTGTCTCACTTGACCAGTTCCGCGTCGATCGCCTGCTTCAGCGCATCGATGCCGACGGCGCCCGGCAGGAATGTGCCGTTCACGAATGTTCCCGGCGTACCGCTTATTGAGAAGCTTTCCGCTTCCGCCTTGTCGGCATCGACTTTGTCCTGATATTTCTTGGTGTCCAGACATTTGGCGAACTCGCGTCCGTTCAGTCCGAAGCGCCAGGAGTAGTCCTTGAATTTCTGCGTGCCGACGCTCTTGCTCCACTCATCCTGCTTGGCGAACAGGTTATCGGCATACGCCTGGAACTTCCCCTGCTCATTCGCGCACGAGGCAGCCAGAGCGGCATTCTCCGCCTGCGGATGGAATGAGAGCGGGAGGTGCTTGTACACGAACAAAATCTTCCCCGGATAATCCTTGAGCGCTTTGTTCAGATCAGCCTGGAAGGCCTTGCAGTACGGGCACTGGAAATCGGAGAATTCGACGATCTTCACCGGAGCGTCCTTGGGCCCCATCGTTATATCGTTGTCGCTGATTGTCGGCAGATGCAGGTACTTGCCGACCGGCAATCCGATCTTGCCCATATCGAAGAAATATCCGTTTCCCTCGATATCGAACAGGCTCGATGCCTGAGTATAGAAATCGGTATCGGCGACGCTAGGAGAAAAGATGAATGCCGGCAACGACGCGATCTGGAAACGCTCGATCAGATTCTGCCCCAGCTCCGAATCGCTCTCGATCGGCGCGGCTTCGATGGTCGGGATGACGCGGCGGAGCCACACGAGAGCCTCGCTCGGATCGCACTCGCTGCAGCCCTTTTCCGTGATCACTTGGACGCTCACTTTGGGTTCCTGATAGGCGACCCACGTTTTGCCGCCGGCCGTGAGCAGGTCGTAGGTATGTACCGCATTGCCGGAGAATCCTTTGCCGGTAGCCAGTTGCACGAAATCCACGAACAGGCTGCCGATAAACAAGCCTGACAATACGATGATCAGCGCCATCAGATTCTTCAGCATCTGCTTGTCCGCTTCCCCTGTTTTCCCTGAAAAGAAAGTCTGCATATCGGTAGCCCCGTTAAAAAATAATTATTGCGTGCAGACGTTTCCCGCTCCGGCGCTCCCCGATACGAATGCCCCTCCCTCATCGGTGAGCTTGCGCTGGATGGCATTGAGATCGTAGAGCGTCCCTTGGTGTCGGAGGGTATAGTCGTCGTATCCGATAGTGATCGTCTGGACGGCGGCTGACTTGAGCGCGATACCGAGCAGTATCGCCAGTATGAAAAGAATAATCAGGTCGCGCTTCGTATACTCGCCGCGCGTCACCAGCCGCGCGTAGATCCCAGAAATGATACTACCGATACGCCCGAGATATTTCGCGCTGTTCGAACGAAACCACAGCCGCGCGTCAGCAATTTTCGGCGCATCCGCCATACCGGATGCTACGCTGTGCTGCGCCGTACGCAGCAGGCTAACGAGTTTGTCCCGGAGCGTTTTGGCAGTGTCGGCAGCTGTCTTGAAAAAATCAGCTTTGAATTTCATAGGTATTTTTCGTGTCCGCTGAGAAAACAGCTTAAAAGGCATCAAAACACCCTATCATAGGAGGGATTTTTGTACAAGCCCCAATCAGAGCTTCAGCGCATCGTCGAGCACCTGGTCCAGATCATCGAGACTTTTGGAGCCGAGACCGTCCGCCTTGCAGGATGGATTGCGCAATTCCTGACGCACTATTTCGACAGCCAAGAACGGCCGCACGCCCTTGACGATATTGTCGTTGATAGCGATATTCGGCCCTTCTTTGCAGAACCCGAAGCACTCTTTCACAGGCAGAACGATAGCCTCTTCTTTGGTGAGACCCTCTTTCAGATTCTGATAGATCTGCTCCGCTCCCTTTTGGCAGCATTTGGTATGCAGGCACACTTTCACCGTGGCCCGCTTATCTTTCAGCGTGAGATTTGACAGATTTTCCTCATTCATACCCATAGATCAATACTACCCTACTTCAAATAAAAACGGCAATGTTGTAAAAAAAATAAGGGGCGGCTATAGGTTTACTACAGCCGCCGATTTGTTCAAAAAATTCATCGTTCCCACGATAACCATGGGAGAGTTTCCGTAGAAAAATCTTGTCCATCGAATGCCAGTGCGATAAATCGACGCACGGTTCTCGACAGTTGAGCGCATTTTTTGGTGCTCCATTGGCACAGTAATTCGTTCGCAACGATCTTCCTGCCACGACGCCTCAGGCTGAATGCCCGTTGTATGCGCACCCTGTGCAAAATTTCCAACCGTTCTACGATGGAGCATTGATCCCACTTGTCTTGCGCCATCTGAAAATAATCCTTCTCGGTCAGTATTGTGGCCATGCGTATAGCCGCAGTATGTATCTCTGATGCTGCTTGTGATGTGCGTTGTAACGCACGGTCTTGGACGCACATAATTATGTACTCCTTCTATGTGAATTGTGAAAGAAAAAAGGTAAGAACTGAGTTCATTTTCGCACTCTCGGTATACCCTGTCAATGAGCTCTCTCGATAACGCATCGAAACAGCCTCGAAGGTCAGCTGAAAAAAAATTCAAGCCCAACCGATAGAATTACCGGCAGGGCTTGTGGGTTGCTGCTTTTGTTCAAGGCTACCGCCTCAAATGCTTCTCAATTGGCCGATCATCGATCATCGACAAACCCCTGGATAAGGGGCAAGCCTTTGATGAATGCTGCCAAACCATCATTTTCTGCGACTGACTCCCCATCACCTGGTTCCTCAATAGGAACCGCTGACTCGTTCGGTCCTTGGTGCGGGCTCTTATTCTCTTGACTCAATTTCTTTCCCCTCGAAAAAATGGAACTAAAAAAAGCACTCGTTAGTGCCTGAACACTCTACCACCTTTTATCTTATCCGTCAACCCCTGGAGTATTCCGGCGCCAAACCTTGACAAAACAGCGTAAAATACGTATTCTAATATGATTCTTTAACAACTCTCCCGAGGCTCGCTATCGGAAACTTTCATATTGATTGTACATAACGAGGAGACTTCAAAATGCCGAAAAACTATTTTGACGAACATCTCTGGGGCAGCTCGCCGCAAGGCACTATGGCTATCCCCAATCCCGACTACATCCCAGGCTGCCACCGCACCTATCTCATCCAGCGGCTCAGACTGCCTCACGAAGACTGCGCTGCCGCGGATTTTCCTGGCGACATCCATAGTGGCGGATTTTCCGACGAACTCTGGAACATCCTGAAGCAATTCGGTTTTCTCGAATATATGGACGCGCCCGAATTCGAATTCGGCGCAGTTCCTGAAACATTCCAGAGAATGGCACTGGCACACAGATCGCTGGCAGCCTACACTCTCGATATCAGCGGCCATCCTGAGTTTCCATCGAACGAAAGATTCGATGCCTACCAAAGCGATGAGCTGGAAGCGATCCGCACGCGCCATATGCTGAAGACGACCGTATTTGTGCTTGCGCCGCATTTCATCCGTCCCCACGTGGAAGACACGCTCCTCAGAATCGCACTCGGTGATGAGATAGACCTCAGGAAACCTACTCGCCTGGGAGAATCCGTTTTCTGCGCTCGGCACTGGAAAACTGGCAGCGCAGAGGCGCGGACTTACGGGAAAACCTGCGGATGGCTCGAGCTCGACAATGGCTTTATGTTCTTCTCCGACGAAGATACGTGGCGCAATTTCTGCGATGTTTTCGGACTCACTTCCCTGGCGGAGTGGTGCACTAGCGACATCCTCGAACCTGACTTCTCTGAAATCGACAAGGACCTCGCAACGTGCCCTCGCCGCGACCAATGAGCAGCACTCAACAACCTAAAAAGGAACCCTCCACTGGTTCCTTTCTTTTATTCCCCCGGTTTGTATATCCGGTACCAGAAGCATTGACAATAGAAGTGCCGGTAGCTATAAAGAAGTATCTTTAACAACCTATGAAGCAAGGAGATAGCTATGGCTGCCAAGACACGGAAGGGCGAGGTTGAAAAGCCGGGACTGATTATACCGGAACACGTGCTGGATGAGATGCGGGCATCCTTACGAGAACTGACAGGTGACAATGGGCATTGTACCGACGTCACCTGCGGCGGACGCATCATCAGTGAAGTGATCGGCCTCTATCAGGGGCAGTTCTTCGGAGATACTCCCTGCTGCGAAAAGTGCGGCACGTCATATCCCCTCGCTTCGAATGTGCCGTTAGTCGGTCATCCGAAGTTCATCGCTACGATGAATACCTCGATGACCATATAACCATTCCCCCGCCCCGGAAATCTTTCCGGACATCAAAACGGGAGCCCATAGCCATATGGACCCGTTTTTTTCTTTTCCAAAATGTAACATAATTCCACGGCCGTGGAATTATGTTACATTTTTATTGTGGAGTTTTCATTCCTTGGTTTGAAAGCCGATGGAGGAAGATGGGGCCTTCGGAAGCTTGGCGACTTGACTTTATGATGATTTTATGCCACCATAAATTACAAGTTCGTTAACAAAGGAGGATTGAAAATGTTCGAAGAACTACTGACAGCTATCGATGACTTTCTCATCGATCGGGCGTGCCAACCTTTCTGTAACTGGTTGCAGAAAAACTTCGGGTGGTCAAAGCGTGTCCCTATAGCGATATCTGTCATCGCTATGATTATCGGTATCACGCCGCTGGTTTCCTGGATGCTTTTCTCCAAGTATTGGGTACTGATGCTTTTCGCTTCGATACTATGCATCTTCATTTTGGTCAATGCCCAGTATGCCTACTCGCTCATTCGTGAGGAAATACACCAGAAAAAAAATGCTTCTCAAAGAGAATCGGCACTTGATTCGACAAGGGTACGATTTTCTCAACCCAGGAAAATCAATCTTGTAGCATTTATTATCGCCCTACCATCGTTTCTGATAGGTATGAACTACCCAGAAATTTCGTTACTCTCATGGGGGTGTCTTATCGGCAACATTGGCATTCTGGCAAGTGTTTATTTCAGAGCCTGCACCAATCTGCCACGCGGCAAGACGATGTTTCAGAAAATAAAGAGTTGGCTCTCAACGTTTGCTGTGCGACCACAATCAGCAACATAATCCCCCGCCCCGGAAATCTTTCCGGGCATACTCAAAAAGGATCTCAACCAAGATCCTTTTTTTCTTTTCCTAAATTATTCTTTCAGAACTTCCGATGGGGGAACTGGACGATATAGGCTACCTGCGCCTCGATGTATTCCGGCTTCTCGCGGCGATAGGAAAAATACTTATCCGGGAGA
>MFRV01000034.1:3035-6632 GCA_001784695.1 Candidatus Moranbacteria bacterium RIFCSPHIGHO2_01_FULL_54_31 | reverse complement strand
AGGAAAAATACTTATCCGGGAGACAATAGGTGCATTCGTTCCAATCAGAGATGTGCTCGGACGATATCCCCGCATCCGCAGCCTGCTTCTTGATGATGCCTTTCAGATCTGCCCGGATCTTTTTGTCTTTGATAATGAAATCAGTATAGGCCGCAAAGGCAGGCAGCGCGTCTTCTCTGATTTCGAAATGTTCCGCACAGATACCCGGGCCGATGGTCAATGTGATATTTTCTGCTTTCCCACCCATCCCGACCATCGCTGCGATCGTCTTCTCCACGATTCCCCCGACGATTCCCCTCCATCCGCAGTGCGCGAGCCCGACAATACCCGCCGTTTTTTCTTCGAGATACACCGGAAAACAGTCAGCGCCGGTGAGAGTCAGTACGATGCCCGGCGCCTTGGTAACCAGGGCATCCGTATCAAGCGCGACATAGTCCGATGAAGCGTTTATTTTTTCGACGTTCATCCCGTGCACGAGGTTGGCTACGACAATTTTTCTCCCGCCCAGACCCTGCGCCTCGAAAAACCGTTTCCGATTGGCGATATTTCCCGGTAGCGGATCAGCAGCAGTGAGATACATCGAGCCATCCCCCTTCTCTGAAAATCCCTTCAGAACTTTTTTCATGATTTTATATAGATAACCCTATTGCACTCATTTTACCACGGCCGCGAGAAATCGAGTGCATTATACTATTATCATGGAAGCAAAAAGGATGCCTCAACAGGAAAGCTTGAATCTCTTTTTCAATGCATCCTCCCCTTCAATCTCATCCGCCACGATATACAAGAGCTCTTTCCCCATTCTGCAATCCGCCTTCAAGAGAGTTACCAACTCTTCGCATTCGTACGGATATACCCAGACGCTTTGCTGTAATTTATGGAAACCGAATCGCTGAATCTGCTCCCGAATCTTGTCTCGTAGCAAGCGGCGTTTCTCTTGGATATCGAAAATGATGATCCTCCACTTCCTATCCCATTTTTTCGGTATCTGCAGCTTCCTTTCTCGCAGCTTGTACTTCAAAAGCTCATACCGTCCTTTATCCGTCAGTATCACTTTCTCCTCATCGCCATATTTTTTGACGGAGAGATAGCCCTGCTTCCGCATCTTTTCTACGACCTTTCTCAAATGTGCCGGCGTCTGATACTTCCGCTCCCTTTTCTTGAAAAGTCTGATTACCTGTACGATATTCGGCGCCATCAGTGCCAGACTGACTGCTCCGGGAAGCACGACCGCAGCAAGAATAATCGCCCGCAATTCTCCATTCTTAAATTTCCTTGCTCGTGCTGATGCTTTTGCTTTTGCATCTTCTGTTGTCACACCAACCTCTTTCCGGCTTATTTGTTTTTCCATACACTTCCCACCGTTTATTTCTCCTACTTATTGTTATGCACTCATTTTACCACGGCCGCGAGAAATCGAGTGCGTTTGCCACTTGCTTCGCCTCCTTCATATTCGGATGCGTGATGTAGATGATGATGAATTTCATAAAAAATTGAAGAATAAATTCAGAATTATTTTTTATTTAATCTACATATGGAACAAAGTACTTGATTATCTTTTTTCCAATAAAATCCTTTATAAATTTATTAGCCACAAATATATCAAAACCAAAAAATCCTGCAACAGAAAAAAGGAAACCAATGATTTTCTCTGTACTAGTATCTGGATTAAACACAAGATATAAGATATAAATTAACAGAAGGAATATGGAAAAAGATATCAGCCACGAAACAAGACTTGCGGCCACCCCGACTCTTCTGAGAGTCATTTCTACATTTCTACTTTGAATATTATAATCTTTCTGTAAAGTCTCGTGTTTTTCATTTAACAATTTATTCTCTTGATCTATTTTATTTTTCATCTTTTCGTATTTCCCTGACTCTTCTTTACTTATCTCAGATTTAATTTCTAACAGGATTTCAGAAGGAGTCGTCGACTTGAAATTTTCAGGATTAGCTACGGTTTTTTCCTGGAGTAAACTAAGTGCAACCCTATTGGTTCGCAAAAGATAAAATTCCTTCTCACTAATATCCTGATCATGCTTTAATTTTTCAATCTCAGTTAAATATTTCTTGAGTAGCTCATCTGACGGACGCAAAGCTGCAGAAACATCCGCGATTAGTTTTTTTTCATTTAAAATTTGAGCTTTCGCTGGACGCTGCAGCCACAATAAAGTTCCAATAACAATATCATGCAAGCAAGCTGGAATTGTAAAAGCGTTGTATTCTTGTCTATCAAAAATGGAACACACTCTGGCTAAAGTGGTGTTCGTTGTTATAAATACGTGCGAAGCATCCTTGAGACTTTTTGGGCGATTTCCTTTTCTTAGTCTATAAATTGAAGAGATGGATTTAACATCTTTATTTATGGTGGGCTGCTTTTCCTCTATATCAAAGGATGCTGGGTATTTTTTTGAGTATTCGCCTACTATAGCCTCTTTTAATTTATCCTCACTAATTTGAGATAAGTGATCATCAAAGCTAGGATTATCAGCAACTTCGATTCCGTATTTTTGCAGAAGAGTCGGGAAACGGGCAAGCAACATCTCTATGTCAGTCTCATGTGCGCCGTATTCAATGAAATGCCTAAGTGCCCTCTTTTCTTTTTCGATATTCAGTACATGAGAGGATCCAATTTTATTCAAACAATAAGTAATGTTTGCAATAAACTCCTGCTCTGTGTGCTCAAATATATATAAGTTTGCACCAGCATCTTTTAAAGAAAAAATTAACTCTTCATAAGCAACGCGCTCCTTTTCTCCATCAATCCCATTTAACGCAAAGAGAAAACCGACATCTAGGTAATAATTAAGACCTTTCAAATTGCACTCATAGCTTTTTAACTCATTAAAAAGTATGGTGTGCGCAAGCGCCTGACCTATTTTAATATCTACAATAAAACGAAAAAGTTCCGGATCGCTCTTTTCCGCCGCCTCAATAAAACGTCCAATGATAAATTTTTCTGTCCCCTGAATTAAGGTTGATTTGGGTAGTAAAGGATTATTACCCTCGATATTAAAAATTTCATCCAAATCTTTATCATTTAAAAAACCGAGAAAAGCTTCTTCTGCTTTGTTTTTTTCAAATTTTGCATTGTACTTTTTATCGGAAAAAATGATTAGGCTTTCAATAACATTATTAAGCTTGCGCTCCTCATCCTTGCTTACTAAAGAAAAGTCATCGATTAGCACCTTTTCTTCTACAGGAAAGTATTTTCCCAAGCTCTTTTTTATATACCCTCTGTCACGTGCCCTGTTTAAAATAGTCACCATTGGATGGTATGGGATAGCCAGGCCATACTCATTCTCGAAATCACGCTCCATCTGGGCAACGTCTATTTCGCTGTAAGATTTTATCTTAAGAAGATGTACAATAAATGGAACAAAATTTTCTATGTAGTCAACATGGCCAGAATCCCAATTTACTTTGAGTATGGCAAGACTAGTAATTGTTTTTGAAATTCCCATAATATTTTTCTCTTAATAAACCACTAAGAGCGGAGGAAAAACCCTCCGCTCTTATACTACTCTTTATTTCTTTGGTTCGACAGGCTCACCACCTTTGGCTTCGTCTGCCGGCTTCTCGCCTTCTACGGCA
>MFRV01000034.1:0-3023 GCA_001784695.1 Candidatus Moranbacteria bacterium RIFCSPHIGHO2_01_FULL_54_31 | reverse complement strand
GCCGAGGCTGGCTCTGTTTCGGCTTCTTTGGGAGCCTCAGTAGAACCAGTGGCACCTTCAGCTCCTGGTTGAGCTTCTCCGGTAGGGGCTGAGCTTGTCGAAGCCTGCGCGGCGGCGTAGAGCTTCTCGCCGATCTTCTGCGCGGCGGTCGAGAGTGCTTCGGTGGCTTTCTTGATGGCTTCGAGGTCGTCGCCGTTCTTCACTTTATTGAGCTCGGTGATGGCTTCCTCGACGGGCGCCTTCTCTTCGGCTGACAATTTGTCGCCGGCGTCCTTCATCGACTTCTCGGTCGTGTATGAGAGGCTGTCCGCCATATTGCGCGCTTCGATGAGTTCCTTTTTGCGCTTGTCTTCTTCGCTATGCATCTCCGCGTCTTTTTTCATCCGTTCGATCTCGTCTTTGGAAAGTCCGGTCGAGGCTTCGATGCGGATAGACTGCGATTTGTTGGTCGCCTTGTCCTTGGCCGTCACGGACAGGATTCCCGAGGCATCGATGTCGAATGTCACCTCGAC
Organism: Candidatus Moranbacteria bacterium RIFCSPHIGHO2_01_FULL_54_31; assembly: GCA_001784695.1. Classification (GTDB taxonomy): domain Bacteria; phylum Patescibacteriota; class Minisyncoccia; order Moranbacterales; family UBA1568; genus UBA1568. The sequence continues at coordinate 2,511 of MFRV01000034.1, read as the reverse complement.
CTGCGGAATGCCGCGCGGTGCCGGCGGGATACCATCGAGGATGAATCTCCCGAGAGACTTGTTGTCGCTCGCCATCTCGCGCTCGCCCTGGAGAACGTGGATCTCGACGGACGGCTGGTTGTCAGCGGCGGTCGAGAAGACCTGGGAGCGGGATACCGGCACGGTCGTGTTGCGATCGATGAGCGGCGTACGGATGCCTCCCATCGTCTCGATACCGAATGTAAGCGGCGTGACATCGAGGAGGAGTACGTCTTTCACAGATCCTTCGAGCACGCCGCCCTGGATAGCGGCACCGAGCGCCACGACTTCATCAGGGTTCACAGTGATGTTGGCCTTCTTGCCGAAGAATTTCTCGACGCTCTGGAGCACGAGCGGCATACGGGTCATTCCTCCGACGAGCACCACTTCATTGATGTCGCCCACGGAGAGCTTGGCATCGGCGAGAGCTTTCTTCACCGGCTCGAATGATGCCTCGACGAGATCGCCGACGAGTTCCTCGAGCTTCGCCCGGGACATCTTGATCAGCATATGCTTGGGTCCGCTGGCATCGGCCGTGATGAACGGCTGGTTGATCTCGGTCTCATTGGCAGTCGAGAGTTCGATCTTCGCCTTTTCCGCGGATTCCTTGATGCGCTGGAGCGAGAGCGGGTCTTTGGAGAGGTCGATGCCCTCTTGTTTCTTGAATTCATCGAGGATCCAGTGGATGATGCGCTGATCGAAGTCATCGCCGCCGAGATGCGTATCGCCGTTGGTGGACTTCACTTCGACCGTGTCTTCGGCCACTTCGAGGATGGAGATGTCGAACGTCCCGCCGCCGAGGTCATAGACAGCGATCTTCTCGTCTTTCTTCTTGTTGAAACCGTAGGCGAGAGCGGCCGCGGTCGGCTCGTTGATGATGCGGCGCACGTTGAACCCGGCGATCTCACCGGCTTCCTTGGTCGCTTTGCGCTGCGAGTCGTCGAAATACGCCGGCACGGTGATGACCGCATCGGTGATCTTCTCGCCGAGCTTCTCTTCCGCGTCGGCTTTCAATTTGCCCAAGATCATCGCGGAGACTTCCTGCGGGGTGTATTCCTTGCCGCCCATCACGATCTTCACGCCTTCGCCTGACTGGACGATTTTGTACGGGAGCGTCTTCAGGTCGCGCTGCACTTCCTCGTCGTTGAAATGCCGTCCGATGAGGCGCTTCACCGAGAACAGCGTGTTCTCCGGATTGGTCACGCCTTGGCGCTTGGCGAGCAGGCCGACGAGGCGCTCACCGGTCTTGGATATCGCCACCATCGATGGCGTGGTGCGATTGCCTTCCTTGTTCTCTATGATGCTCGGAGTGCCGCCTTCGACGAATGCCATCGCGGAGTTCGTCGTACCGAGATCGATGCCTAATATTTTTGCCATATGTTTGTACTTACTTAATTATGTAACTGGTTACGTAATGGATTACTTGCTTGATTAATGTTCAATTTTCAGTTTCCAATGATCAGCTAATTCTCAACTGACTTGAAATTGTCCGATTTGGAGTTTGCTACTTATTAACTTAGTTGGATATTGACAGTTGTCACTTGACGATTACCTTTGCTGGTCGGATTACTCTATCGCCGAATTTATACCCTTTTTGAATCACTTTCGTTATTTTTTGCTGTTTTTCCTGATTCCTGATTCCTGATTCCTGATTCTGACGCTCCGCGTCAATCGCTTCGTGGATAGCAGGGTTGAATGCTTCTCCTGCCGCCGCTTCTATCATCGTGATGCCGTTGTCGATGAGGACGGTCTCCAGCTGCTTCTCGATGTACTGGATGCCTACGACCCACGGACTGTCTTGCTGTTCGGACGGGACGTGGAGCGTCGCCTGACGGAAATTATCGAGGACGGGAACGATATCGAGGACGAGTTTTTCTATGAGGAGTCCTTTCAGGTCTTTCTTCGAATCGAGCTCGCGTTTCTTGTAATTCTCGAAGTCCGCCTGCACTCTCTTCAGATCCGCGAGATACTCCTTCTCTTCGAGGCGCTCTACTGCGGTCGTGACCCACTGTTTGAGCCAGGGCTTGAATAGTTCGTCTCGGAGCGCTTCTTCGGCCGTCGCCCAATAGGCTTCGCTATGCTCCTCGCTCAGTGTGACTTCGCCTCCGAGATAGATGGCGAGAAAACCAAGCTGTATCACCTTGCTGCGAGTATACTGCATTTCGACTCGCCCGAGAGGCTGGAGCGGCTGATCCAACTCATACTCTATATCTCCCACCTCTTCTCCGATTTCACGCTTGAGAGCCTCATCGATATTCTCATCCAGATCGATGCGTCCGCCGACGAGATCCCACGGGCCATAATTCTTATAAAACGCTCCTTCCGTATTCGCGGACTTCACGAAAAGAAACTTCTGGTCTGCCGGACGGTACAAAAGAATTTTTTGTCCCACTTGGAAAAGCGCCTGTTCCTTCTGCTGTCCGTCATTCTTTTCTTTCATATCTTTCATATTTTTATTTGATCAGATAGATTACGTTGCCCGTCACGAGGAGT
>MFRV01000033.1:22804-25581 GCA_001784695.1 Candidatus Moranbacteria bacterium RIFCSPHIGHO2_01_FULL_54_31 | reverse complement strand
CGGATGGATCGTCTCTCCATCGAGCACGAACACAGAACCGAACTGCCGGAGCGCCTGGCTCATCTCGATGGCCTGCGCGGCGATATCCTGCGGCACGACGACGCTGATCTTGTATCTCTGGTAATCCATAAGACGCTGTCTTCTCCCCCTATCACGCATGATCTGTTTCTCTCGTTTTTTTCGTGCGTTTTGCGAGCAGCACCTCCGTTTTCTGGCGGAGCGCGACGAATTCATTGTGCAGGTTCAGCAGATCGGCATCGGACATATCCTCGATATCCACGAGCTGGTTGCGGGCGGTCTTGATAGAGCGGATCAGCTCGTCGAGCTTCAGGTGGATCGCTTTGCCATCCCGATTCTGGGTATTCTGCACCAAGAAAATCATAAGGAAGGTGAGGATAGTCGTCCCGGTATTGATGACGAGCTGCCACGTATCCGAGTAGCCGAAATACGGTCCGGAAAGAGACCAGGCGAGGACTATGACGAAAGCGACGAAAAAAGCGAATGGCGAACCGATCATAGTGGCTGTCCGCTGCGCTATCGTGTGGAATATGTCATTCATAGACCTTGTTTTTTTAGAATTAGCTATCGTTCGTATCATAGCACTCCCTCGGCGCGGAGCTTGCGGGCTTTGGCTTTTGTGCCGCCGCGGTTGTATTCACCCAGAGAACCGTCGCTTCGGATGACCCTGTGGCACGGGATGGCGGGATCAAAGTTCTGCTTCATAAGCGATCCGACCGCACGCGATGCTCCCGGACTGCCGGCACGGCGGGCGACCTCGGCATAAGACAGGGTTTTCCCTTTCGGAATTTTCTTCACGACTGCCAGCACTTTTTCAGAAAATGAGCGCATATTATTTCTTTTTCAGCTGTTTCACATCGGCGAGGATCTCTGCCGCATGATCATCGGGCTTCACGTTCTCGTAGATCTTCGCTATTTTCCCCGTTCTGTCGATCAGGAACGTCGTGCGGGAGATGCCCATATATTCGCGTCCCATAAATTTCTTCTTCCCCCAGACGCCGTAGAGCGCCACGACTGTCTTCTCTTCGTCGGCGAGGAGCGGGAACGGGAGCGAGAATTTTTTGGCGAACTTCTGATGGCTCTTCACGGCATCCGCCGAGACGCCGAGCACCGCGATACCGGCGCGTTTCAATGGCGCGTAGCCGTCGCGAAAACTGCAGGCTTCTTTGGCGCAGCCGGGCGTATCATCCTTGGGATAGAAATAGAGTGCGACCCATTTGCCTTGATATTCTTTCAGCGTATGCTCGGTGCCATCCTGGTCCGGCAAAGCGAAATGCGGCGCTTTCTGCTTGAGCTTGAGCGGCATAGTATGCGGTGTTAGTCAGACTGGGCGGGTTTGCGTTTCTGACGGCCGAGATTCTTGATGCCGAGATTCTGCACCTTGCCCTCGAGCCGGGTCGCCTGATAAGTCGATGGCTGAATTTTCTTGTGCGAGACCGATGCAGCATCCTGCTTGCCGCGCTTGGCAGTACCTTGGACTTTCATATGAAGAGTGTTTAAAGGATTAGGTGCATTCTTATCTCCATCTTATCACTCATCGCTTTCTTTCTCAAATCGTTTCCGACCATTGACATTTTCGTGATTTTAAAGTATACCGTACAGTTAGCGAAGCGCTAACCATTCTTTAACATTCCACAACACAACTCAGGCGAAGGGAGAAGGAAAATGATATTATGCATCCTGTGGGTATTGGCCGGAGGCATCATCGCTTCCAAGCTCGTAACGAAAAATACGGCGGGTTGCGGCAGTGTCGGGCTTGTTCTTCATAGCTTCATCGTTCTTGTCGGGCTGACCATGGGCGGATTACTCGGCGTACTCACTTCAAATATCGCAGCCGGCATGATCCCTCCAGCGACTCGACAATACGAATACAGCAAGGCTCCGCTGGCCGCTCTCGACGATTTGTCAAAAAAACAGACGGCTCCCGTCTTTCTTCTATTGGGCAATAACAGTGCCGGACCATACTACACGTTCTGCTATCAGACCGACGACGGCAGAAAACTGCGCAGCACCATCCCTGTGCACCAGGTCATCATATATGAAGAGGCGAGAAACAACGCCTATCTGCTACAGACGAGCATACAGGATACGTATTCTGAAAAGGCTCACCTCTGGTACGTCCTGAAAATCTTCGCGCATCGGCCACAGCAGACGTACGTGATCCATATTCCCCACGGCACTCTCCGAGTTGAGCGCCGAATCGGCCTGAAAGAAATCTGAATGGCAACAACCATGCGACTACCGCTCCGTACCATCTTTGGCACGGGGCGGGTTTTTTATATAAACGGGAGCGACGGGACTGAACTACTCGCCGTGCCGGCTGCGTTTTGGGAACCCGCGGTTCTCAACGCTTCGCTGCTTTCCTCCGACAGGAAACTCCCGTTTCCCGACCCCTTCCCGTTCGAATCCCATCGCCATCACACAATAAACCAAAAACAGAGAGCCCTGAGGCCCTCTGTTTTTGGTTGTTGCGGGAGCGACGGGACTCGAACCCGCGACCTTCTGCGTGACAGGCAGACGCTCTAACCAGCTGAGCTACGCCCCCGTATTTTTTCCTACGTAGCAGGGGCGAGATTCGAACTCGCGACCTCAGCGTTATGAGTGCTGCGTTCTGACCACCTGAACTACCCTGCCGATTCGCTTGTTGCTGGAAGGTGCCTGCCTGTCGGCAGGCAGGGATTCGCCCTCTGGGCCTGTGACTTTTTCTTTCAAGAAAAACTCCCTTCTCATCCATCGCAAGCAAAACCATTTGCTTGCTC
>MFRV01000033.1:0-22751 GCA_001784695.1 Candidatus Moranbacteria bacterium RIFCSPHIGHO2_01_FULL_54_31 | reverse complement strand
AACTCCCTTCTCATCCATCGCAAGCAAAACCATTTGCTTGCTCCCTCCTCTCTTCGCTATCGCTTGTTGCGGGGGGTGGATTCGAACCACCGACCTTCTGGTTATGAGCCAGACGAGCTGCCAGACTGCTCTACCCCGCTGTGTTTCAACCTCTCTCTGCCCTGGCCTGATTTCCAGTACTTTTCTCTTTCCCTGGCCTCCAGGCTATCAGTACATTCCTCAATTGCCAATACCCTGACTATTCTTTTTCCTTTTGTCGATCTTGTCTTGCCTTTTCTATGCTCATGTATTCTGCGCTTCAAATCATTCGTCATTCCGATATACAGTCTTCCATTGTCGAATTGTAATGCATATACCATGTACATATAAGCATAGGAATCAGACGAGCCCGCCTACGGCGGGTAAACTGCCAGCTTGTCCGCCTGTGGCGGAACTGCTCTACCCCGCTATGTTTCAACTGACAACCGACAACCATCAACATACAACAAAAAATCCGAAAAAGCAACCCTCTTTCTGTTATATGTTGTTAGTGATGTGTTTTAGGCTAAACTGGTGGGTGATCCAAGATTCGAACTTGGGACCTCGACATTATCAGTGTCGCGCTCTAACCAACTGAGCTAATCACCCTTTACGCTGCCCGCTGCCATAAGACGCTCTAAAATTTCGTAGCCATTCTCGCCCCTTGCCGGTTTTGAGATATCTTTCGAACGCCGCCGCTTCGCCTCTTGTACCAAATTCCCTTGAGAACACCTCCGTCCATGGACCCTTTTTGTATGTCGTTTTATGGAAACGCGCCACGGCAGGAGACGTATCATTATGTGTTGCCAATCGCTCTTGGAAATCTATAGTACTACCAATGTAACGCTTCCCTTTCGGATTTTCAAGAACATACGTGGTAAACATATAACTCTGTGTGTGACCCGCCTAGGCGGGTTCGAACTTGGGACCTCGACATTACCCGCCTAGGCGGGCGCGCTCTAACCAACTACCTGTCCGCCTTCGGAGGAAGCGAATCACCCATATTCCCCTTGTCACCCGCAAAAGAGTACTGTATATGCTAACACAGATGCGCCAAAAATTCAAGGGAGTGACTCTGTGGACCGTACAGGACTCCCTGCCTGCCGGCAGGCAGGGAACCTGCCACCCCCGCAACTTGCCCCGCACCAAATCTTGTGGACCCTGCCGGATTCGAACCGGCGACCTCCGCATTGCAAATGCGGCGCTCTACCAACTAAGCTAAGGGCCCTTTGCAGAAGAATCAAGAATACAGAATCCTGAATCAAGAAAGAGCTAAAAAATGCTCTAAAATAAAAAACGTTTTGTATGCATTCAAAACGCGAGGTGATTGTATCAAAAAGAGCTTGAAGAGTCAATTTTCAATCCTTTCTCACGGCCATAGTTGCGAGCGATAGGAAACCTCGTTACAATACCAAGCGATTCTCTCTTGTATCTCTCTTCACAACATTCATATCATATAGTATGCATCCGACTGCCATCCTCTACGCGCTCAGCCTCATCCCCGGAATCGGACACAAGACACTGCGGGCACTAATGGAGCATTTCGGCAGTCCTGAAGCCGTCTGGACAGCTGATGAGCCATCCCTCCTCGCCGTAGCGGGGCTGAGACCGAAGACGCTCGCCGCGCTCGTATCCGGCAGAACCACGATCGATCCCGAGCGAGAATGGGACACAATCACGCGCCAAGGCATCGGCATTCTCGCCTATACCGACGACGCCTACCCATCCCTTCTGAAAGAGATCCCGGATGCCCCGGCACTCCTCTTCGTACGCGGGCAGTATGACTGGTCGCCCAAGCCGCTCATCGCCATCGTCGGCTCGCGCAAGTTCACGAGCTATGGCGAGCAGGCCGCCCACCGTTTCGCGACCGATCTCGCGGCGGCCGGATACGTCGTCGTGTCCGGTCTCGCGTTCGGCATCGACTCCATCGCGCACAAGGCCGCCCTCGAAGCAGGCGCCGAAACGCTCGCCATCCTCGGGAGCGGCGTCGACGATGCCTCTATCGCCCCGCAGTCGCACCTCCCGCTCGGAAGGGCCGTGATGCAGGCAGGCGCCCTCATCTCCGAATACCGCCCCGGCACCAAGGCCAATGAAGGAACATTTCCGGCGCGCGACCGGATCATCGCCGGGATGACCCTGGGCACGGTCGTCATCGAGGCTCCGGAAAAAAGCGGGGCGCTCATCACGGCGCGCCTGGCGCTCGATTATAACCGGGAAGTCTTCGCCGTCCCCGGCTCGGTCTTCTCTCCGTCATCGCTCGGCACCAACGCGCTCATCAGATCCGGCGCCAAAATAGTCACCTCCGTGCAGGATATCCTCGAAGAATTCCCCCTACCGGAAAAGCCGCTAGCGCGCGGAGAGAACGCCGCTTCCGCTCGCACCCTCTCCCTCGCGCCGGAAGAAAAAAGCATCCTCGCCGCGCTGTCTCACGAACCCCTGCACGTTGACAAGATTATCAAAGCGGCTAGACTGGAAACATCGTCTGCGAATTCCATCCTCGCTCTGCTCGAGATCAAAGGGCTCATCCGCGATGTCGGCGGGATGCATTATATAAGAATGTAAAATGAAAAAATCAAAATGAAAAATTAAAGAGCCGCTTTGCGGCAGTTATTTTTTCGGCAAAGCCGAATCTACAATTTTGCAGTTTGATATTTACATTTTCCATTACCTATGAAACTTCTCATCGTCGAGTCCCCCTCCAAAGCCAAGACCATCGAAAAATATCTCGATAATGAGTACAAGGTCGTCGCTTCTATCGGACACATCCGCGACCTCCCGAAATCGAACAAGGACGCCATCGACATCGAGGGCGGCTTCATACCGCGCTACATCATCTCTCCCGGCAAAGAATCCGTGGTGAGCGAGATCAAGGCGCTCGTCAAGAAAAGCGACACCATCCTCCTCGCTACCGACCCCGACCGCGAAGGCGAGGCTATCTCGTGGCACGTCGCCGAGACCTGCGGCATAAAGTCGCCCAAGCGAGTGCTCTTCTATGAGATCACCGAGGGTGCCGTGAAAGAAGCGGTCGCTCATCCGCGCGAACTCGATACGAATCTGCGCAAGGCTCAGGAAGCGCGCCGCGTGCTCGATCGGCTCGTCGGCTACGACCTCTCCGGCCTCATCTGGAAGAAAGTGCGCTACGGCCTCTCTGCCGGACGCGTCCAGTCGCCGGCGCTCCATATACTCGCCCTGCGGGAAAAGGAAATCCGCGCGTTCATTCCGGAAGCCTATTTCGTCATCACCGCTGAGTGTGACACCGCCAAGAAAGAAAGCATCGTCTTCACCTGTGTCGAGCAACCGAAAGACGCCAAGCGTTCTGAAGAAATCCTCGCCCTCGCCCGCAAACATCCCTGGGAAGTAGCCGACGTCGTCTCGACCGAAGCGGTGCGCCGCCCGTACGCGCCTTTCACGACCTCGACCCTCCAGCAAGCCGCAAGCTCCCGGCTCGGTATGTCGCCGTCTCGCACGATGCGCGCCGCGCAGAAGCTGTACGAGAAAGGATTCATCACCTATATGCGTACCGACAGCATCTCCCTATCCGAAACGGCGCTGCCGGAAATCATCGCGGCCGTCACGAAGGAGTTCGGAGAAACGCATCTGTCGGTGCGCCGCTACAAGACGAAAAGCAAGAACGCCCAGGAAGCGCACGAAGCCATCCGCCCCACCGACCCGCACAAGCCGTCCGCCGGAGCGACCGATGATGAGAAGAAGCTCTACGCTCTGATCCGCACCCGCACGCTCGCTTCCCAGATGGCGGATGCGAAGATCCTGCGCACGAAAATCATCGCCAACACGACTGACCGGACGCTGCCGAATTTCTCTGCCAATGGCTCCCACCTCCTGTTCGCTGGCTGGCTGGCGCTCGATACCGCCGCCCGGAGCGACGACGTGGAAGTACCGCAGGTCAAAGCAGGAGATCCGCTCGCGCTCGACGATATCCGCTCCGAAGCGAAACAGACCGAGCCGCCGAAGCGCTACACCGAAGCCGGCCTCGTCAAAGAGCTCGAGAAGCGCGGCATCGGCCGGCCGAGCACCTATGCAAGCATCGTGAAGACCATCCAGGACCGCGGCTATGTGGAGAAAGAAGGCAAGGCGCTGTCTGTGACCGACACCGGGATGGTCGTCGATGATTTCCTCTTCTTGCATTTCGAGAATATCGTTTCCGAGACGTTCACCGCCGATATGGAAAACAAGCTCGACGAGATCGCAGCCGGGGAGCGCGACTACGAGAAGACGCTCAAGGATTTCTACACGCCCTTCGCCAAGGAAGTGAAGAGCAAGGACACAATCGACAAGGTGACCAATATGGGCGACGCTCCGGAAGGCACGGTATGTCCCAAGTGCGGGGCATCGATGGTGATCAAGCTCGCCCGCAACGGCAAATTCTTCAGCTGCTCGCGTTTCCCGGAGTGCGATGGCGCCCTCACCGACGAGGGCAAGGTCGTCGAGCCGCCCAAGGAAACCGGCGAGGCGTGCCCCAAGTGCAAAGACGGCAAGCTGATCGAACGCGACGGCAAGTTCGGGAAATTCATCGCCTGCTCCAACTTTCCGAAATGCAAATTCATCAAGAAAGATGAGAATGCCGCCCCCTCGACCGACATCACCTGTCCCTCGTGCGGCAAGGGCAAGATGACCGAGCGGCGCGGCCGTTTCGGCATCTTCTACAGCTGCTCGGATTATCCCGACTGCAAGAATGCCATCAAATCCAAACCGACCGGGAATATATGTACACTTTGCGGATCCTTGATGATGGAGGGTACGAAGACTATTCCCGAAAGATGTTCGAACAAAAATTGCTTGAACCACCGTCCTGACAAACTCGCAAAGTCTCGCTCATGATACCCGCCCACACCGATTCGCTATAAATTCTTGGGTCGAGGAACGGTGGACTCGTATTGTTGATACACGCCGGGCTGTCCGGTAATCCTGACGGTTGAAGTGATTTTGCAATCAGCCGTCGTACAAGTGACGCTTTCAAGGTACGTCGTCATACCTCCGCATGTCCACACGTTTGAGTTGCCAGAAAAGGGCACGGCAATAGGGATTGGCGCGCGGAATCCGACGAGACAGCCGCTGGTACTGTGCATATAAAACCTGATATTCAATTGACCGGGCGCCGGAGATGAAGGTCCTGATTCACCGCATGCCAGCGATGCCGTGCTGGCGCCGTTAGCGCCGGAATTGTCTGTAAGGTATGCATTCGTGAACTCCGTAACATAGCCGCCGCCGTATGTCTGCGGACCGTTGCAAGCCGCCTCACGCGCAAGCACCGACACTTCTATCGCTCTGGTCGTATTGTTGGAAACGCCTTCGGATTTGATCTTGACCACCCGATCCCTCCACTCGTCATCGCTGCAATCGCCGCCATCGAATTTGATATTCTCGTTGTCATAGAAAGAGATCGTGTAGGTGCCCGAACTGAGCGGAACGGAGATTTCTCCGGTACTCCCGTTGCACGTCGTCCCGAGAGAAGCGGCCAGCTCGTTGAGCGTCGCAAAATCGTTCTTGTAGATCTTCTGGAGCATACTCTCGACTCCCGAATCAGCCACCTGAAACGCGCGATTGGACTTGTCGGTGGAAAGGGCGGCTTTTTTCTCCGTCATCACGACGGTCGCGACAGAGAGCGCGGACACCAGAAGGAAAGACAGCACGATGAGGGAAAAGACGAGCGTCGATCCCTTGATGTGCAGCGTTTTGTGTGACAGGGGCATAGCGCGCAGATGAAGGATAGTATGCTGGCAACAGACAAGCCTAGTATACCGCTTTTTTCACAAAACTCAAAAGAGAGTCAGGCGTGTCAGCCAGCCAATTTCGGGAAGAATCGGTTGGCTATATACGCGCACACGAACAGCGCGACAGCGACGATCACGATCATCCCGCCGCTTGCCAGATCCAAGGCATAGGCCAGGACAAAACCAGTCAAAACAGAGAGGAGCGAGAAGATGACCGAAAGGAAAAGCGTCATACGGAACCCTCGTTGCCACTGCATCGCTGTCAGTACCGGCACAACCATCAGCGCCCCGATCAAGAGCGTCCCGACTATCTGCAGTGCCGCCGCGACCGTCGCGGCCGCCAGAATGATAAACCCGTTACTTACCATCCGCACCCGCACGCCGCTCACGCGTGCCAGATCCTCGTCGAGAGCGAAGAGGAACAGCTGCCGATAGAAAAAGCCGAAGAATGCGACGATCACCGCCGCCAACACGGCCAGGATCGTCACATCGCCCGTACTGACGGTCGTCAGGCTGCCGAACAGATAGCTCAGCAGATTGGCATTCAGTCCGGTCGTCGCGCTTAAGATCACTACCGAGAGCGCCAGGCTGCTCGAGAGGAACAGCGCGATGATCGACTCGCCGAGCACCCGCCCTTCGATGCGCAGGCGTTCCATCCCCAGGGCCGCCAGGATCGACGCGCACAGCGCCCCTATGAAAACAGGAATCTGGAACAGGAGCGCCAGCGCCACGCCGAGGAGCGAGACGTGCGCCAGCGCATCCGCGAGGAGCGAGTACCGGCGCACCACGAGAAACATCCCGATGATCGGAGCGATGAGCGCGAGCAGCACGCCCGCCTGAAACGCGTTGATGAGGAAATCGAATTGGAAAAGCTGTGTGATGGAGGTCATAGGTTCGAATGAGGATGTTCATGATGGAGGACCTGTTTTTCCGTGCCATACATCTGATGCAGGACTTCCGCCGAGCGCAGGCTCTCCGGCTTGCCATAGCAGACGAGGCGGCGATTGAGGCAGAGCACCGTCTTCACCTCGCGCGTGATCGCTTCGAGGTCGTGAGAGACGAGAATGATCGTCAGTCCGGCGCGATTCAGTTCGCCGAGAAAGGCGTAGAACTTCTCCTCTGTCGCCGCATCGATACCGGTCGTCGGCTCATCGAGGATCAGGAGTTCCGGCTCCGAGACCAGCGCGCGCGCAATGAACACGCGCTGCCGTTCGCCGCCCGAAAGTTCGCCGATGCGCTTGCCTATCAGATGCGCGATATCGGCGCGTTCGAGCGCTCTCCGCACTTCCGCGCAGACGCCTTTTCCGAATTGACAGAGACTCCCGCCGCGCGCGCCGAGATGTCCGCTCTCGACCACTTCCTGAACCGTCGCGGGAAAGTTCATATCGCCGCGAAAAACATTCTGCGGCACATAGCCGATCTTCTGCCACTGTCGGAAATTGCCGATCGGTGTTCCGAACAGCTGCACACTGCCGGTCGCAGGTTTCGTCAGCCCGAGCAGTATCCGGAGCAGCGTCGTCTTGCCGCTCCCATTGGATCCGACCAGCCCGATATAGTCCCCCCGCGGAATCGCGAAGGAGATATCATGCAACACCTCCTCTTTCCCGTAGAAAAAAGAAATGTGTTCGGTTTCGATGATGGGGTGTTCTAGAGATGGCATTCCAGCGCTGTTCGTACATTATCCAGATTGTCCCGCATAACGCTCAGATAATCCGCGCCGGCCTGACGGTCTTCATCCGTCAATCCTTCCAGCGGATTGAATACGAGCGTCTGGGCGCCGACCGCCTGCGCGAGCGTCTGGGCTACTTTCGGACTGACCAATGTCTCGAAAAAAATATAGCGCACGCCCTGTGTCCGCGCGGTGTTCGCTATCTCCGCGAGTGTGCGCGGCGACGGCTCGGCCTCCGGAGACATCCCGCTCACCGCAAGCGCCGTGAAACCGTAGCGCTTCGCGAGATACGCGAACGCGTCATGAGACGTCACGATAGTGTGCAGCCGGCAATCCGCGAGTCCGCTCCGATAAGCGGCATCCAAGGTATCGAGCTCCCGGGAAAAGCGAGCAGCATTCTCCGTATACGTCACCCTCTGTTGCGGGTCGCGCGAGACCAGGATATCGCGGATGGACGCTACCTCTTGTTTGGCCAGGATCGGATCGAGCCAGAAGTGCGGGTCAGCAAGAGGCTCTGCGTCATCTGACAGGCTGACGATATCGGACATCTGCACCACGGCAATGCCGCGTCTCTCGAGATCCGGACGGATTTTCTCCGCCCACGCGTCCACGCCGGCGCCATTCAAGAGGAAGATGTCCGCCTGATAGGTCGAGAGGATATTCTCGATCGTCGGCTCATAGTCATGCGGTTCCACGCCCGCTGGCACGATACTCGCGACCGTGACGGCATCCCCGCCGACCGCCCGAGCGAAGGCTTCCAGAGGATAAAAAGTCGCCACGATGGAAAGCTTCTTCCCGCTCGTTTCTGAGGGGAGAGGAACGTCAGAAGTGCGGCCGGTCCACAACAAGAAACTCGCGACCGCCGCGATGACCGCAAAGATGAAAACATATATATTCCGCATAGGCTGATCCTGATGTTATGCCGCCTGGCACTGCCTGCAGAGTCCGAAAAATTCCAACGAGTGGCGCAGGATGATGAAATGCTTCTCACGGCTCCACTTCCGCTCCTCTGCAAAGAGGACCGCTTCATCCATATCGATATCCTCCACACGTTCGCACTGCAGGCAGACGAGATGGTGGTGATGCTTGCGCGAAGCGAGCTCATAATACTGTTTGCGATCGCCGAGCTGCACCGGCTCCAGGACGCCGATCGCCTGCAAGCGCTCCAGCTCCCGATAGACGGTCGTCTTGTTCACTCCCGCCTGCCGCTTGTGGAGCGCGAGGAGGATATCCGGCACGGACAGGGGAGTCTCGTTTCGGACAAAAAGCTCGACCACGGCCTGGCGGGTTTTCGTCAGGCGCAGCTTATGGAACCTGAGAACGGCGAAGATTTCTTCCCGGTATTTCATACCCCCATACTAACGCAACTTAGTTGCATTTGTCAAGGGGAGGGGCGATACCGGATCAGCGACGCACGCAGACGCAGCAGCGCACGCCCGGAGCCTGGCGGGGTTGCTCTCTTCTTGGTTTAGCCTATACTATATGTATCGTTTACATAACTCCCCTCTTCCTATGCCATCTTCCGCCACCCTGAGCGATATCCTGACCGCCGCTGTTCATCCCCTTTCGAGCGATGACCAGAAGTTCATCGCGGCTGCTTACCAATTCGCGGAGCAAGCGCACCACGGACAGAAACGCAAGTCCGGCGAAGACTATATCGTCCACTGCCTCTCCGTCACCAAGATCCTCGCGGACATAGGGATGGATGCGAAGACGCTCGCGGCCGGCATCCTCCACGATGTCCCCGAAGACACCGAAGTCACGCTCGCGGAAATCGAAAAACGCTTCGGCGCGGAAGTCGCCCTGCTCGTCGATGGCATCACCAAGCTCGGCAAAATCAAGCTGCGCGGTTCCAAGGAAGAATTCTATCTCGAAAACCTGCGCAAGATGTTCCTCGCGATGGCGCAGGATATCCGCGTCGTGATCATCAAGCTCGCCGACCGTCTCCACAATATGCGCACGCTCGAGCACCTCGCTCCGGAAAAACAGGAGCGCATCGCGCGCGAAACCGTCGAAATCTATGCGCCCATCGCCAACCGTCTCGGCATCGGCGAAATCAAAGGCGAGCTCGAGGACCTCTGCTTCAAGTATCTCGATCCGGAACATTACGCGGAAACCAAGAAAATCGCGGAAACTTACCTGCGCAACGGGCAGACCTATATGGAACGCATCGTAAGCTTGTTCCGTAGCGTCCTGGACAAAGAAAAGATCCAAGTAACCGAAATCAGCGGCCGCACCAAGCATCTCTATCGCCTCTATCAGAAACTGAAGCGCCACGATATGGACGTCAGCCGCATCTATGATCTCATCGCTATCCGCATCATCGTGCCGGAAATAGCCGACTGCTACGAAGCCCTCGGCATCATCCATCGCGAGTATCGTCCGATGGTCGGCCGCATCAAGGACTACATCTCATTGCCCAAGCCCAACGGCTACCAATCGCTCCATACGACCGTCTTCGGTCCGGATGGCCGTATCCTCGAAATCCAGATCCGCACCCAGAAGATGCATGACGAAGCCGAGTACGGCATCGCCGCCCACTGGATGTACACGGAAACGGAGCGGCCGGGCTGGCGCCGCCTCTTCTCGCGCCGCGCGACGGCCCCCGCGCATCCTCCCAAAGAACTCTTGTGGGTCAAGCAGCTGAGAGAGTGGCAGAAAGAGATCGGCCAGGATGACAAGGAGTTTATGGAAGGGCTGAAGATAGAATTCTTCAAGAACCATATTTTCGCCTTCACCCCGAAAGGCGATATCATCGAGCTGCCCGAAGAGGCGACGCCGATCGACTTCGCCTACGCCATCCACAGCGAGATCGGCAACCGCGCCGTCGGCGCCAAAACCGACGGGAAAATGGTGCCGCTCCACTACCACATCCAGAACGGCCAGGTAGTCGAGATCCTCACCGTCAAAGAAAAAAAGAAACCGAGCCGCGACTGGCTGGACTTCGTGAAGACCTCATCGGCCAAATCCCATATCCGCCGCGAGCTCCGCCATCACGAATTCGAGAAACAATAGGAGAGAATACGCTCAAAAAACAGCCCTCTTTACAGGGCTGTTTTTTGAGCGTGCGGGCTATTCTTTCGTCGCGCGCATCACTTCTTCGAGCGAAGTGATGCCCTGGACGATTTTCCAGAAACCGTCGTCCACCATCGTCGCCATACCGGCTTTCTTGGCGGCAGTCTCGATTTCCTCGGTGGTCGCCGACTGCGTCACCATCTTGCGGATCTCGGTGTCCATCGGAAGCACCTCATAGATGCCGCTCCGGCCGTGATACCCCTCGCCGCCGCACTGGTCGCAGCCGACCGGCTTGTACATCGTGATGCCTTCCCAATCCTTGGCTTGCTCGATGAATTTCTTGCTGATAGGATCGTTCCTCAAGTACTCAAGGATGGCCGCGATATCGTATGACTTGCCGAGCGATTCTATCTCTTTCTTATCGAGCGTGTAGGGCTTGCGGCATTCGACGCACAGCCGGCGGATGAGGCGCTGAGCGATGATGACATTGACCGTGGAGGCGATGAGGAACGCTTCCGCTCCCATATCGAGCATGCGCGGCAGGGTCGCGGCGGCGCTGTTGGTATGGAGGGTCGAGAGCACGAGATGCCCTGTCATCGCCGCATGCATAGCGATCTCGAGCGTCTCCTTATCGCGGATTTCGCCGACCATAATGATGTCCGGGTCCTGGCGCAGGAGCGAGCGGAGCGCGGCGGCGAATGTCATACCGATTTTCGGGCTGATCTGCGTCTGATTGACGCGCGGCATCCGGTATTCTACAGGATCCTCAACGGTGCTGATATTCACTTCCGGGGTGTTCAGGATATCCATCACGGTATAGAGCGTGGTGGTCTTGCCGGAACCGGTCGGACCGGTGACGAGGATCATCCCGTTCGGCTTGTTGATTTCGCGGTGTACCGCTTCCAGCGCCAGGCTGTTGAACCCCATTTTTTCGAGCGTCAGACCCTTGGAGGTCTCGTCCAAGAGGCGCATCACGATCTTCTCGCCGTCGAACACCGGCAGCATACTGACGCGGAAAGAGATCTTGTACTCGTTGTTCTGGATCTTGAACCGCCCGTCCTGCGGCAAGCGATGCTCATCGAGCTTCAGGTTCGAGAGCACCTTGATACGCGCCACGATGCCGGCCGCCACGTCTTTGGGCAGGGTCATCGCATCGTGGAGCACGCCGTCGATGCGGTAGCGCACATGCACTTCTTTTTCGTCCGGCTCGATATGGATATCGCTCGCCGACTCGAGAATCGCGTGTTTCAGGAGCGTATCGACGATGCGGATGATCGGCAGACCGGCAGCGACCTGCTCGAGATTGTCATCATCCTTGCCCTTGCTTTCGCCTTCCGGCTTGATATCGCCGGTCAGGATGTCGCCGAATTCCGCCTGCAGACTTTTCTCATACTGGCGGAGGATGTCTTGGATGCTCTCGCTCGTCGTGAGACACGGCACTATTTTCAGGCCGGTTTTTTTCTTGATGAAGTCGATGGTCTGCAGATCCTCGGGATTGAGCATCGCGACCTTCAGATTCGTCCCCGTCTTCTCGAAGGCGACGATGTTATATTTCTTCGCGATGAGTTCCGGAATGATCTGGAGTATCTCGATCGGAATGGCTTCCTTGGAGAGATCGACGAACGGAATGCCGAGGATATAGGCATAGACTTTCTGCAGATCAGCCTCCCCGATCAGTTTTTTCTCCAGAAGCAAGGCGCCGAGATTCTTGTTGTCCTTCTGTGCCTCTAGCGCCGCCTGTTCGACCGCTTCCTTGGGAACGAGATTCGAGTCAAGCAAAAAGCTTTTCAGCTGGCTGGGTTCGATACGCATAGTCTTTTTATTTTTCAGTACCGTTATTATACCATAATTCCCTCTTGTTCAACGGCAGAGATTACAAAAAGTCTTGAATGCCTAATGTCTAATATCTACTTTCTAATCAATGTCTTAATGGCTTAATTTTAAAATTGAGAAACCAGAACTTCATTAGGTGTATTAGTAATTAGGTATTAGACATTTAAAAACAGTCCCGCCAAGGCGGGACTGTTTTTTGTTGTCTACATCATCCCGCCCATTCCTCCCATACCGGCCATCGGATTCGCACCGCCTGCAGGCTCTTCCTTTTCCTCGTCTACCACCGCCGCTTCCGTCGTGAGCAGGAGCGCCGCGACCGACACGGCATTCTCGAGCGCTGTCCGCGTCACTTTGAGCGGATCGATGATGCCCGCTTTGAGCATATCGTTCTCGAAAACATCGTTCTTGGCATCGTAGCCGTAATTCGGAAGCTTGCTTTCGAGCACCTTGTTCAGCACCACGGCCGCATCCTGCTCGCCGACATTCGTAGCGATCTGGCGGAGCGGCTCGCTGAGCGCCTTGAGCACGATCTCATAGCCGGCCTTGAATTCATTGTCAGCCAGGTCAGCTTTGGCTTTGACCGAAACCAGAAGGGCCGCCTTGGCAAGTGCCGTGCCCCCGCCGGCGACGATCCCCTCCTCGATAGCCGCCTTGGTCGCATTCACGGCATCCTCCATCTTGTCTTTCATATACTTGAGCTCCGTTTCCGTCGAAGCGCCGACCCGAATCACGGCGACACCGCCCGAGAGCTTGGCCATGCGTTTCTGGAGCTTCTCCCGATCATAGTCGCCCTTGGACTTCTCGATAAGCAGCCTAAGCTCTGAGACGCGCGCTTCGAGGTCTTTTTTCTTGCCCTTGCCTCCGACGATCGTCGTCGCATCCTTGGTCGCGATCACCTTCTGAGCCGTCCCGAGCATCGTAAGCGGCGTAGCGTCGAGCTTCATCCCCTTGTCCTGCGAGATCACCTGCGCTCCTACCAGAAGCGCGATGTCTTCGAGGATTGCCTTGCGACCCTCGCCGAATTCCGGCGCCTTGACCGCTAGCACATTGATGACGCCGCGCAATTTGTTCACGATAAGCGTCGCGAGCGCCTCGCCATCCACATCTTCGGCGATGATGACGATATCTTTCTTGCCGGTCTCAGCCAACTGGTTCAGTATCGGCACGATCTCCGCGATGGCGGAGATTTTCTTGTCCGTGATGAGGATCGCCGGGTTCGTAAGTTCCGCCGTCTGCTGTTCGGCATCGGTCATCATATACGGCGAGATGAACCCCTTGTCGAAATTCATCCCCTCAACGATTTCCTTGGACAGCCCGAGCGTCTGGGACTGTTCGGTCGTCACCACGCCGTCCGCCCCCACCGTATCCATCACGCTGGCGATCATCTCGCCCATCTCGCGGGATTCGGCGGAAATCGTCGCCACCTGGGCGATCTCTTCTTTGGAAGAGATCTTTTTCGAATGCTTCTTGAGAATCTCGATCACTTCGTTTTTGGCGGCTTCCATCCCGCGGCGGATGCCGACCGGGTTGATGCCGGTCTCCACGAATTTCAGTCCCTCGCGCACCAAGGCCTGCGCGATCACGGTCGCGGTCGTCGTACCGTCGCCCGCCACATCGTTGGTCTGCTCGGCGACCTGCTTGATCAGCTCGGCACCAAGATTCTCGAACTTGTCTTTGAGCTCGATTTCCTTGGCGATAGACACGCCGTCATTGGTGATGGCCGGACCGCCGTAGCTTTTGCCCAAGATGACATTGCGGCCCTTGGGTCCGAGAGTCACTTTCACGGCATCCGCCACCTTGTCGATACCGATTTTGATGCGCTTGCGAGCATCAGCGCTATAAGCAATCTGTTTCGCCATATTCATCGCTTGAGTCTGCGAAACGCTACGGATATGAGCGCCCCGCACACTGCAAAAAATTAATTGTTATTGAGTGCGAATACCAAAGCCGCAGGCGCCTCCAAGGGAAAATCTGAAAGCTGTCTCTCGACTTTCTCGGCAGAGCTGCGGGGAGACATTCGTTTTTAACTTAGCACTCTCAATTATAACAGAGTGTCAAGAAACACTCCATACTAGATCTTGAACACGATGACGTCACCGGCTGAGACGATGTATGTCTTGCCTTCGAGGCGGAGCGTGCCTTGATCGCGGGCGGCGGCCCATGAGCCCGCCTCGAGCAATTTCGTCCAGTGGATCACCTCGGCGCGGATGAATTTGTCTTCGAAATCGCTATGGATCGCGGCCCCGGCCTGGGGCGCAGTCGAACCGACCGGGATCGTCCAGGCACGCGTCTCTTCTACCCCTGTCGTGAAATATGTCATCAGCCCCAGGAGCGCATACGCTCTCACGATAAGCCCTTGCAGGTTCGAATGAATTTCAAGCTCAGCCGCTTCTTCCCGGCTCATCTCGATCAGCTCTTCCTCGATCTTGATATCCAGCTTCACGTGCGGCCGGGTTTCCAGTTCCGGAGCAAGCGGCGCATCGACATCAGCCACATTGTAGACATAGAGGAACGGTTTGGCTGTGAGCAGCTGGAGTTCCACCAGAAGCTTCCGTGCCGCATCGCTTGAAAAATCGATCGGAGCGCTTGCGGCCAGATTCCCCGCTTCGAGGGTTGTTTTGATACTTTTCAAAACCGGCAGCTTGGCCGCAGCTTCCTTGTCTTGGCCGCGGGATTCCTTTTCGATACGATGTTCGGCTTTGGCGACGGTGTCCATATCGGCAAGCACGAGTTCGGTTTCGATGATCTCGATATCGCGGAGAGGATCGACGCTGTCATGCACATGGACAATCTGATCGCCGCCGAAAACCCGGACTACCTGTACGATGGCGTCCACTTCGCGGATATGAGAGAGGAATTTATTTCCGAGACCCTCCCCTTCGCTTGCGCCCTTGACCAGACCGGCGATATCGACGAACTCGATGATGGCCGGAATGAGCTTCTTGCTTCCGGACAGCGCGGACAGCTTCGCCAGCCGCTCATCGGGCACCTCGACGATGCCGACATTGGGCTCGATGGTGCAGAACGGATAGTTGTTGATATCGACGCTTTTCTTCGTCAGCGCCTTGAACAGGGTCGATTTTCCGACATTGGGCAATCCGACGATGCCGACTTTGAGAGCCATAGATAAGAATTCAAACAATGAAAGTATTCTTCATTCTTCCAGAAAAAATCCTTTTGGTCAATAAAAAAAGGATAGCGGTCGGTTATGACTGCTATCCCCCTCACCCCGAAGTGCTCCTTTGGGGTTCGTCCTTTATCACGTAAGGACGATACTGGCTCATACTGCGTTGCGTAAAAACGGCCACAGAAAGCGGATCAAGACAATCCGGCTCTATCCGAGACAGCCAGCGCACGTCGCTATGCCCCGCACCCTGAGTGGAAAAGAATTCCTTGTCCACTTGCTGAACACAGACACATATCGCTTTCCGGCCATCGGCGAAATCCCACGGGGCATACATCGCTATCACAGGAAATTCTGGCTTGGCAGAAAAACTGAAATGGTAACGCGTCAGCAAATTGGGGAAATCCCCTGCTGGGTTTCGTCCCGGCACCATACCTATCATCGGCAGAGCCAAGGTCTCACCCTCAGTTAAAAAAAGGATGCGCTTGGGATGACCCGGCGATTCTTGAATATAGAAAACCACTACGAGTATCTGTTCCATAGCGCCCCCCTTTCTGTGAGGTGTGTTGTCGAAGAACTTGCAGACAGTGTGCCCCGAAAGCAGGATTTTGTCAACCCCGTTACAAATCTAGATAATCATGTCAAAAATGGACAGATACAAGCCGTAGGCGCCTACGGCTTGTACTTCATACGGCAGCGGCAATAATATTATTTGTAACTGGGGTCAAAGATAAGCTAAAATATGCTATACTTTGCTTGAAGCGCCCCCTTGTTTCATATTTTTTCCCCTATGCAACCGCATATTTTCAAAGCTTACGATATCCGCGGCATCTATCCTGATGAGATCAATGAGGACGATGCCTATGCTATCGGCCGCGCGGTCGCCCTCCATCTCGAGCCCAAGCGTCTCGGCATCGGCCGCGACATCCGCGCTTCCAGCCCCAGCCTCTTCGCAAGCTTCGCCCGAGGCGTGATGGATAGCGGCTGCGACGTGCTCGATCTCGGTGTCATCACGACGCCGATGGTGTATTTCGCGGCCGGCCGCCTCGATATCGATGCCGCCATCTCGCTCACCGCCTCGCACAATCCTCCGCAGTACAACGGTATGAAAATCGCTTTGCGCGGAGCTGTCCCTGTCGGCGAAAATTCCGGTCTCCGGGAGATCCGCGACCTCGCGCTCCGGGGACAATGGCAGGATGCCGATACCAAAGGCACGATGACCGCTGAAGATATCCGTGCTGCCTACTACGGCTATTTCACTTCATTCGCCGATTTCCAAGGCAAGCATTTCACCCTGGTCATCGATACCGCCAATGCGATGGGCGTGCTGGAACTCCCCATCTACGAGCAGTTCCCCGACAACCTGTCCATCATCAACCTCTATAACGATCTCGAGCACCCGTTCGAATGCCACGAGGCCAACCCGCTCAAGCTCGAAACGCTCGATGAACTGCGCGCCAAAGTCAAAGAATCCCATGCTAATCTCGGTATCGCCTACGACGGTGACGCCGATCGCATCGGCTTCGTCGACGAGACGGGCGGCATCATCCCGATGGACCTCGTCACCGCCCTCCTCGCGAAAATCATCCTCGAGAAGCACCCGGGTGCTACGATCCTCTACGATCTCCGCTCGTCCCGCTCGGTAAAAGAAGTGATCGAAGAAAACGGCGGCACCGCCATCGAATGCAAAGTCGGTCACGCCAATATCAAGAAGCAGATGCGCGAGGATGGCGCAATCTTCGCCGGCGAACTGTCCGGGCACTACTACTTCGAGGAGAATTCCTATGCCGAGGCCGGCACGCTCCCCGCACTCCTCCTCCTCAACCTGATGGCAGAAAGCGGGAACACCATCTCCGAACTGGTGAAAGAGACCAAGCGCTATTTCCACTCCGACGAGATCAATAGCGAGGTCACTGACAAAGACGCGGTGCTCGCGAAACTGCGAGAGACCTACGCCGACGGGAAGCAGCACGAGCTGGACGGCCTGAAAGTCGACTACCCGGACTGGTGGTTCAATGTCCGCCCATCCAATACCGAGCCATTGCTCCGACTCAACCTCGAAGCCGATACCCCCGGACTATTGGAAGCGAAAACGGCAGAATTGCTCGCCATTATCCGCAGCTGAATCAGAGGTTTCCCACAACAATCAAGAAGCGTACCAGTACCGGTACGCTTCTTTTTTTACCAAAAATACTACTGCCTTGCTTCACCGTCCTGCTCCGCCTGGCGCTTCTTGTCCTCGATCATCAGCGCGACGACCTTCTTCATCAGATTCTCTTTTCCTCCAGCCAGCGTACTGAGGCTTCCGATCAGAATACGCCCATATCCCTTGACCTCCTCATCGGGATCCTTGCCGCTCTGCGCTATCTCGGCAGCCCACCCCTTCGTCTGCTCATCAATCGGGTCAGCAAAATTCTTCTGATCGCGCCGCAAAAGCTCATCCACCGCCTCGGCTGCCGCTATCCGGATCTTCTCGCGGAACCCGGACTCCCGACTATATGAATAAAGCTCGTTATCCGATGAAGCGGCTTGCTCGACGATATCGTCCGCAAGCATAGCCTCGACACCTTCATTCAACATACTTTTCCAAACCCTTTCTGACTGCTCGCGAAACGGCGGCCTAGCCACTTCCTTTTTTTCAATTGAAGGTATCTCAAACATACGTTTCTTCGTTACTTATTATCTCCCTACTTGCCATCATATTATACCACGCTCACCCATTCCAGAAAATCCACCCGAAACAAGCCAAACTTGCCAGATATTCCGCCCTCGAGTATACTGGGAAGCAAAGTATGAATACAGGAATACCCTACAAGAGAAGAGCTGAGACCGTTTCCTCTCTTTGTTTTCTTTCCTGACCACTCCCCCGAGTGGTTTTTTCATACCCGAAACCTCGTTCTTTAACATGAAAGGAGGCAATCATGCTTGATAAAAGAATTATCCGCATCGAGCTCCACCGTGTCTGTCCACTCGTAGACACAGCAAAATTCAAAAATCCCCGACAAAATCAGTGCGAAATAGTGGGCTCGCAAGCATTTTATAAGGCATGCCACAACAATGCCGAGTGCCATAGTGATGGTGAGTGTCTGGCTGCCAAAGCATATCCAGAGGTGGTGCACATAGAAGTCAGATCTCCCGAATACCGCCGCAAATGTGCTTGACGCCATCCAAATCAAAGAAAAACCCCGCGACAAACCTGTCCGGGGCTCTTTTTTTATTCAACCGCTCTCTGCTTCGCTTATGCCAGAAAACCGACGCGCGTCCGCACCTGGACCATCTTTTCACTCGCAAACGTCCGGGCTTTTTCAGCGCCTGCTGCGAGCATCTTCAGTACTTCTTCGTCACTCAAGGCTTTCAGACGTTCCTGGAACGGCGCAAGGAAATTCACTATCACTTCTGCCAGATCATTTTTGAAATCCGCGTATCCTTTGCCGGCGTATTCCCCCGCTACCGCTTCCGGTTTCTTGTCGGACAATAAAGCATAGATGTTGAGCAGGTTTTTCAAAGCCGGTTTGCTATCCGAATACACGATCTCCGTTCCGCTATCCGTCACGGCTTTCTTGATTTTCTTCCGCACCGTTTCCGCATCATCGGTCAGCGCGATGTAATTATATTCCGACGCCGCGGACTTGGACATTTTCTTGGCCGGGTCATCGAGCGCCATAATGAGCGCGCCCTCTTTGGAGAGATTGCACTCCGGAACGGCGAACGTCTCGCCGAACGTATCGTTGAATCTCCGGGCAAGCGTCCGAGCCAGCTCGATATGCTGCATCTGATCCTTGCCTACCGGTACCACGACCGTGTCATAGAGCAGGATATCTGCGGCCATCAGCACGGGGTAGGTCAAGAGTCCCGCTCCGATCCCCTCTTTGCTATCTTTCTGCGACTTGTCTTTGAACTGCGTCATCCGTTCCAATTCGGAAACTTTGGCGATCGTATTCAAAATCCATGCAAGCTCGGTATGCTCCTTCACGTGCGATTGCACGAAAAGCGTGCACTTCGCAGGGTCTACGCCGGCCGCCAGGTACATCTTGGCGATTTCGAGCGTCTTCTGACGGAGCGCGGCCGGGTCCTGCGGCACGGTGATGGCATGCAAGTCCACCACGCAGAACATCGCCTCATAGTCATCCTGAAGTTTCACCCAGTTCTGGAGCGCGCCAAGATAGTTCCCCAGGTGCAGATTCCCCGACGGCTGGACTGCCGAAAAAAGCCTTTTTTTCATACTCAAAACATCCTAGCGGTTAATATGAGTATTGTACCACACCTTCCAATAATATCCCTTAAACGCGGCCGCGTTTAAGGGATATTATTTCAAAGAGAATATTTTCTTCAGGTCTGCTTCATTATCAATTTCTTCTGCTACGATAAAGTGCGCATATTCGCCCGCCTGATAATATTCAACAAGAAAATCGAACTCATTGCGACAGTCATACGGATAAACGAATACGCTGCCCTGTAGCTTATAAAAACCGAGTCTCTTAAGCCACCCGCGAAAAACATCCCTGAGTACCTTCTTCTTTTCTGGAATATCAAAAATAACCACCCTCCACTTTTGATCCCATTTTTTCAGTTTTTTTATCTGTAACGTTTCAAAATCATGCAAAGAGGCGAGTTTCTGACCATGCTTTGTTAACATAATCTTCCACGTCCCATCTTTTTGTTGTTTCGCCTTGACGAGATGCGACTTATATAATTTTTGCACTGAAGATTCAAGTGTTGACTTTGGTATCTTCTTCCATTCCTTGCGCATCGCTCTCACAACACGAAAATACTGTTTCGGAGAATAGACAACGCTCAAAAGAGCTCCGCCTAATAGCAAGATAAGTATCTTCTTTTGATTCGGACCCAATCCTCTCATAAACAGTACGCTATTGTTCATCTTTTATAATTATAACATATAAACGCGGCCGCGTTTAAGATGTATAGTGTAAAGAAGAAGGGATAGATGAGGTATAAAAAAACTCCTCTGCCAACCGGCAAAGGAGTTTTTTCATGATTCATCCCGCCTGTCGGACGGGCAGGGATTCTTGATTCATGATTCTTTCCCTCTACACCTCGATAACCACCGGTAGGACCATGGGCCTCCGTTCCGTTTTGGTAAACAGGAATTGGCCGACAGTTTCGCGAATCTGATTGCGCACGAGATCCCAGTCGATAGACGATCCTTTGGAGGTATTGTCCTTCACGACTTTCTGCACCTTGCGCTTCGTCTCGTTCACAAGATCGAAGTTCTCTTTCACGTGGATGAATCCGCGCGAGGTCACTTGGATATTGCCGACGACATCCTTGGACTTGGAATCGATGATGACCGTAACCACCACCATACCCTCGGTCGCCAGCATCTGGCGATCGCGGAGCACCACGTGCCCGATATCGCCGATACCGAGACCGTCGATGAAGACATAGCTCGTATCCGCTTTTTCCTTGAGCACTTTCGCCATACCGTGCTCATCGACTTCGAAGACTCCTCCGTTGTCGAGCACGAAGACGTTCTGCTCGGGAAAACCGAGGCGGAAGGCGATCTTGGCGGCTTCCTTCAGGAAGTAGTGGTTCGCGTAGACCGGCAGGAAATAGGTCGGCTTCACCTGGCGGATCATCTCTTCCATCCCGAGCGCCGTCGAATGGCCGCCGATATGGATCTCCATAATGTCGCTGTGGATCACGTTGTCGCACTTGCGATAGAGATTATCTTTCAGGCGCTGGATCGTGCGCTCATTGCCCGGGATGACCGAGGAAGAAAAGACGACTGTGTCATTCTTCTGCAGCTTGATGAAGCGATGGTTGTCCGTCACGATGCGCGAGAGCGCGGCATTCAATTCTCCCTGCGCGCCGGTACAGATGACGACAATCTTGTTATCGGGATACTTGTGGATATCGTTGACCATGATGAGCGTGTCCGGCTTCACCTTGATGTAGCCGAGCTCCTTGGCGACCTCGATGTTCATCTTCATACTGTAGCCTTCGAGCGCCACTTTCTTGCCTATCTGTTCCGCATATTCGATGAGGTAGCTGATACGGCGGATCTGCGAGGCGAACGTGCCGATGATGAGGCGCCCCGGCACCATTTTGATCAGGTTCTTGAGATTCTGATGCACTTCCTGCTCTGAAGGAGGCAAGCCTTTCTTGAGCGCTCCCAAGCTTTCCAGCATCAGAATGGTCGGGCGCGGCAGATCGGCGAGATGCTTGTAGGAAATCTCTTTCTCTTCCAGCGGCTCATTGGAAATCGTCCAGTCGCCCATATGGATCACCGTACCAGCCGGCGTCTTCAGGACGATGCCGATGGCATCCATTATGGAGTGCTCTACTTCGAAGAAACTCGCTTCGAAAATGCCGAGTTTCATCTTGTCATCGAGCGTCTTGACGCGCACCATCTTGAGACGGCTGGCAGCGCCCTGCTCTTGGTCTTCGACTTTGTGCTTGATGAGCGCCAGCGTCAGATCGCGAGCGATCACCGGCGGATACCCGAGCTGCTTCAAGAGTATCGGCGCGGCGCCGATATGGTCGAGATGGCCGTGCGTGAAGATCACACCGCGGATATTCTTCTCTTTGCCTTTGAGGTAATCGACGTTCGGCACGATATAATCGATGCCCGGCATATCTTCCTCGGGAAACTGGAGTCCGATGTCGATGATCACGATATCATTGCCGTATTCGAAGACGGTCATATTGCGGCCGACTTCTTCCTGTCCGCCGAGCGGGACGATGCGCAAGCGCTTCTCGCCGACCGGCGGCACGCTGATGCCGCTATGCTTGGATTCCAGGCGACTCGGAGTCGTCTGCTGGAAACGGCGATTATCGCGGCGCCCGCCTTTTTTCCCGGCGGAAGTTTTGGGCCGCTGTCCTCTCATACCAGGCTCGCTTTTTCCGGCCTGAGGTTTGGATACCGGTTTCGCTTTCGCGAGTCCCGGTTTTTTGTGCAGGGCGCGAGGCGCCTGCGCATGGGCCACGATGCCTTCGAAGGCACCAGCAGCCGCTTTGCCCATATCGGACATCGGCTTCACTACATCCCGACCCAGCCTCGACTCGTCTCGGCGAGGCGGGCGAGCGGGATTTTTCTGACCTCCTGTAGAGGAAACACCCTGGTTTCCATTGCCAAAAGCACCGCGAGGCCCGCTCGGGTTTTGGTTCTTCTGAAACGAATTGCTCGTTTGCATATTGTTACTTGCTTTGCGAACCGCTTATACTGCTCCGGCCTTCGAAAAGACCGCGAGCGAAAACGTGTTCGCAAGATTGATTAATTTTTCTCTCGGGGTGTTTTTTACCAGCCGAAAGAAAATGAATTATTACGAAAGATGAATTCTCCGAAGCCTTGCCCAGAAAAATTATTTTTACGTTGTGCCGAAAGAGGGACTCGAACCCT
>MFRV01000032.1 GCA_001784695.1 Candidatus Moranbacteria bacterium RIFCSPHIGHO2_01_FULL_54_31 | reverse complement strand
TGAGCAACCTAAAACCGCCTAAATTTGGCGGTTTTAGTGTTATAATGGGAGCGAAGACTACTTGAAAATGATTTGAATCCTACAAATTGGCATCTGATGAGTGATGGAGTCAGTTACCGCCTTGGATTCCTCCAAGAGAGGCTCAGGGGCATAGAAGGCGAAGAAAAACTCAAGGAACCCCTAGAATCCGAGCAAAAGAAAAGAGCCCATAATTAACATTATTAAGACCTTTGTGCACCGACAACCACTTCTTCAGATTCTCAAAGAATATGAACAAACAGCTCCTGCTAACGAGAAGGAGGTAATTTCAGAACTTACTCAATATGTCTCAGAAAATCCTCAGTGCTTCGAGCGAGAAGTAAAAGAAGGCGCCAAGCATATCGCCGCTTCGGTCTTGCTCGTCACGCGAGATTTCAAGAAGGCGATCTTTTTGTGGCATACAAAGATAGGAAGATGGACTCAGCCGGGCGGTCATGCGGATGGCAATCCTGATTTGCAGAGCGTAGCCCTCAAAGAATTAGAAGAAGAAACAGGTATTATGGGCGCGGAGTTCGTGAGTCCCATTCCTTTGGATATCTATCGCTTCGACTATTCACCTGAAGTGTTCGGCTATCAAAAAAGCATCTATAATCTCTGTTTCCTTGCTTTCTTACCAGAGGGACAAGAACCGAAAATCATGGAGCCCGAGAAGTGTAAGGAGATGCGCTTAGCTACTCCCGAAGAGGCTTTAGTAATGATTGAGACGGTACACCATGAAGGAACGGCAAGGCTGATTCAAAAATGGCAGGTCTTGGCAAAGAAAAAAGAAGCAAGGGCGTAGCAATGCTTCTTTCGAAGTTCAATTTATCCTCAAAATCGCGACCCGATCTCCTCGATTCGTTCACCGGCTCAGATCTCCAAGAAATCCTGGAGTGGCTTGATTCCTCCAATTCTCAGCCCGCCCCGCTCTTTTTCGACAACTAAACAACTTTCCGTTATACTGGAACAATAATATCCAAAACACATTTTCCTTATGGAGAACCAGCCTGCAGCAGCCGTAGCCGAGGTAGACAAGCCGATAGCGGCCGTGAGTCCGGTGAAAAAATTGCGTTCCGTATTGCAGCGGAAAAGCGTCATACTCGCTCTCGTGATCCTGGCTATTCTCGGAGCGCTGTATTATTTCAAAGGCATTTTCATCGCGGCGATCGTGAACGGCAGCCCTATCAGCCGGTGGAGCATCATCTCGGAGCTGGAGAAACGCTCCGGACAGCAGGCGCTCGACGCCTTGGTCACCAAGAAACTCATCGATACGGAAGCGGCCAAGAAGGGCATCGTCGTGAGTCAGGCGGATGTAGATAAGGAGATCCAGACTCTGGAAGCGCGCATCACCAAGCAGGGCGGCACGCTCGCGCTCGCTCTTTCTCAGCAGGGGTTGACGGAAGCGCAGCTGCGGGAACAGATACTGCTCCAAAAAGAATTGGAAAAAATCCTAAGCGACGTCACTGCCGTTTCCGATGATGAGGTGACAGAGTACCTGGCGAAAAGCAAAACACCGGCTCCGACAGGAGTCAGCGACGCTGATTTCAAGACTCAGATCAAGGAGCAGCTGCAGAGCCAGAAGTTCGGCACCGAGGCTGACAAGTGGATCACCGATGCGAAGGCCAAGGCGAACATCACCTATTTCGTCGATTACGGTATGCCTGCCGCTTCCATCGCCCCGCCGGCAGCGAGCGGAGGGAATCAATAAATTCCTTTTGTTACGGTATTTCTTTTCCCTCGGACCGTGCAGCGGATCGGGGGATATTTTTCTCTTGACAGATCGGTATATGCGGGGTATACTAGGTGCTCTGTTGTTCTTTTTCAACCTATGTAGAGGAGAGAAGCCATGCGGTTTGCAGGCGATATGAAGTGCGTTCTGGCATTGATTCTGGCCGGAGGCAAGGGATCGCGGCTCGGTCCGTTGACCCAGTTCCGTTCCAAGCCATCGGTACAGTTCGGGAAAAATCTGATTATCGATTTCGCGATGTCGAATTGTCTCAATTCCGGCATCGACAATATGATGGTCTTTACGCAGTACCGCGCTCAAGAACTTGTTCGTCATGTTCAGCGTCATTGGCCATCAGATTGGTTGCGTGAGTCGTTTATCGAGACAGTTTCGCCGCAACAGATTTATGGACCAGAGTGGTATCGCGGAACGGCGGATGCCGTGTCTCAGAATATATCTCTCATCGATGAACGCGGCGATTTTGTTGACGTGGCAATTTTGGCCGGGGACCATGTTTATATGATGGATTTCCGGCAGATGTATGCGTTCCACAAAGAGAAGCAGGCGGTATTCACCGTCTGTGCATTACCGATGGAAGTATCCGAAGCGCATCGCCTCGGCGTGATCGAGGTGAATAACGAAGGCCGCATTGTCGGGTTCGAAGAAAAGCCCGCGCACCCGAAAGAGATTCCCGGCCGTCCCGGATTCAGTTATGTTTCGATGGGCAACTATTTCGCTGCGAAGAAATACCTCTGGAAAATCCTGGAAGAAAATGCGCAAAACGACGAGACGACTCACGATTTCGGCCGGGATATCATCCCGATGATGGTGGAGCGGGGCGATCCGATCTATGCGTATGATTTCCGTGAAAACCATATCGATGGGATGAAGCATCATTATTGGCGCGATGTCGGTACGATCCAATCGTTGTGGGAAGGCAATATGGATCTAGCAACCCTTAATCCAGAGCTAAGTCTCTATAACAAGAAATGGGTGATACGGACACCGCACGATAACCTGCCGATGGAAAAAACCAACAGTCTTCGTCCTGTTGATGGCCGTGAGAGCGGGTTGTTTCTGGCGAGCGGCGGATGCATCATCGAAGATACGCATCTTTACCAGTCTGTCATTGGCAGGGAGTCCATAATCTATCGATCGCAGGTGACTGAGTCGGTGATTTTTTCCGGCGTGCAGATGGACGGCGCGATCTTGCACCGGGTCATCGTGGGAGAAGATGTACATATCCCACCCGGTACCATAATCGGTATAGATCGCGCTCTCGACGAAGAGCGCAAATTGCACATTGACAAAAGCGGTATCGTCGTCGTACCCAAAGGGTTCGTGTTCTAGAATACCATTCTCTCCATCATATACCGGTCTCAAGATTCTTTTGAGACCGGTTTTTTCTTTGTGTTTTTGCGATGATTAGCGAGCGAGCGTGATGCCGAAGACAGATTTGGCGCCGGCATTCTTGAGAACGCGGGCGCATTCCTCCAGCGTCGTGCCGGTCGTCGCAATATCGTCGATGAGCCAGATGGAGCGTCCCCGGATCGATGCCTCGCTGTTTTGAGCGAGAGCGAAGGCGTTCATGAGATTGCCGAGGCGTTCTTCGCGCGACTCTGTTTTCATCTGCGGCTTGGTATAGCGGGTGCGGAGCAGGCTCTGAGCGAGTACGGGAATGGGCAGTCCCGGTGTCAGCGTATCGGAGAGGGCCTTTGCGAGGAGCGCGGACTGGTTGAAGCCGCGGAAGCGCAGGCGCCTCGGGTGGAGCGGCACGGGTATGAATATATCCGGGAGCGGCAGATCGCACTCGATGATCCTGTCCGCAAGCCACGTGCCGAGCGGCTCTGCGAACGCGGGAATGAAACGGTATTTGTAGGTATGGAGCGTTTCCGCTACGAGCGGGGAACGATAGAGGGAGGCGGCGAACAGCCCGTCGAGAGAACGGATGCCGGTGCACGCGAAACAGGTCTCGCCTCGCGGGGTCGTCGCTTTCAGGCAGGTCGGGCAGCGCTGCTTGAGGCGGCGGGGGAAGGCGGCCAGACAGGCGCTGCAGAGATTGTGTCCAGGCGCGCCGCAACCGAGACAGCGGAGCGGGAAGAGCGTGTCCAGAATGCCGGTATGGATTTTCTGAAGCAGCGGGCTCATCTCTAGAGACACACGACAGAATCGTTTTTAACGGAAAGACGGAGGGATCTTTTCTCCGGAGCGTCGAAGAGCGTTTCGGCGATGCTCTTCTCGACGAAATCCTGGATATTCTTTCTGACCAGGCGCGCGCCCTGTTCGGGAGCGAAGCTTTTTTTCGCGATGTAGCTTACGAGCGTCTTGGGATATTTGAGCGTGAGACCCTGGGCCTTCAGGCGCAGAGCGAGGATATCGAGTTCGAGGCGCGTGATGTCGGCGATCGCTCCTTCGTCGAGAGCGTTGAAGACGATCGTATGGTCGAGGCGCGCGAGGAGTTCCGGGCGCATTTCTTTCTTGAGCGTTTCGAGCACTTCGCGTTTGATGGTCTCGAAGCGTTCTGCCAGATCGTGCTTGCCGATATGTTTCGTGAAACCGATGTTTGCTTGCTGCGTGAACGATGCTGTACCGAGGTTGGAGGTGAGGATGATGAGCGTGTTACGGAAACTCACCTTGCGCCCTTCGGCATCGGTGAGCATCCCTTCGTCGAGGATCTGGAGCAGGATATTGAACACGTCTGGGTGTGCCTTCTCAATCTCGTCGAACAGGACGACCGCATAGGGTTTGCGCCGCACTTGTTCGGTCAGTTTGCCTCCTTCTCCGTAGCCGACATAACCTGCTGGTGCGCCGAGAATCTGAGCGACGCTGTGGCGTTCCATAAACTCACTCATATCGAGACGGATGAGCGCGCTTTGGTCGCCGAAAAATTCCTGAGCGAGGATCTTGGCAGCGAGCGTCTTGCCTACGCCCGTCGGACCGAGAAAGAGGAATGATCCGAGGGGGCGATTGGGGTCGCCGATGTTCGAGAGCGAGCGGGAGAGCGTCCTTTCGAGTGCCGCCGCCGCTTCCTTCTGTCCGACCAGGTGCTTTGCGAGAGCCTGATGCAGACGGATGAGTTTCTGCTTCGGCGCTTCTTTGGAGAGTTTGGCGAACGGGATGTGCGTCATCTGCGAGACGGTTCTTAGGATGTGTTCGGCCGTGACGGGCGTCCGATTGTTTTCCGGTCTTTCCCCCTGTGTGGCCTTGAGAGCAGCGATCTCTTTCGCGAGGACTTTTTCCCGCGCGTGCCATGCGGCGGCATCGTCATACTTCTCGTTCTGAATGAGGGATTCTTTGAGCGTTCTGGTCGTGCGGAGCTCGTTTTCCAGATCGATGCGCACGGTGAGAGCGACGGGCGTCGTCTGCTTCTGTTTCGCGAGGGCCGATGCTTCGTCGATGATATCGAGCGCCTTGTCCGGCAAGAAGCGATCCGGAATATGGCGCACGGAGAGATCGACCGCCAGATCGATGACGTCTCTGGAGAGGGCGATGTGATGGAAGTCTTCGTAGCTTTTCTTGATGTGCCAGAGGATGCCCTTGGTTTCTTCGAGCGTCGGTTCGGCGACGACGACGGACTGGAAGCGCCGATCGAGCGCCGGGTCTTTCTCGAGGTGGCGTTTGTATTCGGCGAGAGTCGTCGCGCCGATGCACTGGATCAGACCTTGCGACAAGGCGGGTTTCAGGATATTGGCGGCGTCGAGACCGCCGCTGGTGTTGCCGGCGCCGACAATAGTATGGATTTCATCGATGAAGAGGATTACGCCGCTGTCCCGGGACGCTTCGCGGATTATCTCTTTGAGGCGTGCTTCGAATTCTCCGCGGAAATTGGTGCCGGCGACGACGAGCGTGAGATCGAGCAAAAGGATGCGTTTGCCGAAGAGCGTATGCGGCACGGCGCCGCGGGCGATCATTTTGGCGAGCGCCGTGATGAGCGCGGTCTTGCCCACGCCCGGTTCGCCGATGAGGAGGGGATTGTTTTTCTGTTTGCGGGTGAGTATCTGGATGATGCGGTCGAGCTCGCGATCCCGGCCGATCAGGCTGTCGGCGTTGTGGATATCGGAGGATGCCATATCGGTCGTGTACTGATCGAGAAAGGGTGTCGCGTGGCTTTCCGTTGGTTTATTCTTGATGAGGAAGTTCTCGGGCAGGTCGAGCATTTTGGAGAGCTGCGGGAAATTGTCGAAGTTCAGATGCGATTCGAGGGTCGTGCGTGCCTTGCGGTCGCTTATCTTGAGCGCCGCGAGGATCCGCTTGAGCGTCTCGCTCTCCGATTCGAAGAGCGCGTAGACCAGATGTTCGGTACCCACATAGGGATAATGGAATTGGCTGGCGAGAAAATACGCCCGGCGCAGGATGTCTTTGAGTGCCGGGGACAGGGGGACGATGCGGGTCGCGGGCAATGTTTTGCCGCGGGTTTTCTTCTTCAGGCAGAGTTTGGCGAGCGCCTCTTTCTCGAACCCCATATTTTCCAGGAGGATGCTGCCGAGGCTGGTGTCTTCGAGGAAAATAGCCAAGAGCAGGTGCTCCGGCTCGATCGTGCCGTGGCGGGTATAGCGGGCGAGATCCCGGGCTTCCTTGAGGCTATGCCTCGCGTGCAGGGTGAGTTTTTGGCTGAAATTGGTCTCGAACATAAGCTTATTTTAGCGTACACGTATTCTATTTTCTCTGGGAGGTACTGTCAATGTACGGGTGCGGCTGGGATGGCGTCTCTGTCGGGAGATTTGTTTTGGAAACTGAGGCACGATGTGTTACAATACAGGCGTATTCGGCTAAGATAAAAATCAACATATGGCGTTCGGTTTTGGAAAGCCACATTTTCTCGGCATTGATTTCGGCACGGCATCGATCAAGGCGGTAGAACTTACCGTCGAGAATAATCGGCCCGTCCTGGTGAATTACGGACAAGTGAGCCTGGCGGATTTGGAGAACGGGACGCCGCCGCAGGGACGGTCGTATGAGGAGGAAATCGTATTGCATCTGAAAACGCTTTTGGAACGGATGAAACCCGAGAGCCGTTCGGCGTATGTGGCGATGCCCGCTTTCATCGGGCTCATCTCGCTGATCGAACTTCCGGTGATGGAGGAAGCTGAGCTGCAGGAAGCGGTGCGTTTCGAAGCGCACAAATATATCCCTTCCTCGCTTGACGAGGTGGCGCTCAGCTGGGAGGTGATCGGCACCCATACCGTACCCGGCGAGGGCGAGAAGCTGGAGGTGCTTTTGGTAGCGGCGCTCAATAAGGAAGTGGCGCGTTATGAGCATTATGTCGCCGGTGCCGCTCTCGATCTGGATTTTTTGGAGCTGGAAACATTCTCGATAGTGCGTTCGATCATCGGAGATGAACCGGGGATGTCGCTGGTCATCGATATCGGTTCCCGGGCGACCAACCTCGTCTTGGTTGAAAACGGCCTCGTGCGGGTGAGCCGCAACCTAGACGTCGGTGGCAGGGATATCACGCGCGTGCTGGCGGAAAGTCTCAATATTACCGAGGAGCGCGCGAAGATACTCAAGCGAAGCGGCAAGGACTTTCTGATCGCTCCGGAATCAGCGCTCACCTTCCCGTCGCTTCAGATGATCGCGAGCGAAGCGGACAGGATGCTGGCCGCTTATCAAGCGAAGCATTCTGGTGTACAATGCAAGCAGATAGTGCTCTCCGGAGGGACGGCATTATTCGCCGGCTTGGTGCAATATTATTCCACGCTCTTCAAAGTACCGGTCGTGCTGGGCAATCCGTGGCGCAACATAGAATATGACGCTCTGCTCGAGGAGACGCTCCGGGTGTTCGGCACATCGTTTTCCGTAGCGATCGGTCTGGCGCTCCGAGGAACCGATACGCTGCTCAAGAAGGCTGCCGACATGCCGTTCAAAAAACCGAAAAAAGAATTTTCCCTCAAAGCGCTTTTCACAAAAAAAATATAAGTGCTACAATGAACTTGAAATCGTGGCGCTCGCCATAAATGAAAGAAACTTCCATTTACTGGCTCGCTAACGATTATAAACATAAACATTAAAACGTAAAGTAATGGCCGGAATCAATCTCTCGTCAGGAACTTTTGAGCAAAAAACAAGCCACAGGAGCATCGCTGACAGTTC
>MFRV01000031.1 GCA_001784695.1 Candidatus Moranbacteria bacterium RIFCSPHIGHO2_01_FULL_54_31 | reverse complement strand
TGGAAACAGGAGCTGAAAGACAAAACCCCTGCCGACACTTCCTTCATCAAGCCAGGCGATGGCGCGCCGCGCGGCGATACGCATATGCTCGATTCTTGGGTACGGGATATGGAAGAAATCGAAAAAGAGATCACATCAACCCCCTAACAGGAACGTATGAACAATGAAGCGATGCCGGGCGTTCCTCTCTTGACAAGGACCGACCAGAGTCCTCTTGTGAAACTCATCAAGCAATTCTCCAAGTTCATCATCGTCGGCGGCATCAATACCGGCATCGATTTTCTGCTCCTGAATATCCTGATCTACGTCACCGGCATCACGGCCGGCATCGAACTGTTCATACTGAACAGCATCTCTTTCTCGGTAGCTGTCGTCAACAGCTACTTTATGAACAAGCGCTGGACGTTCCAGGACAAGACCAAGACAGAGCAGGAACCGGTCAAATTCTCCCAATTCTTCGCCATCAGCATCGTCGGCATCGTCATCAACGGATTCGTCCTGACCGGCATCACGACCTATATCCCGCCCCTGTTCGGGCTGAGCGCCGTCCTGTGGGCCAATATCGCCAAGCTGATGGCGACCGGCTTCTCGCTCATCTGGAACTTCATCGGCTACAAGTTCTTCGTGTTCAAAAAATAGTCAAGTAGCGCTGAAAAATGTTTCAAAAAGAATGAAAGGGCACCTCATTAATTATGAGAGTGCCCTTTTTTAAAAACTTGAAGCCTCAAGGCTATCCGGTCGGTATGCTTGTTTTTCAAGACCGCCGCTTATTCCGATAGACGGAGCTCGGACTAGACACTACGTTGAGCGCCCAGCTCAAAATGGCCGCAAGCCTACCCTTCCCTGTGCCGCGAAATACTTCTTGACTTCCACCGCAGTGTTCCGGCGCCGCCTGTCGGATGACAGGAAACTCGCCGGTACCCACATCAACGGTATCCACAAACAAATGCTCGATTCCGCCAAACTCTTTTATCTGGTCCATAAGCTCCTCAGGAATCGGCTGTTCTGAAACGATAAAAGCTAAATAACGCGTGACCACGATTACTCTCCTTCACTGAAACAATGCTTGCTTGCGAAAAAACCCTATGCCAGCGGTCGTTGTTAAAAAACTCGGTACTTGATAATACCAGGGAAACAGAAGCTTTGTAAAGCTCGTCCGAAAGAGGTATAATGAAAAAATATGGCTGTTTGGCTCCCCTCTTTTTCCTAAATTTTCTCGTTATGTCGACCACTCTCTACCGCAAGTACCGCCCGCAGACATTCGCCGAAGTCGTCGGACAAAAGCACATCGTCACCACCCTCACCAATGCTCTCAAACTGGCCCGTGTCGGCCAGGCCTATCTCCTGACCGGACCGCGCGGTACCGGCAAGACGACCTTGGCGCGCCTCTTCGCCAAGGCCGTCAATTGTTCCGATCGCAAGAAAAACGATGCCGAGCCCTGCGGCAAATGCAAGCACTGTCTCCTGATGGCCGAGGGGCGCTCGATGGATGTCATCGAGATCGATGCCGCCTCCCATACCGGCGTCGACAATATCCGCGAGCTCCGCGAAACCGTCAATCTGCCGCCGACGCTCGGTTCCCACAAGATCTACATCATCGATGAGGTGCATATGCTCTCGATCGGCGCTTTCAACGCGCTCCTCAAGACGCTCGAGGAACCGCCGGCGCACGTCATCTTCATCCTCGCGACCACCGCGCTCCACAAAGTGCCCGACACCATCGTCTCGCGCTGCCAGCGCTTCGATCTGTCCCGTTTCCCGGTCAAAAGCATCGTCGGCAAACTGGAAAGAATCGCCAAACAGGAGAAACTGAACATCGACCGCGAGGCGCTCGAGATGATCGCCCTCACGGCCGAAGGCGGTATGCGCGACGCCGAATCGCTCCTCTCGCAGATCATCTCGCTCGAAAGCGGCACCATCACGGAAGATCAGGTGATCGAAATCCTCGGCACTACCAAGAAAGCAAGCATCGTCGCTCTCCTCCGGCTCATAGGCGCACGCGAGCTCTACCCGAGTCTCAGCTTCGTGAGCAAGCTCTCCCAAGACGGCGCTGACCTCGCGATCTTCGCCGGCGCGCTCCTCCACTACCTCCGCGATCTCCTTCTCGTCTCGGCCGACCCTCTGCACGGGCCCGATGAGCTCGATTCCCTGACAGACGAACAGAAAGCGACCCTCGTAGAGCTTGCGGGCATATTCTCGCCGGAAAGCGTCATCCGGATGCTGGAGCATTTCCAAGTCGCCCAAGTTGCAAGCAAAGCCTCCGTCATCCCGGAACTCCCCCTCCAGATAGCGATCGTGAAGATCATCGCTCCGGAAAATGCAGCGCAACCTCCGGCGAAGCCGCCGCGCACGCCAGCCTCGCAACCGACAATACCGCCCGAAACGAAAACCGCACCAGGAACAAATAAGAGTCAGGAATCAGGAATCAGGAATCAGGAAAAAGAAACGCGCGGAGCAACAATAGGCAGCAAGCCATCGGCTGCCTCCGAAATCGCTCATCCCTCACCCACTTCGACTCAAAGTTCGAATCGAGGCGAGTCTGACATCACGTATCAATCCCCAAATATTGACCTCGCTACGGTCCGCGAGCACTGGCAGGCCATCCTCGACACCGCCAAGCATCTGAACGCCTCTCTCACGCTCGCGCTCTCGACAGCCCGCCCCATCGAAACCGCCGGCTCGACTATCAGCATCGCCGTCAAATATCCCTTCCACAAAGAGCGTCTCGACGAGCAAGCCAATCGATTGACACTGGCGAACGCCTTTGATACGATACTCAAGTCAAAAATGAAGATCCGCATCGTCCTCGACAACGCGGCACCGGCCGAAAAACGGGATGAGACATTCCTGTCCAATCCCCTGGTCAGCCAAGCGATGGATCTCCTCGGCGGCAAACTTGTTAACAATGAATCATGAGGCATGAATAATGAATCTCATTCCCGATTCTTAATTCACAATTCTTGATTCTCGCATTGTGGGGAGTAGCCAAGCGGTAAGGCAGGGGCCTTTGAAGCCTCCATGCGAAGGTTCGATCCCTTCCTCCCCAGCTTACAAAGCTAAAACCATACTTGATTTACTTAAGTATGGTTTTAGTTTATTGTTAGGAGGTAAGAGATCGAACAGGAAAGCCTGCCTGCCGGTAGGCAGGGGGTCGATCCGCTTCGAATCGAGGCGAAGAAAACGCCTGTTTGCCCGTTCGGGATGACCCTGTTTCAGGGGCTAGAAGGCGGTCCGTCTCGACGAGACAAACCGAGGTGGAAAGCCCTATAGAGCGCATCCGCCGGCTGACGGAGAGCAGTGAGATTCCCCTTACCAAAAATGGTGCTATACTGAAAGCAGTAAACTAAACCTATGCACAAGCCATCGAGCACCAGAGATTATCTGGTCGCACTCCTGATCGCGACGGCACTCACGGCGTTTTTCAGTCTCTACCTCTTCATCCGCCGCGGCTATCTCTTCGATGGTCCGCCGACAGCCGATGCCCTGTATGTCCCCAACAAGGCCATCGTCGGCGCCGGTACGGTATTGCTCGCATTCACGTTTCTCATCGGTCCTATCGTCCGCTATTTCGACCGCTTCGACCAGTGGCTCAGCTACCGCAAGGAAATCGGCATCGTAGGGGGACTCCTGGTTGTTTCTCACGCGATCATCTCGTATTTCCTGCTGCCATTGAAATTCCCTTCATCCAGATTCACCTTCGAATCCGTGCCGTTCGTGGCCGGCCTCATCGGCGTCGCGCTCCTCATCTTCCTGTTCATCATCTCTTTCAAGAAAGTCATCGAGGTGATGGACGGGAGCCGCTGGTGGTTCCTGCAGCGATGGGGACTGCGCCTCGTGATCCTCTTCACCCTCATCCACGTTTTTGCGATGAAGTGGAGCGGCTGGATGAAATGGCTCGCTCAGGGCGGCGGCAAACCGACAGCCGAACTCGCCAACCCTCAGATGGCCGGGCTCGGTATCCTGGTGATGCTGTTCGTCACCTGGGTCGTCATCGTGCGGCTCTATGAATCCGTCTTCATCTTCCGGAATGTCGGGCTGACCATCAAAGAAATCGCGATGGATGAACGGCTGAAAGCCCGCGGCCGGTGCTTCTTCATCGGCAGCTTCTGGATCCTCGTGATACTGTATGCTCTCGTCATCACCCGCTGGCTCTTCTAGCCGGAGAGGCGGTTCTCAAAAAAATCCCCCTCGACGAGGGGGATTTTTCATAAGGAACACCGGATCAGATGCGCTACGCGCCTCTCCGTTTCTCCCGCACATAGGCGATGATCCCCGGGAGAAAAGACAGGAACACGATCAGAAGGACGATCGGCAAGAGATAGCGATCGACATCGATGACACTGCCGAGCGAATAGCCGAGCAGCACGAGTCCTATCGTCCAGATCAGCGCTCCGATGAGATTATAGAGGAAGAATGTCCCATAATGCATATTCGCCACGCCGGCCACGATCGGCGCAAATGTCCGGACGATCGGCATAAAGCGCGCGAGCATAATCATCTTCGGCCCGTGATTGTCATAGAACACCTGCGCCTTGCGCGCGTGCGCTTTCTTGAAAA
The DNA here is from genome assembly GCA_001784695.1 of Candidatus Moranbacteria bacterium RIFCSPHIGHO2_01_FULL_54_31. Classification (GTDB taxonomy): domain Bacteria; phylum Patescibacteriota; class Minisyncoccia; order Moranbacterales; family UBA1568; genus UBA1568. The sequence goes on along the minus strand of MFRV01000031.1, from coordinate 1,148 downwards.
TAAGCGAGTCTTCGCGGCTGAAAAGTTTCGGCCCTATGCGCCGGCCGAATTCATAGCCAAAGATGTTTCCGAGGACTGCGGAAACGAACAATCCGAAAATAAGAACCGGCAGCGAGAAAAAATGCTGTCCCGCCAGAAATCCCGCTACGAAGAGCAAGCTGTCCCCCGGCAAGAAAAATCCGAGAAATAACCCGGTTTCCGCGAATACTATCGCGAAGAGTCCCGTATACCCGACTGTCTTGATCAGAGACACCAGATCGATCCCGAAAAATTCCATACGGCTATCTTTACACAATTATCTCTTTCATTATACCTGGGAACTGGAAAAGAAAAAACCCCGACTATTCCGGTCGGGGGTTTCCTAATGCCCTGCGACTCGTTTCAATGCGAAACTGAAACTCGCTCAGGGCGACATTAGAAACGCTGATTACTTCAGCGTTACGGTCGCACCGACTTCCTCGAGCTTCTTCTTGAAGGTCTCGGCATCGGCCTTGGCGACTTTCTCCTTGATGACTTTCGGAGCGGCATCTACCATATCCTTGGCTTCTTTCAGTCCCAGACCGGTGATTTCACGGACGGCCTTGATGACGTTGATCTTCTGTCCGCCAGCGGCAGTCAGTTCGACATCGAAATCAGACTTCTCTTCGACGGCTTCGGCAGCGCCTGCGGCAGCCGGAGCGGCTCCCATCATCATCGGAGCGGCGGCTGATACGCCGAACTTGTCTTCGAGCACCGTGACGAGTAGAGAGAGGTCGAGCACGCTCATCTTCTCGATTTCTGCCACGAGTTTCTCGAACTTCTCCGGCACGACTGCTTCCTTCTGTTCTTCTGACATAACGTTAGACGTTAAAAATAAATTATATCGATTATACGGCTTTCTTCTCTTCGATGGCTTTCAATACCTGTACCAACCCGCGGAGATTGCCTCCCAACACTCGGACAAAGCTTGCGATCGGAGCCTGGAGCGTGCCGACGAGTTTTGCGCGGAGCTCGTCTCGGCTCGGAAGTTTGGCGAGGGCCTTGACCTCATCTATCGAAAGCTCTTTGACACCCAGCGTTCCGCCCTCGATGGTGAACGGTACGGTCTTGTTCGCCTTGGCGAACTCTGCGAGGACTTTGGCTGCCGTGACTTCATCAGCGGAAAATGC
>MFRV01000030.1 GCA_001784695.1 Candidatus Moranbacteria bacterium RIFCSPHIGHO2_01_FULL_54_31 | reverse complement strand
TGATGTTCTCGAGGACGCTATACATCGGCTGTAGCATCGCCACCGCGAAAAACCCGACCGAACCGCCGATGAGCAGCATCAGGATCGGCTCGATGATCGAGGACATATTTTTGGTGATCTGTGAAACCTCTTCTTCATAGAATTCCGCCAGACGCTGCAGCACGATGTCAGTCTTGCCCGTCTCTTCGCCCACTTCGAGAATCTGCGTCACCAGGATCGGGAAGATGCGCGGATACTTGGCGATGACTTTGCTCAGATCGACGCCTTTTTGGACCTCTCCGATGGCTTCCGCCAAAGCATCCTTGTAATACACGTTGCCGAGCGTCTTGGAAACGATAGAGAGTCCATTGATGACCGAAATGCCGCTTTTCAGGAGAGAGCTGTAAATGCGGGCGAAGCGCGCGCAGTTCACCTTGATGACGATATTGCCGACGATCGGCATATACACGAATATGAGACCGAAGAAACGCTGCCCTGCCTGCGTCCTGGAGAAAATCCTGACTGATACGATAGCGATCACGGCGACAGCGACGCTCAAGATAGGGTGGTTGCGGAGAAAATCGCTGATAGCGATGATGAACAGCGTCGTCGCCGGCAACGTCACGTTCATATCCTGGAACACACTGGTGATCTTCGGCAGGATATAGGTGAGCATCAGGATAGCGATGCCGATCATCGCTGCGACGATCACGGCCGGATAAATGAGCGCCCCGCGCACTTTGCTCAGGAGATCGTTCTCTTTTTCCAGCTGGAGCGCCAGGATATCCAATATCTCTTCAAGATTGCCGCTCACCTCGCCGACAGCGATCATATTGACGAACAGCTCGTTGAAAACCGCCGGATAACGCGCCAAACCTTCCGAGAGCGTCTTGCCCCCCTGCACATCGTCGTACACGCTGACCAAGATCTTGTTGAATCGTTTGTTTCTGGTCTGCAGGCTCAAATTATGGATTGCCCGGGAAACGGTCAATCCGGATGAAACCATCACCGCCAGGTTCCGCGCGAACACCATCTTCTCCTTGAGCGGTACCGTTCCAAAACGATCGAAAAATTTGATATGGAGCGATTGCGCTACCTCCAGTTCCTTGTGCGAGGTCAGGAGCACTCCTCCGGCACGGAGCGTCTGCGCCAGCGTTTTCTCGTCTTTGGCTTCCATCTCGCCGCCGGACGTTTCTCCGGTCGTGATATTTTTCGCGGTATATAAAAATTTCGGCATACCAGGGATGCTTTTGTATGTATTGTATGTCGTTAGTATACCACACTTCAGAGCCTTTAGGCGCTCAGACGCTCTTTGAATTGCTCGAAAACGCGCGGTCCCCGCGGCGATGGCAGAAAAATCAGGGCATGATCGTTCGCTTCGATCATACTGCCAGACATATGCGTCTTGGGATTGCGGCGGATTTTTTCCTTTTGCCACGAAGCGAGCCACGACTCGACCGTGAACATATCAAAGATGCGCTCGCCTATCTGCTGGATATGCCGGGCGAAGCGCTTGCTCTCCACGGTCCACAGGCTCGGCAGCATCGTCAGCGCGAAATTCGGATGATATTCCCGTATCCAGCGGTTCTTCAGTTCGAATATCTGAAACAGCTCGAAATTGACAAGCGGGATGAAAAAGCGATACTCGTGGGCGGAAAACAGGTCTTTGATGCCGATTTCCAGGTTATCATCCGTGACGAAATAGTTGAGGCAGGCGCGATCCCGCACCTTCTTCCCGTGCCGCCGTTTCCCTATGCACTGCAGAAAGCCCGTGAGGAGCGTCCGACCGATCCATATTTTCCCTGAGCGCAGCACGACGAACATATCCCAATCGCTCCCGCGCGTACCGTTTTTCATCGCCAGGCTGCCGGTCGCGCCCAACATCCGGAGATACGGCACGCAGGCGAGCACGCGCGCCAGGCGCCGCATCCGCTTCAGTTTCGCGGCCGAAATCTTCTCAGCCCGGATGCGCTCTGCCACCAGCGCCTCGCGACCAGGCAGGAAATAAAACCCATTCTGCTCATTGATTCTCTGGGTCAGCTGCCCGGAAGCGAGAAACCTGGCCACATCCCCGAGCGTGCAGGGCGTATCGCCTACCGGATGCTCGAATTCCTGGGTGATCAGGTGCTTCCAGATCTCGAATGCCGAAAGCGGCATATTCAAGACGTCATAATATGTCACTGTCGCCAAGATGTTTTTCCCCAAACGGTAGGACATAAAAAAATGGAAAATGTAAATATCAAAATTGAAAATGACAATGTCAAATGAAAAAATCTAGAACGTATAGCAGTTTTGACATTTATTCATTTTAGATTTTAATTTGTAATTTTGCATTTTGATTTTTCAATTTTACATTTACAGATATTTCGCGGTAAAGCTTCGTTTGCAGCTCTTGAGCTTGTCAGGCGGTCCCGAGAAAATCAGCTCGCCGCCCTGCGCGCCGCCGTCCGGTCCCAGTTCCAGTACCCAGTCGGCTGATGCGATCACGTCGATATTGTGTTCCACGACGAGGACGCTGTTCCCCTTGTCCACGAGCGCCTCAAGCACTTCGAGCAGGCGGCGCACGTCTTCGAAATGCAGCCCGATGGTCGGCTCATCGAGGATATAGAGCGTCTTGCCGGTCGATTTGCGCGCCAATTCCGTCGCCAGCTTGATGCGCTGCGCCTCGCCGCCGGAGAGATTGGTCGCGCTCTGCCCGAGTACCAGATAGCCGAGCCCGACCTCTTCGAGCACGCGCAGCTTCTCTTCGATCATCGGCTGGTCGAGAAAAAAGTGCCGCGCTTCCGTGACCGTCATCCGGAGCACTTGGGCGATATTGGCTCCGCGGTATTCGATAGAAAGCGTCTTGGAATTGTAGCGCGTCCCCTGGCAGATCTCGCACGGCACGTACACGTCCGGCAAGAGATACATCTCGATTTTCTTCAGTCCCCCGCCCTGGCACGCCTCGCAGCGGCCGCCGCGCATATTGAAGCTGAAATGGCTGGCGGAATATTTTTCCCGTTCCGCTTCCGTCGTCGCCGCGAACAGATCGCGGATCAGACTGAACACGCCGGTATATGTCGCCGCATTGGAACGCGGCGTGCGGCCGATCGGATCCTGCGTCACGGCGATGACCTTGTCGATATTCGACAGGCCTTCGATCTTCTTGTGCGCGCCCGGCTCAGCCTTGGCATGATAGAAATACTTCGACAGCGCCCGCGACAAGATATCGTGCACCAGGCTCGATTTGCCCGACCCGGAAACCCCGGACACGGCGACGAGTATCCCGAGCGGGATCTTCACATCGACGTTCTTCAGATTGTGTTCTGTCGCGCCATGAATCGTGATCGCTTCTTCGCTCAACTTACGCGCCCTCTTCTTCTCGGAGACCTTGCGCTTGCCGGAGAGGTACTGTCCGGTCAAGAGCTTCGAGTGCATCAGCTTGTCCGGCGTACCGGAAAAGATGATTTCCCCGCCTTCGCTGCCGGCACCGGGACCCAGATCGATGATATAGTCCGCTTTGCGCATGATCGCCACGTCATGTTCGACGATGACGAGCGAATTGTTCTCTGTCCGCAAATCTTCCAGCGCATGGATCAGCCGTTCCGTATCGCGGCTGTGCAGGCCGACCGACGGCTCATCGAGGACATAGATGATGCCGGACAAACCCGACTTCATCTGGACAGACAGGCGGATACGCTGCGCCTCGCCACCCGAAAGCGTATCGGCGCCGCGCGTCAGCTCCAGATAGCCGAGGCCCACTTTTTCCACGGCGCGCATCCGCGTTTCCATCTCGCGAAACAAAGGATCGATCATTCCCTTCGCTCCCGTCTTCACAAGCTTCTCGGAGAGCGGTTTCAAGAGCGCCAGAAACGCATCCGTGCTTTCCTTCACCAGGTCGTGTATTGACAAACCCTCGAGCTTCACGGCAAGCGATGCCGCTTTCAGACGCTTCCCAACGCAAACCGGACAGAGCTTGGTCAGCATATAGGCCTCGATATCGCCGCGCAGATGATCGGATTTCGTCTCGTGATATTTGCGCTCGAGCAGAGCGATGACGCCGGGAAAAGCGTCCTCTTCTTTGTCCGCTTCTCCGTAGAGCACGATGGCCAGCTGTTTCGCGGACAGTTTCTTCACCGGCACGTCGAGCGAAAATTTCTGCCGCCGGCCGAGAGTGCGCAGCCAATGCATCGGTCCCTGTCCGGTATGGCGATCGCCGTTCATCTTGCTCCACGGCCGGATCGCTCCCTCGGCGAGCGAGAGATTCTTGTTAGGGATGACGAGTTCCGGATCGAATTCCAGCGTCACGCCGAGACCGGCGCATTTCTCGCACGCGCCTTCCGGACTATTGAAAGAAAAGTGGCTCGGCGTGAATTCCGGCAGATGGATATCGCATTCTTCGCAGCGATACTCCTCGTTATAGAGACGCTCTTCGCCCTCGCCGTTGATGCGCAGGATGAGCGTGCCCTGTCCGACGCGGAACGCCGTCTGCAAAGAATCGAGGATGCGTTCTTTGTCGGGACGCGCGAGATCGATGACGAGCCGGTCGACGGCGACGGCGATGTCCGAGATTTCCGTAGCCGAAGCCTGGTCCAACGCATCCGCGATCGGCGTCAGTCCGCCGCGAAACAGCACCCGCACATACCCCCAGGCATTGACGAGCTCGAGAGCGGCGCGCTCTGGCTTTTCGGCGAGCGCCGGACTATACGCGAGGAAGACGAGCGGGGTTTCGTCGGGCAAAAGCAGGATCTCATCGAGAATCTCCCGCACGCTCTTTCTCGTAAGCCGCTTGCCGCAGACAGGACAATGCGGGATCCCGAGCTTTGCGAACAGGATGCGCAGATAATCATAGACTTCCGTCATCGTGCCGACCGTCGAGCGCGGCGAACGCGAGACGCTCTTCTGATCGATGGAGATGGCCGGCGAGAGGTTGCGGATTGCATCGACATCGGGCTTGTCGAAACCGTCGAGGAAATTGCGCGCATACGAAGAAAGCGACTCGACATAGCGCCGATTCGCTTCTGCGAACAAAGTATCGAAAGCCAGAGAGGATTTTCCAGAACCGGAAAGCCCGGTCACGACAACGAGCGCATTCCGCGGAATATCGACATCCACGTTTTTCAGGTTGTTGACCCGCGCGCCGCGGATCTCGATGACTGATTTTTTCCCTGGCATAGCTGGTATAGAGTGTCCGCTGACTGGAAGCCTGCCTGCCGAAGGCAGATATGTCTCCGAAAAAAGATACGATCGGTTTCCATCATACACTCTTTTTCGCCAGGTGTAAACCCCGCCTACCCGGGCATGAACTCCTTGCTCCGGCGCTTGCGGTGGAAGGTGATGGCGAAACGGTGCGCCTCGCTGTTGGCAAGCAGGATCTCTTTCTTGAAACGCTTGGTGAGCGCTTCCTCCCCGATGAGACGCTCGGGCTGATGCTTGGCATTTTTCACGACCCCTACGATCGGAATCGTCAAGCCAAACGATCGCAGCACTTCTGCCGCGACATCGTATTGGAGGAGCGCGCCATCCACCACGATGATTTCCGGGAACGTCCACTCGCTATGTTTCAGGCGCCGCTTCAGAATTTCTTCCAACGCCGAGAGATCATTGCCGTTATGCGCGCCGCGCAGAATGAATTTTCTGTACGATTCTTTATCGGGCTTCCCGCCTTGTATCGTAACCATCACTCCAACACTGGCATCCCCTCCCAGATGAGCAACATCATACGCTTCGATCCGCATTGTTTTCTGTTGACTGCTGACTGTTAATTGTTGATCATCCTTGAGAAGCGCCATATCCTGGATGTGCCGCAATCCGAAGATGGTTTTCTTGATGTCCCCCGCCCGTTCGAATGCCAAGTGCTTCGCCGCTGTCTGCATCTCGCGCTCCAGTCCGCGTATGATCATATGCTTGCGCCCTTCGAAAAACAGGCGGATGTGGTTGATCGTGCGCCCGTACTCGCGCGCCGAAACGCTCCCCATACACACGCCTGGACACAGTCCGATCTGCGCCGAGAAACACGGCCGGGCCTTTGCTTGCTGTTTCAGGGACAGCTCCGCATACGGCGTGCAGCGATCCCGATAGGGAAACAGCTTCCGGATGATCTTGAGCGCTTCGCGGAGCGCAGAGCCCGACGGAAACGGTCCGAAGATGTATTTCGCAGGCCCCGTAAATTTCTGCTGCTCGATATCGCGGCCGCGCACGAGAAGCACGCGCGGGAATCTCTCACGCGTGATCACGACGTGCTGATAGCTCTTGTCGTCTTTGGCATCGGTGTTGTACGGCGGCTGGTGCGCCTTGATGAGGCTCACCTCGAGAATGAGCGCTTCGAGCACGGAATCGGTTCTCTGATAGGCGATGAAGCGCGTCCGCTCGAGCATCAGGACGATTTTCGGCCCACGCATCCCGCCGAGGCCCTGGGTGAAGTAGCTCTTCGCCCGATCGCGGAGCGAGGTCGCCTTGCCGATGTAGAGCAGCCGCTTCTTCGCATCCAAGAAAAAATACACTCCCGGCACTTCGGGCAGCCTATTCTTCTTGTGGAACGCTTCAAGCGTCACGATATCGGTCCAAAGTTTTTTCATACGCGCACAGTACCCTCATTCAAGCAGTTTCGGCACCTGGACGCAACCATTCTTCCATTCACTCATTCTTCTTGACTTTTTCACAAAAAAGGTGTATAATATGTAAACATAGTTTTTTGAAAATTTCATAATCATTCGAAGGAGGCAAGAAAAATGTCCCATCCCCGGAAGCCCTCAGAAAAACGGATTAGAGGTATGGTTGAGGAAATCCTGCCATTCCTTCATGCGCGCGTCTACTTCGGTGCCGCATACAGTGCCGTCGCCCAAAAGTACGGCTTATCAGAGACGGAAAATTACCAAGAATACTATCTGTACTTTCACCCGGTCAGAAAGCGTGTTGTCGCCAAGCGCGTTCTCGAGCTGGCTCCCGATCGCCCATTCGACAGCCGCGTGTTCGCGAAAGTGATATACTCGGACGGAGTCATCGGCAAACGTAACAACGAAGGCTTCAACACCCTCCTCGGTCCGGTAAAGAAACTGGTCGAAGCACACCACAAGCGGGCGGCGCGCGTCAAGGAAAAGAAACAGGCCGCACCCGCGGAGACGCCTTCCCGCCGATTATCGCATCGCCTCACACCCTGGGAATTGCAAGATGTTCTGAACGCTGACTGAATTCCCCCTTGACTCCACTCCCACTTACTCCCCTTTGTGGCAAGATGTGAGTCCGAGATGCCCGACCATCGTGTCACGGCATCTCTTTTGTTATCCGAAACTGAAAGCCCCGCCTTCTGGAAAGGCGGGGCTTTTTATTTTTTCCGCAACCAGGACTCTGGCTAATCCCGGAATTTCTTCCACGCCACGTAGAGCAGTCCAGCGAGCGCGATGCCGAGGATGATGACGCGCAGGATATCGTTCATATCCGACCAATAGCGCACCGAACCGATGATGAACGCGAGCACGCCACCGAAAGAGAACCCGAGCGAGATCGCCTCGGCTCCCGCGAGGTATACGCTCCCGACCAGGAGGAGAAATCCCGCCACCATGAATACGACGAAGACATTACGGTTATACACCTTCATCGTCTCCTCATATTGCTTACTGCACGTATAGTTCACATCGCAATAGCTGCTGATAGGAGTAGATTCGGAGATCATCTGAGGCGCGACGCTTTTCACATCGATATTCTCGTTCCACTGTCCGCCGACTTCCAGGCATGCGGCTTCGGATTCGATCGCCCGGTTCACCTGGCGCTCCGGACAGAAATCGGTGAATTCCGGCGTATGATAGATGACGTCCACGAGATACGTGATGAACAGATTCACGACGATCGCGATGCCGATGATGAGCGCCCACTTCACGACGCTCGACTTCTGCAGCTTCTTCGGCTGCGCTGCCACGGAGCCCGCTGGGGGAAATGTTTCCATAATGGTAAGTAAAAAAATAAACGGTACCAAAAACTGCCTGCCTCCAGTATACCACCGTCCCTACCCCTTTTTCAAGACGCGTTTCAGATACTGCCCCGTGTACGAGCGCGGCATCTCTGCCACTTCCTCCGGCGTCCCGCTCGCTACGACCTTGCCTCCGCCTAAGCCGCCTTCCGGACCGATGTCGATGATATGGTCGGCGCTCTTGATGATGTCCATATTGTGCTCGATGACGATGACGGTATTGCCCTTGACGACCAGCGTCTCGAGGATCTCGATCAGCTTCTTCACGTCCTCGTAGTGCAGCCCGATGGTCGGCTCGTCGAGGAGATAGATCGTGCGCTCGTAGATCTTGCGATAGAGTTCCGAGGAGATCTTCACGCGCTGCGCCTCGCCGCCCGAGAGCGTCGTCGCCGACTGGCCGAGCTTCAGATAGCCGAGCCCCACTTCACTCAGCGTCTTCAGGCGGTCCGCGATAGCCGGAATATCGGCGAAAAACGAGAAGGCCTCCTCGATCGTCATCTCGAGTACCTGATAGATATTCTTGTGCTTGTACCTCACTTCGAGCGTCTCTTTGGTGAAGCGCTTGCTGTCGCAGACATCGCACGGCACGTACACGGTCGGCAGGAAATGCATCTCGACCGCGATGAAGCCGTTGCCCTCGCAGGTCTCGCAGCGGCCGCCCGGGCGGTTGAACGAGAAACGCCCGGCCTTCCATCCGCGCACCCGCGCTTCAACGCTTTCGGCGAAGAGGTCGCGGATATGCGTCCAGGCGCCCGTATACGTCGCCGGATTGGAACGCGGCGTCCGGCCGATGGGACTCTGGTCGATCAATACCGTCCGCGACAGGTATTCCGATCCGACGAAGGACTGGCAATGGAAGACTTCGTTCGACTTGTAGCGCCGATCGAAGCGCGCCTGCAGATTCTTGTGGATGATCTCGTAGAGGAGCGTCGACTTGCCCGAACCGGAAACGCCCGTGATCACATTGAAGCGGCCGAGCGGGATATCGACGTTCATATCCTTGATATTGAAGAGGTGGCCGCCGCGGATCTTGATGACGCCCTTCTCTTTGCTGCGGCGCTTTGCGGGAATAGGGATCTTCTCTTCGCCGCGCAGATAGGCGAGCGTGAGGGATCCAGAGTCATTCTTTTTCGCCGTCAGGAGATCGTCGAGGTAGCCTGACACGACGACCTCGCCGCCGTGCGCGCCGGCCCCCGGACCGATATCGACGATGTAGTCGGAGGCATAGATCGTATCTTCGTCGTGCTCGACGACGATGATCGTATTGCCCAGATCGCGGAGCGCCTTGAGCGTCTCGATGAGACGGTCGTTGTCGCGCTGATGGAGTCCGATCGTCGGCTCATCGAGGACGTAGAGCGCCCCCACGAGCTGCGAACCGAGCTGGCTCGCCAGACGGATGCGCTGCGCCTCCCCTCCGGAAAGGGTATTCGCCCGCCGATTGAGCGTGAGATAGTTGAGTCCGACATTGAGGAGGAACTGCAGCCGCCCGGCTATTTCCCGGAGCACCACCGAGGCGATCTGCTTCTCCCTCTCGGAGAGCTTGAGCGTGTCGAAAAAGCGCCGCGCTTCTTCTATCATCATCGCCGTCACTTCGACGATGTTTTTCCCGCCGATACGGATATGCAATGCCTCTTCGCGCAGACGCGAGCCTTGGCATACTTCGCAGACCTCATCGCCGAAGAAATGCTTGGTCCCCAGGCCGTTGCAGGCGGCGCAGGCGCCATAGGGGGAATTGAACGAAAACAGGCGCGGCTCCACTTCCGGATAAGAAAATCCGTCATAAGGGCAGGAGAATTTCGATGACAAGACGAGGCTTTCGGATCCGATATGGATATTCACCAGCCCGTCGCTTTCTTCGAGCGAACGCTGTACCGCTTCCGACAAACGCTCTCCCGACGTCTGCGGGAATTTCTCGAATTCCAGAAGCGGCAATTCGTCCACGATCAGGTCGATATCATGTTTCTTGTTTTTGGAAAGCAGGATCTGCTGGCGGAGACTCTTGCGTTCCCCATCGAGGAATATTTCCGCGAATCCCCTGCTCAGAGCGTTATAGAGCAGCTGGTAGTATTCGCCTTTGCGTCCGCGCACGACCGGCGCCGTGATGATGAGCGCGGTTTTCTTCTTCTTGGCGCTTACGAGCGCCTGCTGTACGCGCTCCGACACAATGCCGAGCATCTCTTCCGGCGAGAGCTTCTGGATCTCCCGATCGCAGACGAGGCAGTGCGGCCGGCCGAGACGCGCATACAGGACGCGCAGATAGTCGTAGATCTCCGTCACGGTCGCGACCGTCGAGCGCGGATTGCGGCTCGCGGACTTCTGGTCGATGGAGATGGCAGGCGAAAGGCCGACGATCTCATCCACATCCGGCTTCTGCATCGTATTCAGGAACTGGCGCGCGTAGGCAGACAGCGATTCGACATAGCGGCGCTGTCCCTCCGCGAAGATAGTGTCGAACGCCAGGGAGGATTTTCCCGAACCGGAAAGCCCCGTGAAAACGATCATTGCATTGCGCGGCATCTCGATGGTGATGTTTTTCAGATTGTGGGTGCGCGCGCCTTTGACTATGATCCATTGGGATGGCTCGGGAGTCTGAGGGTGATTTTTTCGCGGGGCATTCTTTGACATAGGCAAAAACACAGGAAGAGCAGTATAACACGAAACGAGAGAAATATCAACGGTGAGCAATAGGATTTGCGTTACGCCTTTCGCAAGGATTTCTTGAGGCGTTTCCAGAAAAATTATTTTTTGCGATGGCGGAAAACGCCTTAGAAGTATTCGAGCATCGTGCGATAATCCTCCTCGCGCTCCAGGTGCACCACGAGCTCGATGCTCCCGTGCGGCAGCTGCTCGCTGAAAGCCTTGAAATCCGGCAGCCAATCCAGGCTGACCAGGTAATCGGAAGTATCGAGACGGGTCTCGGCATAGATGGCAGCTGTCCGTTTCCAGAAAACAGCCAGTATTCTCGCAATGAAAGCTCCGCGCAGGCCGGTCAGCATCCCCTTCTTTCCGAAACGGATATAGGATATGCCGTAGGCTTCCGCCAGCCGTGTGAAAACCCGGAAAAACGCCGGGAAGCAATGCAGGTGCTCATGCGAATTGAGTCCGTCAGGCAGGCGCCCGAATAATTCCCTGAACCGCTCGATTTGGTCCTGCCATTCCTCTCTGACCTTTTTCGCTGTCACGAGACCGGTTACATACCGGATGATGAAATTGATGCTCCGCACGAGAGCGCTCTCATACACTTTCTCGCCGCTTTTCAGGAGACCGATGAGCTCCAGGTGCAGATCGATCTTCACTCCCGTCGCCAAAAGTGCGGCCGCTTGTTCGGCAGAAACGTAGTGGATGAGCACCGCGACGCGATCCACCTTGCCCTCGTGGACCAGACGCAAAATCAGCTCCGCTGTCTGACGGATGCCATAATCGTCTGCCGTAACGATAAAACTGTCACGGATACTTTGCGTCATCGTGAAACATCACAATACATTATACGTTCCCTTTATTTTGTCAAAAAAACCAGATTTAGGCAAACCCCTTGCTTTTTCCTTCCGTTCTGATATCCTATTTTTGGTTCTTTTGTGTCCCTTATACAACTTCAGAAGAAGGAGAACGATCATGCGCGCTTTCGCAGCGACTATGGCAGCGACGAATACCGGCAGCACAAACCACTTTGATCCGACCATGCTAGAGGCGTACTACGGCAATCCGGTCGTCATGCACACCGTCAAATCTTTTTCTCTGGCCCGTGCCCAGCTTATCATCGCCGATACGCGCGAACAAGCCGCGGCCAACACCGAGCACCTGATGCAAACGATCTTTTCCCCGGCAAGATACCGTCACCCGCGCTTCATGATCTGCGACATCTCGCATACCATCGACAATTTCCTCAACCGGAACAAACGTAATCCTCTGCAAGGAAAGCAGTTCTATATCCTCGGCGGCTGGATATTCTGCCAGATGAAAGACAGCTCGCTCGTGCGGTGCGTCCTCATCACCGGATCGAGTATCGGCGGATCACGAAAAGAAGCTGCCTTGCGCTTCGTCAGCTCGTGCTTCGAAACGATGCCCGCATTCAACGGAAAAAAATATGTCGGCTACGTGTTCAAGTGCCACGAATTGACAACAAAAAATCTGCTCGACCATTCCAAGTTCCGAATGGGCCCGAACGCTTCGCACTAAGAAACAGAGGCTGTTGCCAAATAAAAAACCCCGCTCCTTTCGAGGACAGCGGGGTTCTTTTTCACAATGCCTTACGGCGTCGTCTCCCCGAACGCTTTCTTCAGTTCGGCGCGAGCCGCTTCCACGGTTGATTTGAATGCATCCAGAGCCGCCCTCACCACTATACGGCGGGTCTCGGCGAGCGCCTTGACTTGGGCACCGACCTTATCGGCTCCCTGGCGCTCATTCTGCAAGACGGTCCGCGCGGATTGCAGGCTCGTTTTGAACGTCTGGCGGACGGTGGCCGGATCAGTCCCGGCCGCGCAATCAGACTTCGCCTTGGTCAAAGCGGCCTCGACGGCTTTTTTGAAAGTCTCGGCGGCGCTCTCCATATCGGTCTTGCGTGAACCGATCGCCGCGTCGACACCCTTGCGGAACGCAGCGATAGCGGCATCCACCGCATCCTGGCGGGTATCGACAGCCGCCTCGACGGTTTTCTTGAACGCGGCTACCGCAGCTTTCTTCGCATCGGTATCTGCGCGCGCTTCGAGCTTCTCATACATCGCATTACGGCGCTCATCGGTCTGGGAACGGTGACTTTCGAGCTTCGCTTCGCGCTCATTGCGATTGGTTTCCAGTGTGTCCGCACGCTTCCCCTTGCGCTCATCGAACTTCGCGCGGCGATCCGAGAGATTGCCAGCGATTTTTTCCGCCTGTTCGGTAAACCGGGTACAGAACGCTTCCTGGCGATTGTCCTTCATTTCGGCGAGCTTCTCTGCGCGATTCTCTTTCCGCTCTGTCAGCTTCTCTTCGCGATTCGCCTTCCATTCGTCCGAACGGTTTTCCCCGTTGTTCCAGGGTGCGGCCGACACTGAAACCGGTGCCGCAAACACGACTACGCCGAGCAGCGCGAAGACAGACTTCTGATATTTCCTATAAGCTGTTTTCATCATAAGAAGTTCCTAAGTTATTTACGCTCTCGCTATCGGCCTGGATCTCCGCTGTTTCGCCGTTTTCTTCGGCATCCAGCGCCGACAGATCAGCATCGATTTCGCCTGCGATGCTCCGAGAAATATCATCAATGCTCGTCGGCAGCGCCGCCTGCTCCTCCTGCTTCGCGGATGGAGTGACAGCCGATTTCTGCAACATCGCATCGCGAGAAGCGGTACGAGAAAACTGCTGATAAACGTAGACGAATACTGCGCCCAGCACGAGTACGCCCACAACCAGCCCGATGAGTTGTTTCTGTGTCATAGGGAATCAATATAGGTAACGAATTATTACAAAAACGTCTCTGCTTACTATACGACTCTTGTTTTCAGTATACTCCTCTCTGCATTTTTTGAAAAATAGCCGCTAGCGGAGCGTTTCTTTCAGCGTTTCCGAGATTTCATATGCTTGCGCTTGCCCTCCGTACCGAGCGACGCTTCGAGCGCGCGGATCTCATCGCGCAGGATGGCCGCCGTCTCGAAATCGAGCGTCTTGACCGCTGCCTGCATCTCCTTGTTCTTGAGCGCGATGAGTTTCTCAGGATTGGCCGCGAAAATCTCCTGGTCGAGCGTCACGTTGGCACGCACTGCCTTCTCATGATCGCTTTCCAGGTGTTCCGTGATATCGTGGATGGTTTTCTTGATCGTCTGCGGCGTGATGCCGTGTTTCTTATTATAAGCCATCTGCAGCTTCCGGCGGCGATTCGTCTCGCCCAGCGCATACTCCATCGATCCGGTGATCCGTTCGGCATACAAGACGACGCGCCCGGCGACATTGCGGGCAGCGCGACCGATGATCTGGATGAGCGATGTCTCGGAACGGAGGAACCCCTCCTTGTCGGCATCGAGAATCCCGATGAAAGACACTTCAGGCAAATCGAGCCCTTCGCGGAGCAGGTTCACCCCCACGAGGCAGTCGAATTCCCCTTTGCGGAACGAGGTGAGGATCTTGATGCGATCGATGGTCTTGATATCGCTGTGCAGGTATTCAGCCTTGATATGCTTTTCTTTCAGATAGGCGCTCAGGTCTTCCGCCATTTTCTTCGTGAGCGTGGTCGCGATGACGCGCCCGCCTTTTTCAATTTCGGCTTCCGTCTGCCGGATGAAATCACCGATCTGCCCGGGATAGGCGCCCGCCGAGGAGGAGTCTCCGCTTTCTCGTATCGGGAGCACCGTCACTTCCGGATCGATCAGTCCCGTCGGGCGGATCACCTGCTCGACGATCTGCTCGCTTGTTTCGCGCTCATAGTCCGCCGGCGTCGCCGACGTGTAAACGACCTGTCCGATACGTTCCGTGAATTCCTCGAAGCGGAGCGGCCGGTTATCGAGCGCGGACGGCAGGCGGAAGCCGTATTCGACGAGCGTCGACTTGCGCGACTGGTCGCCAGCGTACATTCCGCGCAGTTGCGGCAAGGTCACGTGCGACTCGTCGATGATCGTAAGGAAATCAGGCTTGCCGTCATCGGTATGAGGAAAATATGAAAGCAGCGTTTCCGGCGGTTCGCCGGGCTTCTTGCCGGACAGGTGACGCGAGTAATTCTCTATGCCGTTGCAGTAGCCGATCTCCTGCATCATCGCGAGGTCATAATTCGTACGGCGCGTGAGCCGCTCGACTTCCAAGAACTTCCCCTCCGCTTCCAATACTTTCAGGCGCGCCGCCAGTTCGAGGCGGATGGACGCGATCGCGGAATCTTTCTGATCCTTGTCCGTGATGAAATGCTTGGTCGGAAAGAGAAAAACGGTTTCCGGCGTACCGAGTATCTTCTGCGAGACCGGATCGATCTTCGTGATGCTGCCCAATGTGCCGTCTACGATTTCCAGCAGATAGATGCATTTCTCCGAGATCGGCATCACCTCGATACGATTGCCCAGGCTGCGGAATTGCCCGGGCAACAGGTCGGCATTGGTGCGCTCGAAAAAAATGGAGACGAGCTGCTGGAGGATTTCTCGCCGTGTCATCGGCATTCCGACTTCGAGACGCATATTCTCTTTCGCGTATTCCTCCGGACTGCCCAAGCCATAGATGCAGGATACCGATGCGACGATGATCACATCGCGGCGCGTGAGGAGCGACTGCGTCGACGCGTGGCGCAAGCGATCAATCTCGCTGTTTATCTGCGCGTCTTTTTCTATATACGTATCCGAAGCCGGCATATACGCCTCCGGCTGGTAGTAATCATAATACGAGACGAAGTAGTGCACCGCGTGACCCGGGAAGAATTCCTGGTATTCCTGCGCCAGCTGCGCGGCGAGCGTCTTGTTGTGGGCGATGACGAGAGTCGGCTTGTCCATCTGCGCGATGACATTGGCCATCGTGAACGTCTTGCCGGAACCCGTCACGCCGAGAAGCGTCTGGGAACGCTTGTGCTCGCGCAGGCCGCGCACCAAAGCCTCGATCGCTTGAGGCTGATCGCCGGCCGGCTGATACGGTGATGCAAGCTGGAAAGTAGGCATAGGGTTATCGCTGTATGTTTCCAGTATCGAAAAATGCGTCGAAGCGGGCGCGGAAAAAGCGCGCCAGCCGCTGCCCGCGTCCCTCGTGCATATAGAGAACAGTAAAAAAAACGGCAATCGCGATAGCAACGAGGATATCGACTCCGAGCTTGACAGGTTCTATCTCGCGCCACAGCGTATGGAGCTTCGCGAGTCCCGCATAACCGATATAAAGATAGAGGAGATCTTTCAAGAAATTGCCTGCATAGGTAGCAGCAAGAAATACCCGCACATCCATCTTGATGATACCGGCAGCCAAGGAAACCGGGAGCGCCGGCACGAACGGCACGATCCGGAGGAGGAATACCGTACCGCCGTCTTTGAAGTGGTGACCGGTGAAACGCTGACCGATGCTCTCGATTTCCTCGTGCTTGACCCCGAAATACTTCGCGAGCGGCTTGACCAGGATATTTTCCAATTTATCGCCGATGAAATAATACAGCCAGGCGCCGAGCGTCTTGCCGAGGTTGCCGATCAGCGCGAGCAAAACGAGATATGCGAGAGCACGCCCATCGACGAGCGCGAGCGATCCGGCCGTCCCCATGATGAGCGCCGAAGGAATCGGGCTCACGACTTCTTCGAAAAAAGACCCGATGAATACGAACCACGGGAGCGGCACTTCCGTCGCATATGCCCTGACGAATTGTTCGATAGCGTTGAAAAAATTCATTCTTGCGTCATTCTATAATGGTTTTTCCGTTTTTCCAGTATAGCCTAGAAAAAACAGCCTGCGAAGAGGCTGCTATTTCCGCGAGGCACGAATCAGGGATTAATCGACAAAGGTCAGCGCGTTGCCCTTCTTGGTACCGCGGCCCGTGCGGCCGATACGGTGGATATAGTCCTCGTAATTTTCCGGCAGCTCATAGTTGATGACGTGCGTCACGTCCGGAATATCGAGACCGCGCGCAGCCACATCGGTCGCGACCAGGATCGCGAGTTCATCATTCTTGAAACGGCGGAGCGCTCTCGCCCGCTGGGACTGCGATTTGTCGCCGTGGATAGAGTCCGCCTTGAAACCGCGGTCTTGGAGACGCAGGGCGAGTTTTTCCACGCCGTGCTTGGTGCGGCCGAAGATGAGCACCTTTTTGAACTCCGGCAGGAGCAGGAGGTTGTGCAGCACTTCGATCTTGTCTTCTTTCGGCAGCACGCGCACGATATCCTGGTCGACATTTTCCGATGTCGCCCGCGCCTTGATCGTGATGGTCACCGGATCGTTCAGGAATTTCTTGGCGAGTTCCGCTATTTCGCGCGGCATCGTCGCAGAAAAGAACAGCGACTGGCGCGGCGTCTTCATCAGCGCGACGAGGTATTTGATGTCCTGGATGAATCCCATATCGAGCATGCGGTCCACTTCATCGAGGACGATGTTGTTGAATTCGGAGATATGCAGCTTGCCGCGCTCGATCAGATCCTTGAGGCGCCCCGGCGTACCGATGACGAAACTGGGATTGCGAGACAGGCTCCTGACCTGATCGCCTATATGGGCGCCGCCGATACACAGCGCAGAATGCAGGCCGGAACCGGCAGCGAATTTGCGGAGTTCCTCCTCGATCTGAAGCGCCAGCTCCCTCGTCGGCACGATAATGAGCACCTTCTCGGTGGTGTGTTTGAATGTCTTGTGAATGAGCGGCAAGAGAAATGCCGCCGTCTTGCCGGTACCGGTATTCGCGATGCCGACGACATCGCGGCCTTTCAGGATATGCGGGATAGCGCCGTCCTGGATCGGTGTCGGATGCACATAGCCGCACTTGACGATATTGGCCTTCAATTTGCTGTGCATCTCGAAATCGGCGAAGCGGTGCGTCGGATTGAACGTCTCCGTCTCGGTCGTCTGGATAGCCTTCTTCACGAACTGCGTGAAATCAAGCTCGCGGGCTGCGGGGGCTTTGCGTCGGCCGCGAGACGTCGGCCGGCCAAAACGGTTGGCACCGGCGCGAGGAGAGGATTTCCCTCTCGGGTTTCTGCTGAACATTTTGTAAATGTTACTGGATTAGGTCTTATCTCTCCCTTCAGATAGAGATATGACTCAACCAAAGGAATGTAGAGCCTGAATAGAGAGGCTCTAGAGTAAGAATTTAATTAAAGCAGGAAAACGATAGCCTGTCAAGCCTACTCCGCAGTTCAACGCATAAAAGAATTTTTTGGCGGTTGTTCCGCTTGCCTGCCTGCCGGTAGGCAGGTCTGAAGCAGGGCTCTCGGTTCGGAAAAGGAGCTGTGTCCCGCCGTCGATTGGGGGCGATCTTTTTCGGTCACCGAGAGCCCTGGTGAGTCCGGAACAGAGCCAAGGGATTGCTTTTGTGCGCTGAACTGAGGGCTGTGCGTGCAAAATGAATGAATTTTACAGTAGCCGGAGTTCCCGGCGGAGCGCGCGGTAGTCAGGAAACGTCTCTGCCACGAGCGCCCAGAAGCGCGGCGAGTGATCGAAAGCCAACAGATGGCAGATCTCGTGGACGATGACGTAGTCCCGCAAATGCGCCGGCAGCAAGAGCAGGCGATAATTGAACGACAGGCCGCCGGTCCGCGAGCAGCTCCCCCAGCGCGTTTTCTGGTTGCGGATACTCACCTGCTTCCACGTCACGACATAGAACTGACGGAAATGGCTGAGCCGCTCTTCCACGAGATGCCGCGCCCTGTCGAGAGACGCGAGATATTCTTCGCGGCTGCCCCGGAGCAGGAGGTTGTCCGGCCGGGAGGCCATCGCCTTCACCTTTTCACGGATCCAGCCAGTCTTGCTCCGGAGAAACTCTTCGCCTCTCCTGTATGAAACGAAAAACGGAAGTGTCATGGCAACGCCTCCATCCCGATGCACCGTGATCCGTATGTGCCGCGACCGTCGAGCCTTCTTCATTGTGCACACGCTGCCGTCTTCCAGTACCACTTTCTCTGCCATAAGGAGTCTCGTCCGGGTTTATTGGTAGCCGCTGAAAATCTCCTTGGCCTTGTCTATATCGTCACGATCTATAGTGTCATGATGGCTCTTCCGGAGCGTGTCCAGCAACTGCTCGCTTTCTCTGGCACCGACATTCTTGCCACCCCACTGCCCGTCGGAATCCATATGCGCCTCCAGTCCCTGTATGATCCGTTCCGCCTTATGGTACCCCAGCGTACTGATCAATTTGCGCCGGATGCCCGGCATCTCATTCGGTATGATTCTCCCTCGGCTATTGCGATCGAATTTGTGCGCAAGCGGACTCCCCATGCCCGCAGAAAGCGGGGTTGTCGGTTTTCTCGATGATGATGGAAAGAAAAGCCCCATATATCGTAGATTGCTTATTACGTTTCATATATCACTAGTATATCACGGTTTCCTGACGACGATCATCGCCTTGCGGATGCCTGTGATCGGGAGATGGTCGCCGGTCGGATAATCGCGGATCGCTCCGTAGAGGATGTCTTCCGCATAGCGGTATCCCTCGCCGCGACGCGTCCCGGGGTCGTTGGTGATGAATGCTTTCGTCTCGGCATCGTAACCGGTAATGACCAGCATATGCGTGGTGGGTCCGGGCTGTTTATAATTCGGGTTCTTCAATTTCCTGCCGTCCGCCGGCACGATGACCAACGCTCCGGCAGAAAGGGCGTCCCGTATATCAGTCTGACCGATATCCATCCGTACTTCCGCAGTCGTGACCCCGTAATATTCCGCGAGCAGCTTCGCCGTATCGGCAGCCGACGTATCGACCGACTGGCCATATTTTTCCTCTGCGAAACTGACAAGAGCAGCGATCTCTTGTCTGGCGATCTCTTTCGTCAGCGGCTTGCCGGAAAGCCAGTGTGCTGCCATCACGAGCGCCGCCTCTTCGCAGCCATTCTGGAAAATCGGATCGTTCCATTCGCCGAACGGCGCCTGCACGGTGAACGGCACCCCCGCTACCGAACTGCTCTCCGGAGCTTTTGCTATTGCTGGTTTCGGTTCGGATACATCGCTCGCGCTTTTCTTCTCCGGCTCTGCCGCTTTTTCTTCTTCCGGAGGAGGCGCTATTTTGTTTGCTGTTTCTTGAAGAGCAATCAATTCGATTTCCGGAGCCGCCTCTTTTTCACCGGACAAAAAATCAGCCGGAAGCCAGCGCAAAGCTACTCCTGTCACGATTGCTATCACGAAAAGAATGAGAAGTATTTTCCATCGCATATCTTTTATTCTACCATAAGTCATGCGTCTCGCGATGTACACATTCTTCCACGACCGTTGAGAAATGTGTACAGTCGGAAAGATGCTACCCTTCGCGGATGAAGACTTCCTCAACGCTTCCGGAAAACAGCTGCGCGATGTCCTGCATCTCCCCCGGCGTAAAGCTATGCAGATCCTTGAACGCCGGGTCAAGCGTGATACCGCTCCGGAATGCCTGGAGATACAGGCGCTTGGCTCCGGCCAGAGTGTCGCGCATCGCATTGAGAATCGCAGGCGTATGCTCCTCGCGGATGAGCGTCGTCCGGAATTCATACTCGACGCCTCCCTCTTTCAGAAGCTCGATGCTCTCGCGAAGCTTCGCCTCGTCCGCCCACTGCCCGACCAGTGCCCGATACTGGGGCAGGCTCGTCTTGAAATCCATCGCGACATAATCGAGCAGTCCCTGGCCTATGAGCGAGCGGAGCACTGCGGGCCTGTTGCCGTTGGTATCGAGCTTGACCGCGAATCCCAGATCCCGCACACCGACGATGAATGCCTCCAGGTCGGGCATAATGGTCGGTTCGCCGCCGGTGATCACCACGCCCTCGAGCATCCCCTGCCTCTGCTTGAGGAAATTGAGCGCCGCCTCCTCCGGAATGAAACTGCCGCGTATCTTGGCGAGCGCCTCCGGCAGGACGAATTCCGGATTGTGACAGAAGCCGCAACGATAGTTGCAGCCGCCGGTGAAGATGATGCACGCGATTTTTCCCGGAAAATCCAGCAGCGTGAATCTTTGTATGCCGCTTATGATCATAATTTCAAAAACACAAATTTCAAAGCACAAAAACCAAACAAAGCACGGGCTCAGAATCCAAAGTCACAAACAGAAAAAATATTTGTGTTTTTAATATTGTGTTTTGTCTGGTCTTTTGTGAATTGCGTTCTGGGTTTTTCGATTCTTAGCACGCGACGAGCTGATATTTCTCGCAGAATTCATGGTTGGCGGCGACGGTCTCCTGGAAATGCTTGCGCGAATAGTGCTCGGCCTTCTTGCCGATGTTGAAATGGGACACCGGACGGTGATAGCCCATCACGCGGGTCCAAACCTCGCAGCGCGTACGCCCCTTCCCCGTCTCGATGGCTGCCTGCGCATTGTCCTGTGGCATATGTTCGCTTGCCCTGTGAAATTGCTCGCTGAGCGAGCACCCGCAAAGCGGGATTTCACTGGGTACATTATGTGATTAATTACTTTTTATTTTTATTACCGAACGCAGTGCCGGTACAATCGGGCTGATGACCGTTATTTCTCTGCTTGGACGCTCTGATACTTCTTGCGCGTTTCCTGATCGTAGCGCTCTCCCTCGATCACTCCGATTTCCGCATCGCATTTCGGGCAATAATCATATTCGCCGGCGAGGTAGCCGTGCTTGGGACAGATGGAGAAGGTCGGCGTGATAGTGATGTACGGCAGGCGGAAATTGGAGAGAATGCTCCGCACCAGGTTGCGGCAGGACTGCCCGGAACTCACTTTCTCATTCATATAGCAGT
Source organism: Candidatus Moranbacteria bacterium RIFCSPHIGHO2_01_FULL_54_31 (assembly GCA_001784695.1). Taxonomy (GTDB): domain Bacteria; phylum Patescibacteriota; class Minisyncoccia; order Moranbacterales; family UBA1568; genus UBA1568. The sequence continues at coordinate 9,634 of MFRV01000030.1, read as the reverse complement.
GGAGCACCGTCCCGCCGGTGTATCTCGTCTGCAGGCTGTCCTGGAGCTCGAGCACCTCGAAGACATCATCCGTATACCCGACCGGGAGCTGGGAGGAATTGGTATAGTACGGCGCCTCCTCGGTGCCGGCCTGGAGGATATCCGGAAAACGCTTGCGGTCTTCCTTGGCGAAACGATACGTCGTGCCTTCGGCCGGCGTGGCTTCCAGGTTGTAGAAATTCTTGGTCTCTTCCTGGAAATCGCTGATCCGGCTGCGCATGAAGTCGAGTATTTCTTCGGCGAACTGGTGGCCGGCCGGCGTGGCGATATTTTCCGCATCCTCGGTGAAATTGCGGATAGCCTCATTGATACCATTGATGCCGATCGTCGAGAAATGATTCTTCAGATAGCCGAGGTAGCGCTTGGTATAGGGAAACAGTCCGGCATCGATCCATTTCTGGACTTCTTTGCGCTTGATCTCGAGCGACACCTTGGCGAGCTCCATCAGATGATCGATGCGCTGGAAGAATTTCTCCTTGTCGCCGCGGGCCAGATAACCGATGCGCGCGGCATTGATGGTGACGACGCCGATCGAGCCCGTCATCTCCGCCGATCCGAACAGGCCGCCGCCGCGCTTGCGCAGTTCGCGCAGATCGAGTTGGAGCCTGCAGCACATCGAGCGCACATCGCTCGGATTGAGATCGGAATTGACGAAGTTCTGGAAATACGGCGTGCCATACTTGGCGGTCATCTCGAAGAGCGGCAGGTTCTTGGGGTCCTCCCAATCGAAATCCTTGGTCACATTGTACGTCGGGATCGGGAAGGTGAAGGTGCGCCCCTTGGCATCGCCCTGCGACATCACTGCGATGAACGCGCGATTGACGATATCCATCTCCGGCTGGAGTTCGCCGAACGTGTACGCGAACGGCTGGCCGCCAAGAAGGAGCCGCTTCTCGCGCATATCTTCCGGGCAATCCCAATCCAGCGTGATATTGGTAAACGGCGTCTGCGTTCCCCAGCGCGACGGGATATTCAGGTTGAACACGAAGGATTGGATGTTCTGATAGACGTACGCGTAGGTCTCGTCCGCGACATACTGTTCCTGGGCTTTTTTCGATGCGAACCGCATACCGTACTTCTTGATATCGGCGCGGAGCTCCATCTCATACTTCTTCACGAATGGCGCCATATACGTATCGAAACTGGAGAACGCCTGCGCCCCCGCCCATTCGTTCTGGAGCGTGCCGAGAAAATTCACCATCTGCGACACGGCTGAAGAGAGGTGCTTGGGCGCCGCAGATTCTATCTTGTTCGGCACGCCGTTGAATCCCTCTTCCAGGAGAGCGCGCAGACTCCAGCCGGCGCAGTAGCCGGAAAACATATCCAGGTCGTGAATATGGATATCGGCATTGCGATGGGCATCGCCGACGTTTTTCGGATAGATGTGCGAGAGCCAGTAGTTCGCGATCACGCTGCCCGCGGTATTGAGGATGAGTCCGCCCAAAGAATAGCCTTGGTTGGAATTGGCATTGACGCGCCAGTCGAGCTTCTTCAGATATTCCGAGACCGCCTTCTCGACTTGGACGACAACATTCTTCTCCTCGCGCACCTCGCGCCGCTTCTCGCGGTACAGGATGTAGGCCTTGGCGATATCGGCATAACCGTACTGGATAAGCGTATCTTCGACGATGTCCTGGGTCTGCTCCACGGTCGGAATCCCATCCTCGAACCGCTCCTCCAATTGGGCATAGACATCCATAGCCAGGATAGCGGCCGCGATAGCATCCTTTTTCCCCGCTGCCTCGGCAGCCATCTCTATCGCGCGTTCGATCTTCGCGAGATCGAAATCCACGATGCCGCCGCTCCGCTTCTGTATCTTATAGACTGGCATAGGCGTTTGTGCGCGTATTAGTTTGATTATGCGGGAGAAGAAAAAGGCGGCCCCCCAGCCCCCTTTTCCCTCTGCATACAGTTAAACACCTGAAAACAAAAAAGGTGTCATAATGACACCAAAAACCACAAGATATGGTATATTTTCACTTTTCAATCAGAAAAAGTGCTCTGCCCTGCCTAAGCTCCGAGCACAGCGCGGAGCTTCTTGCGGGCGCGGGAAAGCTGCAATTTTACGGCGTTTTCGCTCTTATTAAGAGTCGCCGCGATCTCCTGCACGGAAAACCCCTCCTGATACTTCATCGAAAGGATCTTCTGTTCGGTCTCGAGGAGCTTTGGCGAGCGCCAGAGCGCGTCCCCGGAAGAGATATCCGTCTCCACCGCTTCATCCTCTGCCACGTCTTCTATCAGCGCCAGAAACTGCTTCTTGCGAAAATAATTCACGAGGACATTGTGCGCCACGCGCAGCAGATACGTGCCATAGGAGGCGTTCGTGAGGCGGAAGCTCCCCAGATACCGGAGCGCCCGATAGAACGTGTCCTGGGTCAGATCCTCGGCCACATCGGTGCTGCCTTCGATATGCCGGACGAAATACAGGAAGATCGTCTGGCGGTACTTGTCATAGAGCGCCTGGAACTGCTGCGGATCGGTCTGAGCCGCGAGGATGAGCAGCCGATCCTCTTTGCGCGCCCGGAAACGCTCCTGAAACGGCGCAACCAGCGCTTCCTGAAAAATCTCTTTGAGAGGCCGCGTTCCTGATGCCGGCACCGCCTGTCCCGATCCGAGAGAACGCAAGACGAAACGGAGCCTGTCCTCCTCTGAGAACCGGGCTTGCGGAGAGAAAACCTCCCTGAATTCCCTCTGGAAACGCTCGCGCTCTTCCTCGTCCTCTATATGCCCCACCGAGAGCGCGATGAAATATTCCACCCCTTCTTCGCTCGTGATCGGAGCCACGGCCAGAAGTTCTTGATACCGCACCTTGTCCTTGCGCACATTCGTCACGGTCGCCACGAACGGCTCTCGTTTCACCTGAATGGCCGTCCAGAACCGGGCATAGAAATCGCGCGGCATAGTGCCGCCCCACAGCTTCCCCGGGGCCTTCCCGATGATCTCGCCTACCGTAAAGCCAGTGCGCCGCTCCAGCGCCGTATTCGCGTAGAGCGCCGTCCCGTCGATGCCCGTCAGGAGGAATGCGCCGCGTGCGCTCCCGAAAGCCTGGTGCAGCAGATCCGCCGTTTTCATAAGAAAAAAATAATGAGAGATCGCTCCTGCGCACCTCCACTGTACACCATCTGCCCGCAAAACAAAAAACGCCTCCCGAAGCAAGTTGGAACATTTGAGACAAAAAGAAAAGCCCTTTTATTTTATACTCGCGGGCTAAAGCTGATACGAGTTTTAGATTCCCTTTCCTTTGAGAATGATAGGGATAGTTTTAATGATAATGCGCATATCATCGGAGAAGTTATGCTTCCTGACATACGCTAGCTCAAAAGAAGCAGCTTGCTCCATTGCCGATTGAACCGCAACGCGTCCAAAAATCTGCGTTGGACCAGTCATCCCGGGGCGCGCCATATGCCGTTGATTGAAATTGGGAATTTTCTCGCACCAGCGCTGTATCGTACATACTCGAAATGGTCTCGGGCCCACGATGCTCATTTCTCCTCTGAAGACATTGATGAGCTGCGGCAATTCGTCAAGATGCATAGAGCGCAAAAATCTTCCTGCCTTGGTGATACGCGTGTCCCCATACGTAACCATATCCAATGGCCTTTCCGACCCATGTTCCATAGTTCTGAATTTCAATATGGTAAATGGGGTGCCATGAAGACCGACGCGTTCCTGTCTGAAAATCACCGGACCCTTTGATGTCGCTTTTACGAGAAATGCAATAAGGAGCATCAAAGGAAACAGAAATAACAGCAACATAATAGATACTACTACATCGAACACTCTCTTGGACATGGCTATCTCCTTTCTGATGCATATATCATTGTTGACTTGAATTGGTAAAGAAACTTTCCTTGATACAACCATCTTCAAAAGAGATTGTCAAATGCGAGAGCGACAGAGCAGCCTTATCACATTGTCCGCAAAACAAAAAACGCCTCCCGAAGGAGGCGTTTTCTGATAGCTGGTGGCTAATTAGGCGCGTGACACACCTGTGGCAGCCGGGCCTTTTTCACCTTGAGTCACTTCGAAAGTTACGGCATCGCCGACCTTCAGTTCGTCATAGGTAACACCAACCAATTCTTTGGAGTGGAAGAACAGATCCTTCTCTTCGCCTTCGCGAGAGATGAATCCGAATCCTCTGTCCGTAAGAGTCTTGATAGTTCCGTTCATACGATTCTTTACGATTGCTTAAATACTGCGAAAACTCGACTCCGTTTCCCTGTGCCTTTATACACTCTTACATTATAGCGCAAGAACTGCTTTTTGTCAATCCTCATCCACCGACCCCCTATCAGAGCCATATTCCGCACCTGGTCCGAACAGGCAAATAAAAAGCCCTCAATGCGGGAGAGCGGCTGAATCCCTTGAAAAAGATTAACGGAAAAAATATATTTTTCCCTGAAATCCAGGTGGGTTTCAATTTTGCGCAGTCCTTTCTGAAGGCTTTTCATCTCGAGTATAGCACACTGGCAGACGAGGACAAACAATCCCCTCTTTCCCTCATTCCGCCTCGATCAATCCGAGCTTGGTCAGGCGCGCCCGGATGGCACCTGGCTTGCGGCCGAGCGTCCTCGCGATCTCGGCAAACTTCAGATGTTCGGAAAAAAGATTCTTCAATCGCGCGTCATCCGCCGCCGCCCACGGACGATAGGCATTGGGATACTCCTGCCTGATTTTGTCCACGATGGAACCGGCGACCGCGCTCTTCTTTTTCATCTTCGTACTCTTCGCGCCCGCTACGCTCGCCAGATCCGTGCCGCCAGAGCGCTCGATGAAATCAGCGTGCAATCGATCCAGCTCCTCCTGCTCCATCGTCGCGAACGTCACGCTTTCTCTCTCTGACTGCGCCCGGAACAGCGCGTCCGCTGCGAGCACCTCCGGATGCACGCGGAGCGCCTGCGCGTTGTACCCGAGGAGATGCAGTCCTGAAAAACGCCTGACGCGCGACAGCGCGACATAGCCCTGGCCGAATTCGAACACCTGGCTCAAGTCTATCACCGCCGCATCGAGGCTCATCCCCTGGCTCTTGTGGATGGTGATCGCCCACGCCAGCCGAAGCGGCAGCTGCGTGATCTTGGCGCGCGTCTCTCCGCCTTCTTCGATCACCCAGTCCGCCGGTTCCACGGCCACCCGCGTCCCCGCGCGCGTCTCCACGATCGGGAAATGGCTTTCCTTGTCGAAATCGATCACCGTGCCGAGCGTGCCATTGACGTATTTCCCCTGCGGATTGTTTTTCGTGAACATCACGGACGCGCCTTTCTTCAGTTTGAGGAGTTCCGGCGACAGACAGCCTTTCCGGAGCGCATCGGTAAGCTTCTGAGGTCCGCGGAGCGACATCGCGAACGCGATCGCCTTGGCCGGCAATTTGGCGAGCGCTGCGTCATTCACGCGATCGACATCGATATTGTGCGAAAACAGATTCGTCGTATTCTCGAACGCCGCAGATTCTTCGACACGGAGCCTCGTCTCGATATGCCGGATGTGCCGCTCCCCGACGCGATCCGCGCGGATAGCGCCGAGCACTTCGAGAAACACCGCGTCATCCTGGCGATGCTGTTCGGTGAGATAGCAGATAGTCGGATCAAGCGCGAGCCACGTCTCAGACTGGAAAGCGAACTGGGGCCTCGATTCTTCTTCGGACAGCTGCGACCAGAGATCGTCCTCGCTCGCGGCCTGGCGGCGCACGACAGGCGGCAGCTGGAAGAAATCCCCCACGCAGACGACCTGGAGGCCGCCGAAAGGTTCCGTCGAATCGCGCACGCCTTGGCACACACGGTCGACGAGGGCTAGTATTTTTCCATCGAGCATCGAGACCTCGTCGATGATGAGCACTGTGGATTTCTTGATGCGCTTGGCGTAGTGCGGCGTGTCCTTGATGCGGCGGATGTCGTCTCGAGAAAGCGTGTCCTTGATCCCGATGCCGCTCCACGAATGGATCGTCATCCCGCCGATATGCGTCGCCGCGATGCCGGTCGATGCCGTGATGGCCGGTTCGATGCTATGCGCGCGCAGATACTTCACATACTGATTGATCGTATGCGTCTTGCCGGCACCCGGCTCTCCCGTCAGAAAAACATTGGCGCCCGTTTTCAGGATAGCGAGCGCTTCGGATTGGGTCATAACGTCAGATTATATGAGTTGTCGTTCTTCTCAGCTGTCGAAATCATGGTCACGCCCCATCCGGGCGCGCCACGCGAGGAAATTCAGGAACAAGTAGAGCAAGGTGATAATTATGAAGAGCGACAGCCGCTGCTCATATGGGAGACGAGCGCTGCCCAGGATACTGCTGGTAGCGATGAATGATACGAGCGGCAAAAGCACATCCACCACCGAATTCCCGGAGGCCTCGCGGAGCCTGACGAAACTCTCGAACCATTCCCACAGGATCGCGATACCGAGCGTCACGACAAACACAAACGGGAGCGGGAGCAGCAGCACGCTCGCCAGGAGCGCCATCACTACGCCGAACAGGAAATGCGGTATCGACCACCAGTCGAACCATCTCTGCAGGAACAGGAGACGCGAAGCTCCCTTCCTCCCGTTTCGCTTACGCCACCAGGCTGGATACTCGCCGTAGCGGAAACAGAGCGTATCGAAAATGAGCATCAGCACGATCGCGAACGGGGCGAAATTGATGAGTGTGTCTGACACCGAGTGCGAGCGGCTATCGATGGCAGAGAATATCAGCCCCGCTATCCCGAGCAGGATGAGCGTCACCGCCCAACCCTTCCGCGAGACGGGGTGATAGAACGCGAACCATTTCCAAAATCGTTTCGGTCGGAACCAGTAGTGCGGCATACGAGAATCTGATAGGAATTACTGCACCTTCGCAGAGTTGAAGAGCACCCCGAACGCCTGGCACCACGTCAGGACATAAGGGTATTCTGCTACGTCCGTGCCGGCGGGAATCTCGTAGTTGATATTGCCCTCCGTCGCCTTGACTCGGCCGAGATCGATATATTCTTTCGCCGCGATATCCTTGGACAGATAGATATAGATGTCCGGACCATTGATCGTCCTGAAATTCTCATAGCGCACATAGCGCTTGCCATCGGCGGTCACGATACGGACGGTTCCTGATGCCGGATGACCGGGAGTGCCTGTCACCTGCACCGCCTCCCCTGTCTCGTTTGCTCCGTTCATTTCCTGAACGATCATCGGATCAGCGTCATCTGCGACGAGACGCCCTGCGGATTCCGGAGGCGCGGTAGCCGGCTGTTTGCTCGTGGGAATAGCCTCGTCTACTTTGATATTGCGAAACAATGGCGAGATGCCATAGTACGCGATGCCCGATACCGCGAGCACGAGAGCGGCGATGAGAAAACGTTTCATAGATTTGTGCTGTCAATGCTTATATCCTCTCGTGTTTTCATTATACAGCACGCGGGAACCCGCTACAGAGAACAGGCGCTGCCCAGGCTGAGGAACTGGCACGGGTCGATCCACTGCTCGAGCGCTGCCTGCGAGGCGACATAGCCGCGGATATCGGTCGCGCTGCCCCGATGGATGCCGAGGTGCAGATGCTTGCGCTCGCCGTCGGTTTCCCGGCTGTCACCGGTACCGAGCACGCCGATGACATCTCCGGTCTTCAGATCGTCTCCGATATCCGCTCGGATGCTTGCGAGCCGCAAATGTCCGTAGACGACTGTGACCGGTGCGTTATCAGCCGCGCATTTCTGTACGGCGACTCCGCCATAGCCGGATGCCGAGCGTTTCATCGCGAGCGCTCCATCGCAGATGGCACGGATAGAAACATCGCTCGCTGCCTCCTCCGGAAACGTCTCGAAATCAGTCCCGGTATGATAGCCGCGGAACCGCTCTGGCTGCACCGGCGAATTCTCAGGCGTGATGAATGTCCCGAAAGCTTTCTTGGTCACGCGCTCAGATGCACGGCTGAGCGGCAGAGAAGCATCTGGGCTCTTCTCTGGTATCGTCTTCTCGCCGCCGGCTTGTGGCGATGCTCCATCAGGACACGGAGCGAATGAACACGCCGGTCCGGTCCGTCCCACTGCCGAGCCGTCCGGGCAGATCTTCGCCTCCATCGTGCATCCTGATTCTTGCGGCCGTTGCTTCTCGAAAAGTATGAGACCGACCGCACCGATGAGCAGTATACCGGCTATGATGATGGCCGATCTTTTCATATCCCCGTTATTCCGTCGTCGTACCGTCGAACTCCGGCTCGTCGGCTATGGCATCGGCGTGGGTCGCGCGCACGACGCCGTCCTTGTGATGCGATGGCGCATAGATCGTGTAGAGCTTGAGTGCCTCGGTAGCCGAGGTATTGATGACGTTGTGCTCGCTTCCGGCAGGGACAATGACGCTATCGCCGTCGCCGACCTCGTATTCGGTGCCGTCTATGATGACCTTGCCCTCGCCCGCTTCGAAGCGGAAAAATTGATCGATGCCTCTGTGCGTCTCGAGGCCGATTTCTTCGCCCGGCTTGAGCGCCATCAAGACCAGCTGCAGGTGCTCGCCCGTGTAGAGCACTTGGCGGAAATTCTCGTTCGCGAGCGTCAATTGTTCGATATTCCCCTTGTAGCCTTTTTTCATACTATTGCATTTACCCGGTTAAATTAAGATTTGAGCCTGTTTTTTATAAACATACTCCCATTATACACCCTCCACGTCATCGAGCCCGCCAAGGTTCGCGACATCGGTAAAACCGAAGGAATACAGGACTTCCTGAGCTGTCTCAGAACGGCTCCCTGAGCGGCAGTAGAGATGGAGCGGCGTATCCTTGGGCATCTCTTCCAACACCCCGAGATCCCCTGCCAGTATGTCATCGAGCTGGATATTCACTGCGCCCGGTGCCGAGCGTTCTTCGAATTCTTCGTGCGTGCGCACATCGATGAGAAGCGACATTTTGTTTTTGGTTTATTTATTAATGGACAAATAGTATCACTTTTCCCCTCACCAGCAAAGCCCTGCCTCCTCAGAAAAAAAGTGATATACTAGAGTTAGATGCTAATCCCTCCAATCATCCTGATCCTATGCCAGAACAGTTCAAACTCGACCTCCCAAACCCGGAAGAGCAGATAGAGGCGGCCGGCATCACGGACCTCGAAAAATTGGATACGCAAGAAATCGAGAAAATCTACCAAGAATATGTCGGTCTTGATCCGCAGTTTCGCTTCCTCGGCATTCCCGAGACCGAGCGGCGCGGCATCCTCATCACCGGCATCGAGAACCCGGAGGCTGAACGGGACCGCATCGCGGCATTGGATCGGGAAGCAGACAAAGAAGAACTCAAGAGGCCCTACCTCGGCCGGCAATAGATCCATAAAAAAACTGCCGACATTATGGCAGTTTTTTGATATCCTTCCAATTCCACCATTTCAGTTTTTCGGGGTCGTGCCTCTTGGTGTTCACGTAGTACACCGCAGAGCGGAAAGTATACAGCATACAGCGGTCGATATGCCGCCCGCGCAGCTTGCACAGCTTCTCATACAGCCGCTCCGGGTTCTTGCCCTTGAGACAGCTCGGGCGATCCACCCCGATATCCCGCAGATCCTCTGCGATGCTCTTCCCCACCCCCGGGATGCTTTCCAAGTCGCGTTCCGATGATTTCATACCTTTATTATATACCGACTTTCCC
>MFRV01000029.1 GCA_001784695.1 Candidatus Moranbacteria bacterium RIFCSPHIGHO2_01_FULL_54_31 | reverse complement strand
TTTTTCGCATTGACCGCATACCGTTTCTCCCGCGCGATGATATCGACGCCGAGTTTCGCCAGGGCATCGAAGTGCGTATCGACAGGACGAGCGCCGATCACGCATCCCCCCGGATGATAGAAAGAGAAACGCTCGAAGCGCGCTGCAAGCGATCCGAGAAGCAGGATGGACGAACGGATGCGCTTCACCATTTCGACATTCATTTTTTTAGGGTCGATATTTTTCGCCGTGATAGCCACGGTGTTTGTGCCGCGCCACTCTACCTCTGCTCCCATACTCTCGAGGATATCGAGCATGCAGAAAACATCCTCGATCAGAGGGATATTCGATAGGACGCAGGTTTCTTTGGTCAGGAGAGTGGCAGCCAGGATCGGGGTCGTAGCGTTCTTGGATCCGCTCACGGTAATCGCGCCGGTAAGCCTCTTTCCCCCTTCGATTTCAAAAACTTCCATACTGGACAGTATAGCCGAGAACCGCCCATTGTTCAAGAAACGCCTCAGCGCCGTTTGGGGCACAAAAAACCGCTTGCAAGAAGGATCTTCGAGAAGCGGTATGTTATAGTGGTTTGCCTCTCAGAGAGGCGAAGACACAGAGATGTGTCTTGTAATGGTACACAAATGATTGTTTGTGTTTATGGTTTTGTTTTTGTTTTTTTAAAGAACCTTTTTATTCCCCCAAGAGAAAACTCAGAAAAAATACCCCCTTTCCGCATATGTTACCTATAACCGACGGCCGTGGTTTATAGGTAACATCTGATTTCTCGCTTGGAAAAAGAAGAACGGGCGTCTCACCTGAAACACCCGTCTATTGATATCACCTACTCAGTATAGCACCTTTTGGCGCCCAGGTCAAGCCTTATCCCTTCTGCTTGCGCAGATAATCATAGGCCGACAGCGCGGCGACTACGCCGTCGCCGGCGGAAATATTGTTCTGCTTGTAGGGAGCGTCGGTCGCATCGCCGGTCGCAAAAATACCCGGCTTCGAGGTCGCTTTGGTCCGGTGATCGAGGATGATCTCGCCGCGCGGATTGAGATCGAGCAGGTCCTTCACGAATTCCGTATTGGGCACCATCCCGATCTCCACGAATACGCCGTCGAGATCTATCGTGCGGCTCTCTCCGGTCTCCGCATCCTTCACGCGGACACCGACCACCTTGTCTTCACCGAGAATCTCTTCGGTCAATGTATGGTACGAGACGCTCACTTTCGGCGAAGCGAGCACCTTGTCCTGCGTCACCGGGTCGCCCTTCAATTCTCCCGAACGGACGATGAGCAGGACTTCATCCGCATACGGCAGGAGATCCTCTACCGCTTCCAGTCCGGCATTGCCGCCGCCTACCACGGCCACTTTCTTGGCGCGGAAGAACGGCGCATCGCAGGTCGAGCAATACACCACGCCCTTGCCTACGAATTTCTCTTCGCCCGGCACATCGAGGTGGCGATGCCGTCCGCCGGAAGCGATGATGATGGTCTTGGATTCATACTGCTCGCCTTTGTCGGTCTCGATCACATATCCGTTGGGAGCGTTCTCCGTGATACCCGTCACTCGCACGCCGGTCACTATCTCTATCCCTTCCTGAGCGCGCAGGTGCTTTTCCAGAGCCTGGCCGAATTCCCAGCCGGCGATCGTCTCCGTCCCGATCCAGTTCTCGATGCTGGCCGAAACCGTGGATTGGCTGTTGAAATGCTCGGTCAGAAACAGCGTCTTCATCCGCTTGCGCGCCGCATACACGCCGGCCGCGATGCCTCCCGGTCCCCCGCCGATAATCACGACATCATATATCATACGCTTTCATTCATATTTAGATACAGCTGATCCTGCCTATTGAAGCAGCATAGCTGATAGTGCACGCCGAATCAAGCGGTCATTATCTGGATGCGGGCAACGCCTCCACCGCCTGGCGGAACTGGTCGCCACGGTCGAATTCATTCTTGAAAATCCCGAAACTCGCCGCGCCCGGCGATAACAGCACGACATCCCCCGCTACGGCGCCCCGCGAGGCGAGTTCCACCGCCTTGGCCATACTTTCCACCACCTCGAACGAACGCTCTTGATTCTCTACCGGCAGATGCGCTTTGAGCGCTTGGATGAGTTTTTCGGTCGCTTCGCCCTTGAACAGGATCAGGCCCTTGGAACGCCTGAGAATCTCTTGCGCCAGGGCATCGAATGTCAAACGCTTGTCGCTCCCTCCGGCGATGAGAATAACCGGCTCCGCGAAAGAACGGAGCGCTGCGATGGCCGCTTCGGGAATCGTCGCCGCGGTGTCGTTATAGTACGCTACGCCGTTCTTCTCCCCTACGCGCTCCAGGCGGTACGGCAGCCCGGTGAAACTCTGGATGCCGCTCGCGATCTGCTTGGGAGACAGTCCGTACGCGAGGGCTGCCGCGGCGGCCGCCAAGACATTGGATATGTTGTGCTCGCCTCGCAGAGCGATGCCTCCGATCGGCATCAGTACTTTTTTTTCGCCTTGTTTGCGCATCAAAAGAGCGTCGTCTCTCATCCATACGCCATCGCCCTCGATCTCATGATCCTTGGAAAACCAGATGATGCCACCCTTGGCATCCTGCACCATATTCCGTATTTCCATATCGTCGAAATTGGCGATGACCGTATCTGTCTGTTTCTGAAACAGGAAAATATTCTTTTTGTCGGCGATATACGCCTCCATCGTCTTGTAATAATTGAGGTGGTCCGGGTAGATATTGGTGAGCACCGCAAGCGGCGGGCTTTTCTTGATATGGGCCAAGACCGACAGCCGCCACGAAGACAATTCGAAAACCACGACGCTCTCAGCGGATACTTTCCCGAGCATCCCGAGGACGCCGACTTGTCCGATGCCGGCGCACACCACGCGCTTGCCTGCGTTCTCCAGGATATGAGCAAGAAGCGTCGTAGTGGTGGTCTTGCCCTTTGATCCGGTCACGCCGATGATCGGCGCCTTGCACAGCGCGAAAAAGATGCTCGCATCCATTTCTACAGGCACGCCGCTTTTTTCCGCCAGCTTCACGTACTCATTGGTCCAGGGAATCACGGGATTCTTGATCACCATATCGACCCGTGTGAAATCTTCCGGGCGATGCTGCCCGAGGATATAGGTGATGTTCTTGTATTTGGAGAGCTTCTCAAGCGATGTTCCGAGCTCTGCGCGGCTCTTGATATCCGTCACGATGATCTCGCGCACCCCCTGCTCCGCGAGAAAGCGAACCGTCCCTACGCCTCCCATATTGAGACCCAGGCCGAACACCGTCACTCTCTTATTTTTGAAAAAAGATGCCTGTAACATATTTCTGAAATGATGCCCTCATTGTATACCTTTTGCTATCGAAAACAAAAAATAAAAGAAATGGAGTGTTTTCCCGAATTTACAATTTATGAATTTTCAATCAATGATTCAATCCATTCGATGCCCAATGGACATTTCAAGGCTAGGTCAAGAGGAAGGCTCTAAAAGATAAACCCATTGAAGCATTGGAAATTATTTGAAAATTGTGAATTGAAAATTTTTTCTCTTACCATTCAAACCAGCCTTTCTTGCGCTCCAAGACCATACCGTACCGTTTGCCCGGAATTAACGCCCCGTTTTCCATCGCCACAGCGCCGTTGATGATGATCGACGTCATCCCGGTCGCGTACTTATAAGGATCTTCCATCGTCGCCTGATCGGTGATCGTCTCCGGCTGAAACACCACTATATCAGCGAAATATCCTTCCTGCAAGAGTCCCCGCTTGTCCAGCCGGAACTTCAGAGCCGGCTTGCCGCTCATCTTGTGCACCGCTTCTTCCCAGGAGAGCGCCTGCTGTTTGCGCACATATTCGGCGAATACTTTCGGGAAAGTCCCGAAATTGCGCGGATGCACCAGTTCTCCGGTTTTCATATGCTCGATACCGTATCCGGAGCCGTTGCTCGAGATGATGGAGAACGGATGCTGGATAGCCTTCAAGACATTCTTTTCCGATAGCACTTCCATAGAAACGATCGCCTGACCATCGCTCGCTATGAGAAAGTCCAGCACGGTTTCTTCCGGCGATTTCCCCTGCAGCGCGGCGATTTCGGAAATCTTCCGCCGCGACAGCATCTTGCTCAGCGTGGATGCGGAAATGAGGATCTCGGAATAATCGATTTCTTTCTGGCGCATATCGCGGAGCACCGTGCTTCGGACACCCGGATCCTTCAAACGAGCCAGCATCATCTTGCGCCCTTCCTGCGTCACCCATTCCGGCAGAAGCGTGTAGAGCACCGATCCGGTGGTCGTATAGGGATAGACGTCGAACGTGACCTTGACATCGTCGAGCGCTGCCGTTTCGATCAGATTGAACACTTCATCCATCAGGTGCCAGTTGTTCTTGCCGACTGCCTTGAGATGGGAGATATGGAGCGGCGCGCCGGCATCCCGGGCGACCAAAAGCGCTTCCTCGACCGATTCCACCAAACCCTCACCTTCATCGCGCACATAGGTCGCGTATACGCCCTCCTCTGCCACCGCCGTTTTCGTCAGCGCCAAGAGTTCCCGCATACCCGCTCCGCGCGCGTGCGTGTATTTCAGCCCGGTAGACAGCCCGATCGCCCCCTCTTTCATAGCGCCATGAAGCATTTTCTGCATAATCTCGATTTCCTCCGGCGTGATCGCGCGGGATCTGTCCTTCATTACGCCGCGCCGGATCGTCCCGTGCCCCACAAGCGTAGCGAAGTTGACTGCCGGTCGGCGACGCCTGACTTCCTGCAAGAAATCCCGCATCGAGAGCCAGTTGAAATTGATTTTCTCTACGTCGGTCCATTTCTGGATGGAGCGGATGATGCCGGGGTCCGTCAGCGGCGCAAGCGATGAGCCGGAATTGCCGCCGATAATCGTCGTCACCCCCTGATAGAGAAGACTTTCCAATTCGGGATGAGAAAACAGCTGCCAATACGTATCGGAGTGATTGTTGACATCGACAAAACCGGGGGTCACATACTGCCCTGTCGCATCGATCATACGTTCGGCGCGCGCGGAGGCCAAATCACCAAGCGCCACGATGCGCCCTTCCTTGACCGCGACATCCGCACGGTACATCGGCCGGCCGCTGCCGTCGATAACCGTCCCATTTTGTATCAGAATGTCATACATAGCTTTTCTCTCGTTCTCTCACATATTGTTCAGACGCCTATGCCGATTTCTCCGGTCCGAGCAGTCCCTGTACCCGCTCCATAAACTGCCGGTTTTGCTGTAATACTTTCGGTATCAGTAAGGCGACATCAGCCGCTTCTTTGAGATTTCTGATGCTTTCCAGTGCCCCTTTCTCCGCGATCCGGATCATCTCGTCATAGTCTGCCATATTCGGCTGGATGAACTTGATATTGCGATAATCCTGCTTCACCCCGGCCAAGACGACTTTCGATGTTCTCGCTTCCGGCAGCATCTCCGCAAGGGCATTACCGGAATTGCGCGGGTTTTTCATCGATGCGATGCGGATATTGAACGCTTCATCTCTTTTGAGCGTATCGCGGTCGGCATAATGCATCGCATACGCCGGATCCACTTCGGCCACTTTCAGCATAAAGGCTCTGTTTTTCTTGGCATCAAGCGGCATATTCTGGAGCAACGTACCCAGAGCTCCCGTATTGTTTTTCAACTGCTCCATATAGCGATGAAGTTCGCTTCCCTCCTGCATATCATCATCGATGATCCCTTCCTGCCCGAAGGCTTCCGTGAGGGATGACCTGAAATCAGGCGCTGCCTGCACTGCCGGCGCCGGTTCAGCCGGTTCCTCTCTTCCCGTTCCCGAGAGCGACACGCTTCTGACAGGCGGCACAGACACAATGGGCGCTTCTTTCATATCCTGCGCTTCCGTTTCAGGAATCGTTTCAGCAACTGGCGCTTCTGGAATCGAGAGAGACAGCGATTCCACCGAAGCCGCTTCGCTTGCCTGAGGCGCCACTTTCTCCAAATCTTTCAGTCGTTTCTCAAGCTCTTTGCGCTCCGTGATGAGCGCCAAGAGCTCATCGTCCGCCTTGTCCGCGGAAATAGATCCGTTGAGCGTTGCCAATTCCGCTCGGATATCCGCTTTCTTTTTTTCGAGTGCCTGCTGTCTCGCCGTCTCCTCTTTTTCCTTTTTTTGCAAAGCCACTCTCGCCGCTTCTTCCTGCGCCCGCGCTTCGGCTTCGCTCTGCATCGCAAGCAAACGCGCACGTTCAGCTAAAAGACGGAGTGTCTCGTCATCGGACAGTGTCCCGAGGGGCGCTGCGGCGATTTCCGCCAAGCGCTTCGCGTAGTCTGTCTCGTTTTTTTTCGGTTGTACGTTCTTTGTCATAGCCGTTGTTTATCTATCCCCGCCTCAGGCGATCAGCTGCGCCATTTCCACCAGACGATTCGAGTATCCCCACTCATTGTCATACCAGGCGATCACCTTGACCAGATCGCCGTCGATCACCTTGGTCAGAGACAGATCGACGATGCTCGAGTAAGGACTGCCGATAAAATCGGATGATACGAGCGGTTCTTCGGTCACGGCCAGCACCTTGGCGTAGCGCGGATCGGCGGCGGCAGCCTGCAAGACCCGATTGATCTCTTCCTTGGTTGTTTTGCGCTTCAGGAGAAATGTGAAGTCGGTGAGCGACACGACGATGGTCGGCACGCGCACGGCAATGCCGTCGAACAGCCCCTCGAGGCTCGGCATCACCTGGGTCACGGCCAGCGCCGCACCGGTCGTCGTCGGCACGATGTTCTGCCCGGCTGCCCGCGCCCGGCGCAGATCCTTATGCGGACCGTCCTGGAGGTTCTGATCCGCCGTATAGGAATGGATCGTCGTCATCAGCGCCTTCTCGATACCGAACGCCTCATCGAGCACCTTGGCGACCGGAGCGAGCGAATTCGTCGTGCAGGAAGCATTCGAGAGCACCGTTTCACCCGCGTACTGCTCGGCATTCACGCCCAAGAGAAAAGTCGGCACCGCCCCATCATCCCCCTTTGACGGCGCTGACAGGATCACCTTCTTCGCGCCGGCTGCAATATGCTGCTCAGCGCCCTGCTTATCGGTGAAACGGCCGGTACATTCCAATACCACGTCCACTCCGAGCTCTTTCCACGGCAGCTTTTTCGGATCCGGCTCCGCATACACAGGGAATGCCTTCCCCTCAATGACCAGTTTCCCTTCGCCCGAAGTCACCTGTTTCCGATAATGCCCATAGGCCGTATCGTACCGCAACAGATGCGCAAGGATACCCGCGTCCGTGAGATCGTTGATCGCCACCACCTCGAGATCCTGCTTTTCGAAAGCGATCTTGAAAGCCGCGCGCCCGATACGTCCGAATCCGTTGATAGCTATCTTTTTTGCCATATTTGTCTATGAGCCGTGCGAGTAGCTACGAATATGAGCATCCCGCATCAGTTGTTCCGATTAACCTTATTACTTTACCATAGTAAGCCGCAGGCGATTCCGGTCAGCATTCATTCACTCTGTACAATCATTGTCGAAACGCGGTGCGCGACTGCCATACTCTATTCTATATCATTCTTAATTCATGAATCCTGATTCACGCCTTATGGGCGCTGCCGAACGCGAGGATTTTCTCTTTGACGGCTGCCTTCGTATGATCCTTGGCCATCGTCATCACTTTCCTCAGATCCGTTTCCTCTTCGGCATGCAAAGCTTCGCGCAGCCCCCCGATGAATGCGAGCCGCAGCGCCGTATCCACGTTGAAACAGCTGATGCCGCGTCCGATCACTTCGGTCACTCGTCCATTGTGCCAATCGGAGGCCCCGTGGAGTACAAGCGGGAGACTCACCCGCTTCGCGATCGCCGCCAAGCGCTCATAATCAGGCTCGGGCCGTTCGCGGAAAAAACCATGCGCATTGCCGATAGCGACGGCCAGCGTATCGATACCTGTCTCCTGTACGAACTCCGCCGCTTGCTCCGGATCGGTCATATGCTTTTCCCAATCTATGGTATCCATCTGCATCTCGCCTAAATACGGGACATTGCCGAGCTCGGCCTGCACGACGATGCCCTGCTTATGGGCGATCTCGACGATTCTTTTGGTCGTCATCAGGTTATCGGCATACTCTTTGCGCGATCCGTCATACATCACCGAGGTGAAGCCGATCTCCATCGCGCGCTCCACGGCCTCGAAACTTTTTCCATGATCGAGATGGATGCCGACCGGGATATCGTTCGCATAGAATTCCGCGATGTTCTTGACCAGATGAAAGATAGCGCGCCCGCCGGCATAATCGAATGTTTTCTCCGTCATCTGGATGATGACGGGTGAAGACAGCTCCTGCGCCGCCTCGATGATCGCGCGCGTCGTTTCGAGGTTCACGGTATTGAAAGCGCCGATCGCGTATTTTCCCGCCCGCGCTTCTGTCAGCAATGTTGTGACGTTTACCAGCATATTCTGAAGGATATACTATGGATTACCCGATACGAGATGAGGATTGTTCGTTCTGGCGGAGCGCTTCCTCTTCGCACAACCCCATCATTTTCACCAATTCGTAGGGAAACAGGCTTTCGTGCCCTACCAGCACGCCGTCCATCTGCGCTTCCCAGGAAACCTCGGCAAGAAAAGAGCTCTTTACCGAACCGCCGTACAGAACGGCGATCCGTTCCGCGGTCTGAGCATCGAACATTTCCGTAAACATTTTCCGGAGCATCACCCGTACCTGGAGCAGCTCTCCCGTGGTCGGCAAGACATCGGTGCCGATAGCCCAGCATGGCTCATACGCGACAATGATTTTTTCCGCCTGCGACTTCGACAGTCCGGCGAAGATCGTCTGTATCTGGAGTGCGAGTATGCGGTCGGTCTCTTCGGCGCGGCGTTCCGCTGCCATTTCTCCGATGCAGACGATCGGGATGAGGTGATGCTTGAGCGCAGCGACGATCTTTTCGCGGATCATCTCGTTGGTTTCGCCAGCGTGCTGCCGGCGCTCGCTGTGACCGATGATGACATATTCTACGCCGTCATTCTTGAGCATCACCGGCGAGATTTCACCCGTATAGGCGCCACTCTTCTCCGGAAACAGGTTCTGCGCGCCTTTCTTGATCCCCTCCGGCAGATGATCGAATTGCGACAGGTACAGGAAGGGCGGGCAGACCGCTCCTGTCACGTGCTCATACCGCTTGCCCTGCACCTCGCGCCTGAGCACGCTGAGATATTGCGCCGCTTCCTCGCGTGACAGCATATTCATTTTCAAATTCCCTATGACATAGAATTTCCGCATACGTTTCTTCTGTTTCGGCTATGAATTCAATTGCGAGCGCAGGTATTCAGCAGCAGCTTCCGGCTGAAGCGTCGAGACTTCTATGCCGGTAGACAGCTCGAAACCGGCCCACGTAGCCGTGTGCGGCAGAATCTCGATATGCCACTGATAATGCGGGTAATCCTTCCCATCGCACGGCGCCGTATGGATATAGAAATTGTACGGCGGATCATTCAGCCCCTGATAGAGCGAATAGAGCGATCGTTGCAGCGCCTCAGCCACAGCGAATTTCTCTTCATCAGTGATGCGCTCGAAATACGGATTGGCGCGCTTTCCCACTATCCAGATCTCGAACGCCGCACGCGACGCGAACGGACAAAAAGCGATGAAATGCTCATTCTCGAAAATGACGCGTTTCTTGGTCTCGCTCTCATACTCCGTTATCATCCCGTAGACCTTGCGCTTGGTACTCTGGTAGTATCGTTCCGCACCGGTGAGCTCGAGAGCGATATAGGGCGAAATGACCGGGATAGCCATCAGCTGCGAATGCGGATGCGGGAGAGAAGCTCCGGCTTCTTTGCCATGATTATGAAAAATCTGAATATAATTGACGCTTTTCTTATTCATCAGCGCCAGATAACGCTCCTGATACGCATCGAACACTTCCGCGCCTTCCCATACATCGAGGAGCGCCAGCGACCGCCTGGCATCCTGGGTCACGATCACTTCATGATACCCGGCACCCGTCATAGCGAAGTACGGACCCTCAGACAGTTCCCGGGCCGTTCGGCCGCGCGAGAAAGCCGGGTATTTGTTCGGGAACACCCGCAAACTCCAATCCCCGTCAGCGCGCCGATAGATCAGAATGTCTTGCTCCTGGCCGCTCGCCTCCGGATTCTCGAAAGGATCTTCTGCATCATCTGCTGCGACACGTTGAAATTGCGCGAACTCATCCGGACGCTTGGCGCGGCCGGTCGCTATCACTACCCAATCACCGGTAACGATATCCTGGCGCAGTTCCGAATCGTACGAAACAGCCTTCTTGTTTTTTTCCGCTTCACCTAAAGACATTTGTTTTGAGATTTATGTTGGTCACTCTTATTTTGAGAGTATGGCGAGCAATGACGACGATACTACACGGCAATCGGCTTCTGATCGGTATAGTCGCGGATATGATAGGCACCGGTGAGAAAACGCCACTTCGTCTTGAACAGATCGATCAGCACCTGGATAAACCCGTTCGGCCCCGTCAGTCTCACGGTCGAGCCTTCTTCATTCATCCAGCGCACCGGCATCTGTTTGATCTTGAAACCGAGTTTGAGAGCCAGGATGATCAGTTCGAAATCAAACCCGAAACGATCCACAACCATACGCTTCGCCACCTCTTGCGCCGCCGTATCGGAAAGCATCTTGAAACCGCACTGGGTGTCCGGGTAGCTCCACAGCCCCAAAACGATGCGGATCAGCCAATTGCCGCCCTCGCCCATAAACTCGCGATGCTTCGGCTGGTGCACCTGGATGAAAGACCCCTCTATCTTGCGCGAGCCGATAACCACATCGTATCCGCTCTCGCATTGCGGGAGAAACGAGTCGAGATGCGTGATCGACGTCGAACCGTCGGCATCGAGGAACAAGCGCCATTTACCGGCTGCTTCCAAGAGTCCCTGGCGCACCACGTAACCCTTGCCGTGATTCTCCGGGTTCTCGATGACGCGCATGTGAGGCACTTGCAGAGCGTAATTGCGGGCCACTTCGGCGGTATTGTCAGGAGATCCGTCCACTATGACCACTATCTCATACGTATAATTTTTCCCCTTAAGATACTGGTCGATTTCCAGCAAATTGCGTCCGATGCGCTCACCCTCCTTGTAGGTAGGGATGATCACCGAAAGAAACGGCTGTTCCATACGGCAACAAAAATCAGGAATTACATGGTTATTTTACCACACATCAAAGCAAACCAAAAGGACGTCTGGACATTATTTATGAGGGTTGCTCCGTGTGTTCTGTATATCCAGCCATTCTTGCAGAATAATGCGCGCGGCTTCTTCATCGTTGCGTTTGGAAGCGCCCTTCTCGCCGCGCTCGATGAGATTGGCCTCCGCCATCTTGGTCGTGAACATCTCGTTCTGATACGCTACCCGGACTGAAAAATGTTCAGCGAGCAGCTTGCCCAGTGTTTCGCCCGGATATTCTTTATCTTCCTGATGGACGTACACCGGCACTCCGATGACTACCGTACCGATGTTTTCGGCAGCGATGATTTTCCCCAAAGCAACCACCGCATCCTTATCGTTCGGAAGCGTAGCATACGGAAGCGCCACTCCTGTTTCCTGGTGCGCCAAAGCGACGCCGATATTCGCGGCACCCCAATCTATCCCGAGATAATTTTGAGTATTTTGAGACATACAGATAGATGGTTTCATTTTCGCAGAAGTATTCTTTTTTGATTCCCCTTTTTCTTCATCGAACTTTTCCGACTCAGTTGTCGAGAAACGTCGCTGTCCTACTCTAAGAGCCGAAGCGGCTCCGAGCGTCACGCTCCGTTTCTAGCGACACTTTCATCGCAAAAGTTACCGATGAAGAACCGGATGAACAAAAAAGAATACTTCCGCGAAAATTCTCTTGATTCATGATTCTCAATTCCTGATTCTACGCCCTGGTAACCACTTCCGCGCCAGTGTCCGTAATCACCACCGTATCCTCGAAATGCGCACTCCATTGCCCGTCGACGGTCACGAATGTCCAGCCATCGGAAGCGACTTTCACGGCAAATGTCCCCATATTCACCATCGGTTCGAGCGCCAGTGTCATACCCGTCTCCAAAACGACATCCTCCATCTCGCGTGAGACATAATTCGGTATTTGGGGGTCTTCGTGGAGCTCATGACCGACGCCGTGTCCGACCAGGTCGCGTACCACCGAGAAGCCGTTTTCTTCGACGTGTCCTTGCACCGCCGAGGCATAGGCCGAGATGCGCGCACCCGGACGAAGCGCCGCGATACCGCGCCTCAGGCTTTCCTCTGTCACCGCGACCAGCTTGGCTGTTTCTGGCGGGACCGTTCCCACGATGATTGTCCGCGCCATATCGGTCACCATACCTTCGAAACGCATCCCGATATCGAGCTTCAGCAGATCGTGCTCTCGGATGACCCTCTCGGCACTCGGAATCCCGTGCACCACCTCTTCATTGAGCGATGTACAGAGCGTCGCCGGAAAGGGCTTGCCGCTCCCGGCGCCATACCCTTTGAAAACGGGGATGCCCCCGGCTTCGCGGATCAGCCGCTCACTCAAGGTATCGAGGTCCTGGGTCGTGATGCCCGGCTTCACCGCCTCGATGACGGCCTGCAATACCTGAGCCAGGCGCTTGCCTGATTCCCGCAAGGAAGCGATCTCATCAGCAGTTTTTATGAAGGCTCCGGCCATATAATATATATCTTGCACGTACCACTGATGTTCTTTACCGTCCTTTCTGCCTGATGATGTCCTGGTAAATCGCTTGCGCGTCCTGATGTCCATCGACACGCAGGAGCGTCTTGGCTTTTTCGAAATAGTCGGCTACGGGCAGCGTCTCGGCCTGGAAAATCTGGAAACGCTTGCGCACCCCTGCCGGGGTATCATCCGTACGCTGACCGATCTTCCCCCCGCACGCATCGCATACCGCTTCCGTCGAAAAGATATCCTTGCCGAAAATATACGGTTTGTGGCAGCTGAGACAGAGGTAGCGTTTCGAGATGCGCTCGATGGATTCTTCTTCGGAAAGATCGATGAAAATCACCCAGCTTATCGTGCGGCCGACTGACCGGAGCGCCTCAGTCACCTTGTCTATCTGAGAAGCGCGGCGCGGCGCTCCATCAAGCAGGATGCCCTGAGGGGCCTGGATATTCTTGAGTGCTTTCTCCAAGACCGCTTTCACGATATCATCAGAGACCAATTCTCGGCGCTTGTTGATAGTAGCATTCACCATATGGCCGAACGGCGTATCCTCCTCTGCCGCAGCGCGCAATGCCGAACCGATATCGATATGCCTCAATCCGAGCCCTGCACTGAGTAGCTCCGCCTGAGTGCTCTTGCCGCTGCCTGGCGGTCCCAGCAGAATGTAATTCTCTATCGACATAAGATGAGATGAAAAATGACTTTCAGGAAAGATTCCGGGTACGGAGACCTTGTTAAAAGGATTCGTAGCTGCGCATCGTCAGCTGGCTCTGCACGTGTTTCACGGTTTCCAGGACGACCGAGACGACGATCAGGATGCTGATGCCGCCGATAGAAAATGCCTGGATGCCGGTCAGCCCCTGCACGATGAACGGCAGGACCGCGATGGCGCCCAAGAAAAATGCGCCGGCCAGCGTGATGCGGTTGATGATGTGGTAGAGGTATTCCGCAGTCGTATTGCCCGGGCGGATGCCCGGGATGTAGCCGCCCTGCTTCTGGAGATTCTCCGCGATCTTGATTGGATCAAACACGACCGCCGTATAGAAATAGGTGAACACGACGACCAGGAGGAAATAGGCGATTCCATAGACCCATTGATCCTGCAGCCACACGCTCGCGGTAGCCGCGATGCCGGCTACCGTGGCATTGCCGCTCTGCGCGAGAAAATTCGCCATCATCGTCGGGATGAGGATGAGCGACACCGCGAAGATGATCGGGATGACGCCCGCCTGATTGACCCGGAGCGGCAGATGCGTCGCGGAGCCGCCGTACACCTGCGCCCCGCGCACGCGCTTGGCGTAGGCGACCGGTATGGTCCGCTGTCCCTCATTGATGAAGATGACTCCCGCGATAGTCACCGCCGCCACCAGAGCGAACAGAAGATAGGTGAAAATCTGCGCCGGATCCCACGTCGCGATGAAACGCGATACGCCGGTCGGCAGGCTCGAAACGATGCCCGCGAAGATGATCATAGAGACGCCGTTGCCGAGACCTTTTTCCGTGATGAGCTCGCCGAGCCACATAAGAAAAATGGTGCCGGCCGTCGCGGTCACGACGATCACCGTCACATCGAACGGCGTCATCGCGCCCAGGATATTCTGAGAGCGCAGGAGAGACAGCATACTGAACGACTGAAGGGCGGCCAGCGGCAGGGTGATCCAGCGCGTCCACATATTGAATTTCTGACGTCCTATCTCTCCCTCCTCCTTGTACAGCCGCTCGAGGCTCGGAACGATCGTCGTCAGAAGCTGCATAATGATCGAAGCGGTGATATACGGCCCGACACCGAGCAATGCGATAGAGATATTGGAAAGTCCGCCGCCCGAAAAGACATCCAGCAATCCCAGGAAAGCATTGCCCTCGAAAAGGCGCTTGAGCGCCAAAACATCCACGCCGGGAAGCGGGATGTTGGCAGCGATGCGATACACGACAAGGAGCCCGAGAATAAAAAGGATCTTATTCCTGAGTTCTGGGATCCGGACGATGTTCGCAAAAGTTTCGCGCATGGAAGAAAAGATAAATGCCCTATGACAAGTCTCAGTATACCCTATTCAGCAACCGCATGAAAGGAAGTTTTGGCCGTTTCTGAAGCGGCGATATCCGCCCCCAAAGTGAGTTTTTTCTTGAGAACGCCGGTCGCCACGACTTTGACGCCGCGCGCAAAGGCATTTTTCGGCACTATGTTCTTCTCAACCAAGCTCCCGAGCGTCACGGTGTCGCCATCGGCATACGCATACTCGAGCGCCGTGAGCGTCACGACGCATTTCTTCGGATGGATGGATTTGAAACCGCGCACTTTCTTCAGACGTTCGAGGAATGTCGA
The DNA here is from genome assembly GCA_001784695.1 of Candidatus Moranbacteria bacterium RIFCSPHIGHO2_01_FULL_54_31. GTDB lineage: Bacteria > Patescibacteriota > Minisyncoccia > Moranbacterales > UBA1568 > UBA1568. The sequence continues at coordinate 9,044 of MFRV01000029.1, read as the reverse complement.
ACGGCCGCCTTCGAAGAGCGGATCGACAGAAGCGCCGGAACGGGACTTCTGACCGTTGCTGCCGCGCCCGGCAGTCGTACCGCGCTTGCCGCCGCGCCCGATACGCTTGCGGGCCTTCTTTTTTGCGACGGAGAGTTGATGTATCTGCATAGGGGGTGTCGTTTACTCTGATTTAGCGGCCACGGCTTCAGTCGGCGCAACAGCCTTGGGAACTCGGGGAGCCTTCAATTGCAGCAGCGCTTTCACGGTGACTCGGGCGACATTGAGCGGATTGGAGGCGCCCAAGGATTTGGAAACGATATCCTTCACGCCCAAGAGGTTGACCACGGAACGCACGGCGCCGCCGGCGATGATGCCACGTCCCTCGGAAGCCGGCTTCAGGAGTACCCGGGCAGCACCGAGCTTCGCCGAAACATCGTGGGAAATCGTAGAGCCGGCGAGCTCGATGGTGACCATATTCTTCTTGGCATCATTGAAAGCTTTCTGAATAGCATCGGACACGTCGGAACCCTTGGCGACGCCGACACCGACCATCCCCTTGCGATTGCCGATCACGAGCGTGGCACGGAAACGGAAACGGCGGCCGCCTTTGACCACGCGCGTGACGCGCGCCAAATTCAGAAGTTTCTGTTCGAACTCGGGCTTCTCGCGTCTTCCCATTTTTCTTCCTCGCTTTTCCATAAGATACTTGGATGCTCGCTGATTAATACAACTTAAAATACAAGGCCGTTGGCGCGCGCCGCTTCAGCCAGCGCCTTCACTTTCCCATGATACTTATATCCGGAACGATCGAACACCGCCTTGGTCACGCCTGATTTCACCAAGCGTACGGCGATTTCTTTGCCCACCAGAGCCGCCCCCTCCGCCGTATGTTTGGCTTTCTTGCCGAGCTCGGACAGGTTCGCCTGCGCCAGCGTCTTGCCCGACACGTCATCGATCGCCTGGACGGAAATGCTCGTCAAGCTGCGGAATACCGAAAGACGCGGACACGTCGCCGTGCCGATAAGCTTGGCACGCACGCGGCGCTTGCGTTCGAATCGCTTCACTTTTTTCATCTCTCGCTTCAACATACTCGAAAAGATAGTTACAAAAAAATATCGTCTTTAGGCCGCCGCTTTCTTGCCTTCCTTGCGGCGCACCGCTTCGCCGACATACCGGAAACCCTTGCCCTTGTACGGCTCGACCGGTTTCAGCTTTCTGACGACAGCGGCGAATTCGCCCACCTGCTGCTTGTCGATACCAGAAATAGTCAGGATGTTCGCCTCCACTTTCGCTTCCAATCCTTCGGGAATCTCTTTTTCCACCGGATGCGAAAAGCCGAGCGCCAGATTGAGCTTCTTCCCGGCAACCGCCATACGGAAACCGACGCCATTCAGCTCGAGCTGCTTCTGGAATCCGGCCGTCACGCCGGCGATCATATTGGCGATCAGTTTCGCGGTCGTGCCCCAGATAGCCTGCGCTCTCTTGGTCTCGCCGACCTTTGTCACAAGCGCCACGCCGTCTTCCACCGCCACTTTCACTTCGCGGCGATGCGCGAACGAAAGCGTGCCTTTCGCGCCCTTGACAGCGATCACATTCGCGGAAAGCGTGACCTCCACCCCGGCTGGGATACTGACTGGTTTTTTTCCGATTCTGCTCATAATCAATAGCTGTTAGCTCGTACAATTACCACACCCGGCAGATATATTCTCCGCCCAAACCGCGCCGATAGGCTTCGGCTCCCGTCATCACTCCCTGCGAGGTCGAAACGATCGCGATACCGTAGCCGTTCTTCACTTTCTGGATTTCGCTCTGTTTCACATAGATGCGGCAGCCCTGCTTGCTCACGCGGGTCACTTCCTGGATGGCTGGCATCTTCTTGGTCGGAGAGACTTGGGTATATTTGAGCCAGATACACAGGATTTCATTGATGCCATCAGCCTGCTTCTCGACGCGCGCAACAAATCCTTCGCGCTCCAGGATGGAAGCGATGGTGTGTTTGAGCTTCGACGCGCGCATAGCGACCTTGGCATGGCCCGCGGCCTGCGCGTTGCGAATTCTGGTTAACATGTCTGCGATTGGATCAAGCATATTCTTCTCTTAAATGAGGGGGTTTCCCGTATTCTCTTTACCAGGATGACTTCTTTATCCCCGGAATCTCACCCTTATTGGCGAGTTCGCGGAAACAGATGCGGCAGAGATCGAATCGGCGCAAATACCCGTGTTTACGACCGCACTTCCAACACCGCCTGACGATGCGGGTTGAAAATTTCGGGGTTTTGAGCGCTCTTGCCGCTGTAGATGTCTTTGCCATAGGGATTTCAATGTATTATTGCCTAACGAAGTGACGGCATCAAAGGATTTCTCATCATCATTTATTTTTCCCGCTTCGCCTCGTCCTGCGCGAGAGGCAGACCGAGGAGGCGGAACAACGCTTCGCCTTCTTTCCTGTTCTTCGCTGTCGTCACGATGTTGACTTGGAAACTGAAAATGTGCTGCACTTTTTCCGGAACGATCTCTGAAAATATCGTGTGGTCCTTGATGCCGAGGTTGCAATTGCCGCTCTGATCGATAGCGCTTTTCGGAATGCCCTGGAAATCGCGGACGCGCGGCAGCGCGACATTGAGCAGGCGGTCCAGGAATGCCCACATCCGCTTGCCGTGAAGCGTCACGCGAGCCCCGACTTCCAGTCCTTCCCGCGTCTTGAAACCTGCGATGGCTTTGCGGGCCTTGGTCTGGAGCACTTTCTGTCCGGTGATCGTCTCGAGGGATGCCACGACATCATCCACGCGCTTCGCATCCTTCAGGATCTTGCCCGTGCCGATATTCACGACGACTTTGCCGATACGCGGAACAGCCATCGGGTTCTTGATACCGAGCTCTTTCTTCAAGGCGGGAACCGCCTTGTCGCTATATACCTGTTTTGTCAGTGGCATTTTCATACGTCTTCTCTACGATTAGATAGCTTTACCGCTCTGCTTGCTGATACGGATCTTCTCTCCGCCCTCGATCTTGTACCCGATGCGCGTCGGCTTGTCCGTATGCGGACAGACGAGCATCACATTGGAAACATGGATCGGGAACTCCTTTTCGACACGCTGGCCTTTTGCGCCATCGCGGGTCGCGCGGATATGGCGTTTCATCACATTCGCCCCCTTGACCACTACCTTCTGGGTAGCCGGAATCACGCGCACGATTTCTCCGCGCTTTCCGGCATCCTTGCCGGCCATGATTTCTACTTGGTCGCCTTTCTTGATTTTCATAGGGGTATCTTTATAAAACTTCCGGAGCCAATGAGACGATCTTGGCGAATCCTCTCTCGCGGAGCTCGCGCGCTACCGGACCGAAAATACGCGTGCCTTTCGGATCGATATTGTTGGCATCGAGGATCACCGCGGCATTCTCATCGAAACGGATATAGGAATTGTCCTTGCGCCGATATTCCTTGACCTGGCGCACGATGACCGCCCTGACTTTCTCGCCTTTCTTGACGATACCGCGCGGTTCGGCGGATTTCACCGAGGCCACGACGACATCGCCCACATACGCATACCGGCGGCGGGTTCCACCGAGCACCTTGAAGCACTTGATGATTTTCGCACCGCTATTGTCAGCGACTTTCAAAACTGATTCAGCTTGGATCATGCCATTTGTGTCCGCGAGTCTGCGAGTGGCTCACACAATGAGCATCCCGCACGATTCACATCACTAATAATTTCTTATCTTTTCACTCAGCCGCAGGCGACTCCGAGCAACAATCATACCATCTTCTTATAATTGCTCTTCGGAATCGATGCGGGGTTTCTTCTACTCGGCGACTATCTTGTGCCGCTTGTCACGGCTGACCGGACGGCATTCCTGAAAAACGACCTTGTCTCCGATAGCGTATTTGTTTTCCTCGACATGCACCTTGTACTTCTTGGTCGAGCGATACTGTTTCAGGTATTTCGGGTGAGTTTTCAGCGTTTCCACGGCCACGACGATCGTCTTGTCCATTTTATTGCTCACAACAATGCCCTGCCACTTCGGCGCCTTGTTCGCTTTTTCGGTTGTCTCGGTCGTTGTCTTCATAATGATAGTTGGTCTGATTTAGCGTTATGCTTGGGCAACATCTATGGATACCAGGGCGGCTTGCTTGAGTGTCAGCAATCGGGCGATGTCTTTCTTGATCTTGTCATAGTCGCTATGATTTTTCGCCTCGCGCGTAGCCAGATCGAAACGGAGCTTGCGCGCCTTGTCCTTGAGTTCGAGAATCGCTTTCTCGCGCTCGCCTGCTGATTTTTCCTGCCACTCTCTTGCTTTCATAACGATAGGGAATATTTTTTGAAATACTGTCTGCTGCGCTGATTATTATTGCCGTTCGACGAACTTGGTCTTGATGGACAGCTTGTGCGCTGCCAAACGCATCGCTTCTGCCGCGGCGACCTTGGCGATGCCATCGAGCTCGAACAGCATCTTTCCGGCACGCACCTTGGCGACAAAGTGGTCGACACTCCCCTTGCCTTTGCCCATCGGGGTCTGTTCGCCCTTCTTGGTCATCGGCTTATCCGGGAAAATGCGGATCCACACCTTGCCGCCGCGCTGGATCGAACGCGTCATAGCCCGCCTGGCCGCTTCGATCTGGCGAGCCGAGACCAGCCCTTCCTCCATAGCCTTCAGGCCATAGCCTCCGAAACTCACCTTGTCTCCGCTCGTCGCCTTGCTCCCGGACCAGCCGCCGCGATGGATCTTGCGATGTTTTACTTTTCTTGGCATTAACATAAGATGCTTCCGTTATTCTGTTTCAGTTTGAGCTTCCTCGAATTTCTCTCCTTTGTAAATCCAGGTCTTGATGCCGATCACTCCATAGGTGGTATGCGCTTCAGCACAGGCGAAATCGATATCGGCGCGGAGCGTATGGAGGGGGATCTTCCCGCGGGACAGCCATTCGCGACGGGACATTTCAGCGCCGCCCAGGCGGCCGCAGATCTCGATTTTCACGCCCTGCACCGTCTTGTTGGCCTCCACCTGATCGAGCATCCCTTTCAGGATGCGCCGGAACGGCAGACGCTTCTCCAGCTGTTCCGCTACCTGCTGGCCCACCAGCATCGCGTTGGTCTCCGGGCTCTTCACTTCCTGGACTTCCACCTTGAGCTCGACTTTTTTGCCGGCAAAAAACTGCTTCTTGATGGCGCGGGTCAGATCTTCGATGCCGGTACCGCCGCGACCGATGAGCACGCCCGGACGGGCCGTGTGGATGATCAGCCGGACGGCGTTCGCGGAACGCTCGATCTGCACCGAAGCGATAGCGGCCGCCTTCCACTTGCTCATAATGAACGTGCGCATCTCTACGTCCTTGCGCAGCTGCTGCCGATACACTTTCTTACTCCCGAACCAGCGCGATTGCCAGTTGGTCGTAATGCCGAGACGGATGCCAGTTGGATTGACTTTATTGCCCATAACGATTGATCGCTTTTCTCTGTTTAGACGGATTTCCGCTGAAATACTTTTTTCACTACTTTGCCCGGCGCCTTCTGCGGACCGATGCCTTTGCCGAGCGTGTCGCCTTTCTCCGTACGCTTGATACCCGGGAGAGCTTTTTTCTCTTCTGATTCTGCTGGAATCGCCGCTGCTTCCACCGTCACCGCTTCCGCTATTTTTTTCTTCGCCGTCCGATTCTTGCCTTCGATTTTCTCTTCGAGGATCAGGGTCACATTGGAACCGCGGCGGATGAGCGGGGTCGCTCGGCCGAACGCGCGCGGCAGCCAGCGCTTCAGGCGCGGACCATCGCCGACGCGCGCCTCGAACAGATAGAGGTTCTCGGCATCCAATCCGAAATTATTCGTCGCATTGGCCAGCGCGCTCTTCAAGAGCTCATAGATCGGCTGAGAAGATTTCTTGACCTGCTTCGAAAGCTGGAGGAGCGCCTCGCGCGCATCCACGCCGACCACAGAGTGGGTCACGAGACGCACTTTACGCGGGGCGATACGGAGATTTTTGAGGGTAGCGTGTACTTTCATAACTGAGACTATTACTAAACGGAGTGAGTGAAACTAAAACTTGTTTTTGTTTCCGAACGTAGTGCGAGTAAAAACAAATTCATATGTGTTACTTTTTAGCGGCTGGGGCGGCGGTCGCCGCCTTGGCAGCCTTGGAGGCATCGAGTTCGCGCTGCTTGGCAGCGACTTCCAATTCTTTCTGCATCTTGCCGCCGTGGCGGTTGAATTTGCGCGTCGGGGAAAACTCACCGAGCTTGTGTCCCACCATCTCTTCGCTCACGAATACGGAAATAAAATCCTTGCCGTTGTGCACGCCAAAGGTGAAGCCTACCATCTCCGGAGAGATCGTACAAGCTCGCGACCACGTCTTGATGATGGTGCGGTCGCCCAATTTCTTCCCTTCGAGCTTTTTCAGCACGCGAGGATCGACGTATGGCCCTTTTTTGAGACTTCTCGACATAGGTTTCGAATATTATACGGTAACAGCTATTTCTTAGGACGGCGCTTGATGATGTATTGGTTGCTGGCGTTCTTTTTCTTGCGGGTCTTTTTGCCGAGAGCCGGCTTGCCCCACGGGGTCTTCGGATGCATACCGATCGGCTGGCGCCCTTCGCCGCCGCCGTGCGGGTGATCAACCGGGTTCATAGCGCTTCCACGCACCGTCGGTCGGCGGTTCATCCAGCGGGCGCGACCGGCCTTGCCGATACGTTCCGCGCTGTGCTCGAAATTGCTCACCTGACCGAGCGTAGCATAGCACTCCTTGCTGATCAAGCGGATTTCTCCGGAAGAGAGCTTCACTTGCGCCATCTCGCCATCGAGCGCCATCAGCACCGCGGCGGAGCCGGCGCTTCTCACGATCTGCCCGCCTTTGCCGATCTTCATCTCGATATTGCAGATAGTCGTGCCGACGGGGATATTCTTCAAAAGCAAGCGGTTGCCATTCACGATCGGCACATTTTCTCCGGCAATGATCTGCTGTCCCGTTTTCATACCATCGGTCGCAAGGACGTAGCGCTTCTCGCCGTCCGCATAATGGACGAGCGCGATCAGCCCGGAACGGTTCGGATCCTTCTCAAGGGAAGCGATGCGGCCGGGAATGTCGGACTTGTTCTGACGGAAATCGATCACCCGATAGCGGCGCTTGTGCCCGCCGCCCTGATGACGCACGGAAATCTTCCCGCCTGACCGACCAGCCTTCTTCGGAAGCGGCGCAAGCAAAGATTTCTCCGGGGCCTTGTCGGTCACGCCTTCCGGCTTGACCACCGACATGAAGCGGCGACCGGCGTTATTCTTTTTGTAGATCTTGATGGCCATAATGATTCTCTTTACATTCCGCTCTTAAAGAGCTCGATTGTCTGCCCCTTCGCGACGCTTACGATGGCTTTCTTGACACCGCTTCTGGTACCGACATTCTTTCCAAACACCCGCGTCTTCGCAGGCAGACAGACGATGCGCACCTTTTCCACATTCACGGCATAGGCTTCTTCGATAGCCCGCTTCACCGAGTGCTTGGTCGCTTCTTTCGCCACCACGAACACATACTGGTTGAGCGCGTTCAAAGCATAGGACTTTTCCGTGATGCGCGGGCGGGACAAGAGCTTCATCGCGAGCGGGCTCTCTTTCACGGTAAGCGTCTTCTTCATACCCAAAACTTTCGCAGGCGCTTTTTTGGCCGCTCTCCCTTTTTTCTTTGCAGTTGTCTTGCTGAATAATGCCATAGGTTTCGTTATTTGGCGGGAGCGGTCTTCTTATCCCAGGCGGCGAAGCGTCCTTCGAGATTCTTGATGCCGGCTTCCGTCACGATGAGGTATTCGCGATCCAAAAGCTGCATCACATTGATATTTTCGGTCAGCGTATTCTCGACTTTGGGAATATTGCGGCTCATCACGGTGCAGGCGCGCTCATCGCCGGTCAAGCTCACGATGAGGCTTTTGCCAGCGATACCGAGCACGTTCAGGGTTTCCGCGAACAGCTTGGTCTTGTGCTCGGGGTAACGGAGCTCATCGATCACGATCATCTTTCCGGAACGCAGTTTTTCGGAGAGCGCTATCATCACCGCTTTCTGGCGCATCTTCTGGTTGGTATCTCTGGTGAAGTTGCGATCCTTGGTCGGGCCAAAGGTCACACCGCCCTTGCGCCAGATCGGGCTGCGCACAGCACCGGCACGGGCGCGGCCTGTACCTTTCTGGCGCCACGGCTTGATGCCGGAACCGGCCCGCTCGCTCCGGTCTTTGGTATGAGCGATAGCGGTACGCTGATTGCCGGTCTGAATGACATAGATCTGATGCAAAAGCGTATCGTTCGCAGGCACATCGAACACGAAATCCTGAAGTTCGATTTCCTTCACATCCTTGCCGGCTATATTTTTGACAGTGACTTTCGCCATAACCCCTCTTGCAACAGATATTATTTCGCGCTCATTATTTTCACGATGCGGCCGTTCACTCCGGGTACGGCGCCGCGCACTGCGATCAGACCCTCTTCCGGATTGATATAGGCGACCGTCAGATTGCGGGCGGTCATATTCGCTCCGCCCATCCGGCCTGCCATCCGGCGACCCTTCACAACGTGTTCCGGGAATGTCGCTCCGATAGAACCCGGCTTGCGCAAATCGTGCTTGCCACCATGGGATTTGCGGCCTCCGGAAAATCCATAGCGTTTCACCGTGCCCTGGAAACCCTTCGCCTTGGTCACGCCAGCGATGTGCACGCGCTCCCCGACTTCGAAGAGCGAGACATTCACGCTGCCATCTACCAGATAGCTTTCGAGTTCTTTGGCGAGTGTCGCGCGATCAGCCGCGGAAGCCACGCCCTTGTCGATGCGGAATTCCTTGCGGACGGTTTTCTTGGCCGTCTTGTTCGTTTCGAGCTGTACGGCGAGGTAGCCGTCCTTCTCGAGCGTCCGGTTGAGCGTCACCTTGTTTTCCTCGCAGACGATCAGCGTCACGTTCAAAGCCCCCTTCGTCTCATCGAAGAGGGTCGTCATACCGAGTTTTTTGCCAAGGAGGAATTTCATCGTCGTACTGTTTTATATGATCGCGGATACGTATTGTACAAACAAAAAACTGGTCTTTCTAAGACACAGCCG
>MFRV01000028.1 GCA_001784695.1 Candidatus Moranbacteria bacterium RIFCSPHIGHO2_01_FULL_54_31 | reverse complement strand
TGCCGAGCTTCCATTGCTCGTTGACGCCGGTTGTCCACAAGTCGCTGTCATAGGGGAAGGAGACCGAGAGAAACTGGAGCGGGACGCCCGCCAGGTCTTTGAGGAGCGGCGGATGCTCGGGATTGAGGCGCATATCGCCTCGGTCGACATAGGTGTAGGCAGCCGGAATATGCGCCTGCTCATCGAGGATGGCGGATTCTTGGCGCGATACCGCGAGCGAGAGGATGAAGTGGAACAGCAGGATGCCGGCTACAATGGCATACGCGTGTTTTTTCAGAAAATCCATATTTACTTTTTTATCTCGGGCAGAATGATGACATCGAAAGCGCCGCCTGAACGATCCGGCCCGTTCATATCGATGTGCTTGATCGTGGCATCCGGATAGCGGCCTCTGATCTGCTCTGCCAGACGGTCGCTATAATTGAGCATCAGGAATATGCCGGGACGACGCAATATGGTATCGCTCTGCACTATCTCCAGATGGGCGACCCGGCGGTAGGTGAGGTAATAGACCGGGTGGGCGAAGACCGGCAGATGGAAGCGGTCGCTGTTGCCCGCTTCATCGGCGAGGACATATTTGTGGATGTCCGCAGGCAGGGAGAGGAGATAGCGCGCCATATTGGTGTAGCTGTCATTGAAGGAAGCTCCAGCCACCGGGCTTTGTGCGAAGAAAACGAAGTATTTGGTCAGGTTGAAGAGAGCGCTTCCGCCGAGGGCGATGACGAGTATCGAGAGGAGTGCGACGCGGGCGCCGGTCTGCGAACGAAGCGCTTTTTTCAGGATCCAGAAGGCGGCGAGGGCGGCCATCAGGAAAACCGGCATTTGTGTGCCGATGGATCGGAGGGCATGCGGCAGGCCTTCGTCGGTGAGGAATTCCGGTACCAACATCGCAAAGAATGAACCGAGGAGGAAGAAGTCGGTGACCAGACGCGTATCCCGATCACCCTCGCGTATCCGCCGTCCGAGCAGTATGACCGTCTGCCAGATGATGAAGAGGAAACCAGCGAGGAAAAACGTCCCGACGAACGGATCGAGGATCGGGTAGGGCGGGTAATTGTGCCGCCAGTTCTGATCGCCGAAGAAATTGTATTTGATGAGCGAGATGGAAAATGTTTTCGCGAGCGTGCCCAGGAGATCGCCGTGGTTCACGTCGGGAGAGAAAACGGAAATATGGGATGAGCGGGAGGCGAAATCCTCAGGATGCGCGATGAAGAAATGATAAAGCATCGGCGCGGAAGCGATGAAGGCGCCTAAGATGAACAGCGCCGCGTGCTTCCAGAAGCGCCTGAGGAAATTCTCGTAGGAGAGGAGGAGCGCCGGCAGGAGGATGATCAGGATGAGCGGCGCGACGCGGAAGGCGATATAGGTATGGAGACCGAGACCGAAGATCAGTCCGGCAATCAGGAAATCACGGAAGGAGCGGGTGCGCAGTCCGCGGAAGAAGAAATAGAAGGAAAACGTCAGGAGGAAAGTCGTCATTATGGCGCGGAATCCGATGCGCGAGAAATTGATCGCCCAGTACGAGGTCGCCAGCATAAACGCCGCGAGGATGCCGGCTGCTCGCCTGTGGAAGAGTTCTTTGCCGAGGAGATAGATGCCGAGGACGGACAGCGTGCCGAAGAGAATCGACCAGAGCTTGAGTCCGGTGATGGTATTGCCGAAGAGGGCGATAGAAAGAGCCTGGAGATTGATGAAGAGCCCTTCGCGGCCGAAATTGGCTGGATAGAAAAGCTCGAATTGTCCGGTCTCGAGCGCGTGTAGGGCATCGACGCCATTGGCGGCTTCGTCGGGATAGAGCCCGGCGGGGACAGATTCGATGTGATAGATTCTGACAGCGAACGCGAAAATCAGGATGACGATGAGCGCGATCCACGTGGCGATATGATGAGGACGATAGGAGAATCGTTCCAGCATAAATCTGTTTTTGTTTTTTGCTTGCGTATGCTAACATTGTATCAAAGATAAGCCAAAAAGAAAACTGAATGGGCGCTGTGGATGGAATTGTGTCACGAAGAAACACTGAGCCGGGGACGCACCCCCCCGACGCTTTTTCGTCGCGGTCCGAGAAGGGACAAATCTTTTTTTTCCCTTCTCCTGAAGACAACAAAACGATAGACATATCGAAAGACGAAAGACCGCTTTCAAAGTCGAAAGAAGCATCGGAGAACCTTCTCTTGCGGCGGCTCTATACCCTTTTGGATTCTGCGGATGCTCGTGCAAAAGAAAAGGCCGATGAAGAAAAACTTCCTTTTTTGGGAGGGATACGCCAACAGCTCGATTCTTTGCAAGGCGAGAAGCGTCTCAATATGATCGAGCTGAATGGGATACGGAAAGATGTGGAGGATTATCTCGGGGCGCCTCAGCCAGAAGAAAAGCCTATAGCGACAGAAATAGTAGACGAGTTCCGGGCGCAATTTTTCAAACGGCTGAAAGACTCGTTCAGACGGGCGAAAGAAGAATATATCGCACAGGTGAATGAGAGCAGGGAGCCGGAAGAAGTTTCGCTCAGGGAGCTGACATTCGATCCTCAGGACCTCAATCTATTGCCTAACAGACAAATAGCGGTATTGCTGCGGTTGGGGCAAAGGACCGAACGGGAATTGCGCGACGTGGTTTTGGCGAGAGTGGCTGCCTTGGAACAAGAGAGGTCTGAAAAGACCGGACCGGCATCCGAGACGATAACAGCAGCAACCGTGCTTGCTATCAAAGAAAAACACAGGGAGGATATATTGTCTCAGAAAGACAGAGGGGAAAAAATACGATTCAGTCCGATCAGGCAGGCGGATTTTGATAACGAGGCAAGGAAGGGGTTGAATGAAAATCAGAAAGAAGCGTTGAGAACGTGGATACATTCTGCCAATGATGAGTTAAGGGTCTTTATCAAGTCGTTTGATGGTCCAGATCGCACAAAAAAAGGGAAGCGCCCCAAGCGTGCCCCGCAGCTTCCGATTGATAAGGATGATGCTGCCCGGAGAGATTTGAATAGTAGGGATACCCCAGATGATGAGCAGGAAAAATATCTGGCAAGAGCGGAAGCAGGGGTAAATCCTGAGCCTTTAGCTGCGTCACTGGTAGTGAGTGCCGAATCTGCTTCGGGTGATTCGAGTTCGGTACCAGAGAAAACCCGCCGCCGCAAAGGGAAGGATAAAGGCATAGGGGATAAAAAATCAGCTGTTGCTCAGTCTGTGGCCGGCGCGGAGCAATCCGTGCCTGAAAAGATTCCGGATGTGGATGAGAGCGGTGCGGAAGTCTTGCGCAGAAGAAACAAGGGTGTCTTGGATGCGATGCAGAAAGATATGGATGCGCTGGCTGAACCCGAGGGCGGTCAGGCGGTCTCTATGGTGCCACAGGAGCGGCAGGAAATCGAAGCTGTTCCGCTCGTTCCGGAAGAGAAAGCTGAGGCTCTCCCAGAACCTGCCCATGCCGAAAAAGAACCGGAGAAGTCGCCGGCAGCAGAAGCGCTGTATCGGCAATTGGATCGTTTGACGGCTGAAGCGAACGAACTCCGCGCCTTGTATGTGAAAGAAGATATCGATACCAAGCAAACTTGGAAAAGGCTTCGGAGCGTGCTCCGCCTCCAATCGCCTGAAAGCACGGGAGAATGGCGTCAGCTGTATGAGGACAAGCTGCTCGAACTCCAGAGAGTCGAGGTGGCGGTTCTGCAGGGGGAGATGGCTGGAGCCGGCACCGCTTTGTCCGCGACGGATACGCGTGAGAGCGCGGCCAGACTGCTGGATTACTATAAATTGGATGAGCGGGTCAATCTGATCAAGGAGCGTGACAAGTATCGGGTGGAGCGGCAGAGGGGTCCTTTGGAAAAAATCGAATACGCAATGGGAATATTGGGGAGAAAGTATAATGCGCTTTCCTGGGAAAAGAAACTTGTCATAACAGGTGCGCTGGCCGGGATTACCATAGCGACGACACTGTCCGGAGGGGCGGCTGTGGGGGCGGCATCTGTTCTGGTATGGTCGCGGAGGGTAGCGAGCGGTGCCGGTATGGCGGTCGGCGTGGAAACGCTTCTCGATAGCGTGGGTGAGCGTAAGCGTACGGCGCACGGCAAGGAAGAGACGGAAAAGCAGCTCGCGGATCTAGGGCTAACGAAGATAGAACCTGCTTTGGGGGATGAGGCGCATACGCCGTTCGCACTTGACACGGAGTCACTGAATAGGATGTTGGCAAAGGATATTCTGGCATCTGATGCGAAGTGGCAGCAAGCGAAACGGGCGGGAACATACAGAAAATTAGGCGCGCTCGCGCTTGGCGCTGCCGTCGGATCCGGCTGGCTGACGCATATCGTGATGGAACAGTTCGGAGACACCGCGGTGGCAGAGACGCTCCAGACGCATTCGGATGCTGACGCACATGCCGCTGCCGTACCTCCTGCCGAGATCGCCCCAGTCGAGCCGGTCGTGGTACCCGGTATCGCGTCCGAGCTGAAGCCATTCCAGGATATCTTGAACGCGCCTTATCCAGTAGAGAAAGGGGATTCGGTGTGGAAAATCCTGGAGGAACGGGCAAGTGCGACCGGACTCGGGGATTCCCAAAAAACATATTTCATCGATGCTTTGAAGGATAAGGTGGGGGATGTCTCGCTGCAAGCCGGCGATACGTTTGATTTCAGCGCGCATGGATTGACGGCAGACGATATCAGCCGGGCACTGGCAGAGGCCGAGGGGTTGTCGCCGGAGAAGATAGCGAGCATCGCGGCGCATGATTCTCTGATCGCCGAGTATGCAGCGGCGCATCCGGACGTGAAGCTGACGGATTCCCTGGTGGACAAGATCATTGCTGGCAATGTCGATACCGGAGCTGCCGGGAATATTGCTGAATCGGCCGCCTTTCCGAATCCGGAGCAAGTGATTTCTGGTACGGATGTGGCCGCTACGGCAAATGATGTGTCTCCAAGCGTGGATCAGGCGGTGCAGACCGCCGCCGCAACCGAAGCGGCCGCCCAGGAATTTACTCCGGAACTGGCGCCGCGCGTGGATAGCTGGTATGAGCAGTTGTTTCATACAGAGCAGCGTATACCGGGACAGGATTGGTCGTTCGATAGGATGCGGATCGAAAAGATCCCGCTCAGGGATGTGGTGAACGATGTGAAGCTTTTGGCGCATGGCGAAGTGTCCGGGTATGCCACCGGGATGAAGCCGGAACAGCTGAGCAATTTCGCGCAATTTTCCGGAGCCGCCTCCAAAGAGAATATCCTGAGTATCGCGGAATTCTATAAGGACAATCACGACGCGACGATCGGCGATTATCTGAAGAAGATAGCGCCGCTCGTGCAGCATGGGCAACGGATCGGTTCTTACGTGGCGGTACGGTAGTCGATTCATAATCTCTAATCATACAAACATATGGCACTCGATCAAGAAGCGCTGAAAAAGGAACTGATAGAAGCTTTCCGTCTGGAAGGTATTCCGGGGGATAAGCAGGAGGAGCTGCTTGCGAAAATCGGCGAGGCGCTGCTCAAGCGCATTTTCCTCGAAACGATGGAGAAAATGGGCGAAGCCGGGATCGCGGAATATGAAGCCTTGCTCGAAAAGAACGCGAAACAGGAAGAACTCGAGGCATTTTTCGAAACCAAGATTCCAGGTTACAATGTCTTTGTCCGTGGCATCGTCACCGCCTTCAAGGAAGAGATGCAGAATGGGCTAGCCTAATCATTGTTTTCGCGCAGGCGAGTCACCCTTATGCCAGAAGAAACGATCATCGGAAAAGATAA
>MFRV01000027.1:6612-31526 GCA_001784695.1 Candidatus Moranbacteria bacterium RIFCSPHIGHO2_01_FULL_54_31 | reverse complement strand
TTCATCGTATATGCCATAGCTTTGCATGTTAAACACCTGAGTATACAGGTGATGCAAAGGTATTGAAACATTACGTGAGCTTGACAAAATGATGAAATATTGCTAATATATCACTTCATAGTTTTGAGGAGGTAAGCTCCTTTTTTGTTTTTCTTACAGCACAGAATCAAGCATTTTCCGCTAGCTCTATGAGTCAGCCACGACTCTCGGTAGTCATCCCGACATTGAACGAAAGAGACAATATCCAGCCTCTGCTCGGGAGTCCTGACATAATGATCGATAGTCACGCTGCCCTCGATCGCCATTTTCGTCGGCTATCTCGTGCATCGCGCGGCGGGACTACGGACTGTGCTCATCGGACTCCTCGTCTTCGTCACGTTCTTCCAATTCGCGAGCAGCGACGCGGTGACTATCGATGACGCGCAGGTGGGATCGAGCCAGAAAAATGTGACTGAAATTTCCAGTTGGCTGCGCGAGCACGCCGGACCGGAGAAAGGATTCATCCTGATATCGGCCGCTTCTCATGATTCCATCATTTTCTCATCGGGTCTGCCGATGAGACGCTTCATCCACGAGGGATCAGGCACGTATTACGATGCGGCCATCGAGTATCCCGATCACTGGGCGCGCTACATCGTGGTGCGGAGCTATTCCGACGACGATTCGACCTGGCGTCTCATCCATAGCAATCCTGGATTTGCGAAGTACGATCTGGTCGATCACTATCCGTTCGCGGATATCTACGAGCTTCGCGCCGAGTATCTTCACGAGCTCAATACCGACGCCATCCTCAACCCGAAACTGCCGACTAACAAAAGATAGTTTTTATGCGGACGTTCCTCTCCTCGCTTATCGCCGGCGCTCTCGTTTTGTTCGGAGCGTTCTTTTGGGTGCGCTCTTCGTATCCCGAGCCGACACTCATCTACCCTGAACCGCCGCGGATGAGTATGTGGCCTATCCAATCTATCGATACGATGAAGTATTCCCGCGATATCGCCCGGGAGAGGCTGCACGACAAGAGTTTCGATATCGTAATCGAGCGGCAGGTGAAGGCTATCGCGGAGACCGGCGCTACGCATATCGCTCTCGCGACACCGTACGATGAGGAATTCGTGCCATTCCTCAAGCGGTGGGTCGCTGCGGCTCGTGTGCACGGACTGAATGTCTGGTTCCGGGGCAATTTGTCCGGCTGGGAAGGGTGGTTCGGTTATCCGAAGATAACACGGGAAGAACATATACAGAAAACTCAGACCTTTATCGCCAGCCATCCGGAGTTGTTCGCGGATGGCGATATTTTCGTCAGCTGTCCGGAATGCGAGAACGGAGGACCAGGTGATCCGAGGCAGACAGGGGATACGGAGGCGTATCGGGCATTTCTCATAGCGAGCGCAAAGAGCGCCGCGGACGCGTTCCAGAAAATCGGGAAAAAAGTGGATACGAATCTCGCTTCTATGAACGGCGATGTGGCGCGCCTCGTGATGGACAAGGCGACCACCAAGGCGCTCGGGGGCAGCGTGACTATCGATCATTATGTCAGGACTCCCGAGCAGCTGGTCAGGGATGCTGCCGCTCTCGCTCTGAAAAGCGCCGGGCAGATCGTTTTGGGCGAATTCGGAGCGCCGATCCCGGATATCCACGGCACAATGACCGAAGACGAACAGGTGCGATGGATCGATGGAGCGCTTGAGAAGCTCAGCACGGAGCCGAGCGTCCGCGGCATCAATTATTGGCTTTCGGTCGGCGGCTCTACCGAACTCTGGACGGCTGACGGCAAGCCGAAGAAGGCCGTAGCAGCGCTCACGCGCTATTTCAAGCCGCACGTGGCATATGGTTTCGTGCGTGACGGTCTGGGGCGGCCTATCGGAGGAGCCGAGCTCAGTGCCGGCGAATGGTCGACCAAGACGGATAAGCACGGCTATTTCAGTCTCCGTTATTTGCCGACGGAACAAACCCATCTTATAGTACGTGCACCTGGATACGAAGACGTGATGCTTGCTCCTCGAGAAGCGCGTGAGTCCCTCCTGATAACGCCGCAGCCGACGGTGAAGCCGTTCTATTATGATACGGCGGTGTTCCTGCGCGGACTGTTCATAAAATAATCGCTCAATAAGAATCCCCGCTCAACGAGTTGGGCGGGGATTCCTTTACAAGAGACCTACCTGACCAAAGAAGGTGAGACTGATGACGGGAACGAGCGCTAGCAAGAATGCCATGCTTATTTCTTCGTTGTCCGCCGTCTCTTTTCTTACTTGTGCGCAGTTCGTGCACTGCGCTCCAGAGGGAGACTCGGGGGTCCCTGAGTCCGTTTGGATCGGGTCCATAGGCTTTTTTTATGTTAATTTTTAGCTGCCCAGAATGCGTCCAAATTCGACTCTTTTGGCTTTATTCCGAGCATATTGAGAAAGAAAAAACGGGCTGCAGACAATGATGTCTTCACCCGTTTTTCACTTCTCAACATAATAAGTATAGCAGAAAAATAGTGGAAAGTCAACCCCGCACCTTTTCTTGAAACCAAAAAATACGCTATACTGGAATCCGATAAGGATTAAGCGATAACACCGGTATGACAAGGCATATTTCCCTGATATTTCTTTTCGCGAGCGTTCTCCTGCTCTCCGGCTGTACGATGCAGACCGAGGAAGTGCGCAAGGAGGCAGCAACGGATGATACATTGAAGTTCTATCCTGACGCGAACACGGGTAGCGATGCTTCCTCGCAAGCCCCGCCAGCGAGCAAAGCTCCCCAGACTCCTCCCTCGTCCCCTAATACGCTAAGCAATAAAAAAATGTACACGACACAGCCGCAGATGACCATCGATCAGACGAAGAAATACGCGGCGACGCTCAAGACCGATGTGGGCGACATCGAAGTAGCGCTCAATGCCAAGATGGTGCCGATCACAGTCAACAATTTCGTGTTCCTGGCGCGGGAGAAGTTCTATGACAACACGGTCTTTCATCGGGTGATCAAGGGCTTTATGATCCAGGGCGGCGACCCGGACGGGACGGGAATGGGCGGTCCTGGATACCGGTTCGACGATGAGCCGTTCACCGGCGCGTACACGCGCGGCACGGTGGCTATGGCGAACGCCGGCCCGGATACCAACGGCAGCCAGTTCTTCATTATGCACAAGGACAGCCCGCTCCCGCCGAACTACACTATTTTCGGTCATGTGACCGCCGGTGTGGAGACTGTCGACAAGATCGCCGAGGCCGAAACCAAGCCAGGGGGCGAAGGATCTTCGCCGGTTACGCCGATCCAGGTGCGGACAATCGAGATCACGGAAAAATAATCGTTGGCAGACATAGAAAAAGACCTGATACAAAAAGACCTCTCAGATGAGAGGTCTTTTTATTATACTATTAAAAAAATGTATCATAATTCCACCCTCCATAGGCGGGCAGGCGGTCGTGGAATTATGATACATTTTTAGGCAGCTTCTTTTTTGTTGAACCGGTGGCGATAGATGACCGGGATGAAGAAATAGTTGATGCCGCCGATCTTTCAATGACACGCGATGTGTTACAATGAAGGCGAACACAACGAATCTCCTCCTCTTATGCAGACACGCAACCGTCGGTATCGTCTCATATGCCCCGCTGTCCGCAGCCTGGTTTTTGCGGCGCTCTCTCTCCTTATGTTCGGAGGGGCGGCGTTCGCAGAGGCGCAAACAGCCTTGCCGCAGGAAGCGCTCGTCGATCTGGTGAAGCCCTCCGTGGTCCGTATCGCAGAACACGTGAGCGGCACCGCAAAGATTCCGGCGATAAAAGTCGATATACGGAGGCGTCTGGTAGCTGTGGTGCCGGACAAGTATACCGAAGTGCCGGTCGACGAGTATCTGGTGGGGAGCGGCTTCATCATCCATCCGGATGGCTATATCGCGACCAACGCGCACGTCGTTTCCCAAGAGACCGTCAAACAGATGCTGGCGTCCGAGAGCGCTCTGTCAGCGCTCTATGAGAACGCGCTGTTCTTGAGCGAGGTGGAGATGCAGGAGTTTCTCCAGGATGAGAGGGAAAACAGTTTCAGCAAGCACGTCCTGAGATACGTCATCGAGCACAGCGTTTTCGACTTGCGAAGCGAGGTGTCCGTACTGCGGCCCGACTCTGTGCAGAAAAATATGCCTGATCTGATCGCGGAGGGTTTTCCGGCGACGACGCTTTCGGTCAATGATAATTTCTTGGAAGACGAGAAAGATGTCGCGCTTCTGAAAATCGAGGAAACCCGCCTGCCGGCGCTGGCTCTCGGCAACGGGGAAGCCATCGCGACCGGTACCCGGGCTTTCATTTTCGGTTTTCCCGCGACGGCCGAGCTTAACCGGAACAACTCTCTGCAAGCGACATTTACCCAAGGGGTGGTGAGCGCGATCAAGCAGTCTGCCGATAGGCAGTTCAAGATCTTCCAAACCGATGCCAAGGTATCTGAGGGATCGAGCGGCGGACCGTTTTTCGACGAGCGGGGCAGAGTCGTCGGGATGGTCACGTTTCAGACCGATGAACTGAATCGTTCTCAGGGAGACAATTTCGCATTCGCGCTGCCGATCGAGTTGATCAAAGCCGCAGCGCTGGAAGCGGATGTACCGATTGCTGAGGGCAGTTATGGCCTCTCTTTCAAACAGGGCTTTCAGGAGTATTCGTCGAAGCATTGCAGTAAGGCGGTAAGCGTTTTCCAGACGGCACGAGAGGAAAGCAATCCGGTTTTCGTCCCGGAGGATGCTCTGGCCGCGTACCTGGAGCAATGTGATGCGTGGCAGGCGGCAGGGATATCATTCGATACGCCTCTGGATGAATTCCGGGGCACGGTACTTTCTCTGGGTCATCCCTTGATCTATCTGATCGGTATCGCGGCGCTCCTGTTCGCTATTTTCTGCGGGGCGTTGTTTTGGATCTTGCGCCAGGTACGGCACGAAGAACACGAAATCGAATCGCTCGAAGCTCGTCTGTATGCCGATGAGGCGCGGATCAAGAAGTATGACAGTATGCCGACAGGGCGGCCTGCCGCATCCCAGGATACGCAAAAAAAGAAAAAAATCGTCTGATGCCTTAGCGGCAGAGAAACATAATGCGGGTATGGTGAGTCTTTTCGATATTGTGAGAAGCCGGGAATTTCATCTGCCGCTCTTGGTCGCGGCCTGTATCGGCGCGGCGTTCGTGTGGCAGACCCCCGTGATGTATGTCATCGCGATTTTTTTCGGTGTGGCGGCGCTCTTATTCGAATCTTATGAGCGGGTGCGCTTAGGGAAATGGAATTTGGATTATCTGGCATTTGTCACGTTGGCGACGTCGCTCGTGCTCCACTCATATGTGGCCGGTGCGGTGATTGCGCTGATGGTGACGGTGAGCGCGGCTCTGGAAAAATATGGCACGGCGCGCGCCGAGAAGACGCTCCGGGGGCTGCTCGAGAATATCCCCAAAACCGTCTCAGTCACGACGGCGGCGGGGACGCACACAGTTTCTATCCATTCGATACGCTCAGGCGACGTGCTCCTGGTACGGCCGGGCGAGATGCTGGCGTTCGACGGCTATCTCCTGTCGGATCGCGCGCTGCTCGATGAATCCAATCTGACAGGGGAAATGGAGCCGGTGGCGTATGCGGAAACCGCGGTACTGAAAAGCGGCGCCGTGAATGTCGGCAAAATGTTGAAGCTCTCCGTCTTGGGCGATTTCGAGCATTCGAGCTATCGGAAGATACTGTCTTTGGTCGAAGAGGGGACAGCGCATCCGACGCCTCTGGTGCGTCTGGCGGAGCAGTATAATATCGTCTTCACCGTTTTCTCGCTTGCGCTGGCCGCCGGTGCCTATCTGTTTTTCGGTGATTGGCAGCGCTTTCTCGCGGTGCTCGTGATCGCGACGCCGTGCCCGCTCCTCATCGCCGCACCGATCAGCTTCATCGGCGGTCTCAACAAGGCGGCGAGAAAAAATATCATCATCAAGAGTCCGATGATCCTGGAGCTTTTGGCCAAGACCAAGATGTTTTTTTTCGACAAGACCGGAACCCTCACGCTCGGTGAGCCGCATCTGAAGAAAGTGGAGCTCCTCGCCCCAGCCGTTTCGAAAGAGAAGGCGATGGCTATCGCTTCCGCTATCGAATGGCATTCGCTGCATCCGATCGCCAAGGCCATCGTCAGAGAGTGCGCGAAGGGGGACGGCGAGGCGCTGACCGCCGATGACGTGGAAGAAAAAATCGGGATAGGGATATTCGGCAGCGTCCTCGGCAAGCGCTATGGCATCGTGCAGGCAGAGCATACCAGAGGGAGCGGAATCATCGTCGAACTGATTTCTGTCAGCCCTGATCATCCGGTGGCGCGATTTTTCTTCGATGATGTGGTGAAATCCGATGTCGGGGAGGTATTCGACTATTTGCGGGAGCGCGGATATGGCTTGGGCATCTTGACGGGGGACAGGAAAGTGAGCGCCGAGCGGCTTTTCGGGCATTTCCGGATACCGATATATGCCAAGTGCCGACCGGAACGCAAAACGGAGCTCATCCAGCGCTATCAGCGCGAGGGTAAGCTGGTCGGGATGGTAGGCGACGGGCTGAATGATGCTCCGGCGCTCGCGCTCGCGGATATCGGCATCGTGTTTTCAGGGACGGACAACAGCGCGGCTATTGAAGCGGCGGACGTGGCGATTTTCGGCCATAATGCGTGGCTGATCCGCGATGCGATCCATATCGGGCGCCGCTCGTACCATGTGGCGCTAGAGAGCATCTTGATAGGCATCGGATTATCGGCTATCGGGATGCTGTTCGCGTTTTTCGGGTTCATTCCGCCGCTCTATGGAGCCCTTTTGCAAGAAGCGATCGATGTGATCGTCATCGTAAACGCGCTCCGCTCGACATACTGAGACAGTTGTCGGGAACTCTACATTATGGTATTCTCGAGGTGAAGCGAGTGGCAATTTCGAAACAGAAATCGTTGTGCGTTCTATGCATATCCTTACAACCAGCAGAACTTTTCCACAGAGTCTCCAGGCTTGGGCATATCGTTCATATACTCTCGGTGTTTTTGTGGCACTGCTGTTTGTTTGTGGCGGAACGGATACTAGAGCGCTGGCCGCCGGACCGACGGTATCTGTCACCACGGCAACGAATGGCGCTACGGTTATCGCCACGGCTACGGCGACTGACGATATCGGAGTGGCGGGAGTCCGATTCAAGGTGGATGGTGCGAATATCGGAGCGGAAGATACTGCCAGCCCGTACAATGTCGCCTGGGACATCACGAACGCGACAGAGGGCAATCATACCATTACCGCTGTCGCGCGGGATACGGATGGCAATCTCACCACTTCGTCGGGAGCCACGGTCATCGTAGACAATATCGCTTCTTCTATCACGCAGTATGGGATAACGTGGACGTTTGATCGGGAGTATCAGTATGGCCAGTTCGTGAATGGGGACTACTGGGTGGTGGGACCGGTCGTGATCAGGAGCATTACACCTGATGCAACGCCCGGGAGAAACGGTTGGGAAATCAATCCGCAGTCGCACACGAATCAACCGTATGACAACAGAATCGGTAACTACAACGCGGCATCGCAGCCGAGTTTGCCGACTACGGTTCCGGGCGGGTCTTCGGTGGTGAAGGCGGTGAGTGCGCTGAATCCTCCTACAGCGCATGCTTTCCTCCAGACGGCCGCTGTCCTCACCGTGCTGTCATCGGTACCGACGGATAGAGGGGCGACGCTGTTCCGGCCACCGTATTATGGGACGAGCAAGCCGAGCTACTCCGTGAATAGTATGGATCTCGGTGTTTTGCCGTCGCTTACGCCGGTCGCCAAAGCTCCTAGTCTGGATACGATAGCGGGACGGTTTCAGAGGGTCCAGCTGGATCATAAGGAAGACTGGATGGGGCGTTTGATGCACCCGATAGATAATATGCCGGATTATGGCGCTACTATCGCCACGGGTATCGCTGAGGGCGTTCTCAGGCTTTCGCTGAACGACAGCGTTGCGGACAAGCGGCAAGCCGGGATTATGATGACGCAGATGGGCATCGACTGGTATCAGCTACGGGCCAGCGGTCAGAACTGGCGGGCGAATGGCGGGCACCTGCACGGTCGCAAATTAGCCATTCTTTTTGCGGGCATCGTGCTCCGTAATCAGGCTATGAAGGATGCTGTGACCAATGCCCCGACGACGGCGTATCAGGAAAATGACCAGATTATCCAGTCTGCTCAGGCGAATGGCGGCAAGGGGATGGCCTTGTGGGGGCAGACAGGTTCTGTAACACAGTATTGGACCGAGTTGTCGAAGCCCGGGACAGGCGCGAAGACGCTCCGTGACCCGTACGGATACATCGATGGCGGCTCTGTCCCCGGCGGAGACTATCAGTTTTGCTGCACTTCCCAGCCTTTCAAGGGCTCAGCCATAGCTGCCAAGATTTTGCCCAATGGTGTCACGTTGTGGAATGACCCGAAATTCTTCGCTTATGTCGAACGCTGGGTGAAAGTGGGCACCTGGACGCAGCCGGACCCATGCGCTCCATTTGATGGCGATGCGACGCACTACGGCGTCACGTATGGTCCGGATCCGAAGAATCCTGGGAAGTGCATTCTGGATACGAATCCGAGCGATGGCATCGGCAGATTCCCTGCGCGTCACGGCGCCAATGTGAACGGCGGGTATTATGGGAGCGCCTTTGTCAACAATATGTACGGCGCCTATTATGGCGCTACCATCCCCATCCCCTCCGCTCCTTCAGCTCCCGCTGCTCCTGTTACTCCTACTCCCACCACCCCCGCAACGACTCCCTCTTCTCCTGCTGCCACTACTACCACTTCTCCTGCTCCTCCCTCGAGCCGTCAGCCTGCTACCGCTGACAACACCCCTTCCCCTGCCACTACCGCTGACACTCCCTCCTCAGGCCGATCTTCCTCCGGATCATCGGGCGGCTCTGGCTCTTCCGCTCAGAATCAAAATCAGCCATCCGCATCCACCCCACCTCTTGCCAAGGGGACCAAAGAGCGTATCGCTCCTTGGGTGAATCTGCTCAGCCCGAAAGTGGGGCAGCGGTATACGAATAGGGTCAATATCCGCGCCATCTCTTCCGACAAGAGCGGCATCCGGTCTATGACGATATCCGTCAACGGCATCAAAAAGAAACGCTCGAACACGAGCTCCATTTCCTACACGTATTCGCGGAAGCATTTCGCCTCAGCCAGGATCTCGATACTGATCCAGACGTATGATAGGGTCGGCAATGTCAAAAACGTGCTCGTATCGATCATCAATGGTAAGGTGACCAGCGTCAGGTACTACTGAGCGGGGCCTTCTCGTGTCTGCCAGGCAGAGAAAATGAAGACAGCCCCATCGCGGGAGCTGTCTTTTTTATAGCAGATTTTCAAGGGGGTTATTTGTATCTGAGCGCTTCCAGGGTGTCGATGTGGGACGCCTTGCGGGCAGGAAAGATACCGGTCAAGAGGCCGACGAAGGCACCGAAGGCGATCACGGTCGAGATGAACCAGAGCGGGCTGTAGAAGAGGTCGACGGACGATCCGCCGAAGCGGTTGGCCACTAGATTGATGAGAATGTTCAATACTTCCCCCTCGGTATATCCCAGTGCCACGCCGCCCACGGCTCCCAAGAATCCCATCAGCGTGGATTCCATAATGAACATAAGCGAGATGCTGCCGCGCGAGGCTCCGATAGCTTTCATAATGCCGATTTCCTCTGTCCGTTCGAGGAGGGCGATGGTCATCGTATTGAACATACCGATGGCGGAGACGATGAGCGCGATCATACCGAAAATCATCAGGACAATCTGCACCGCCCGGAATACTTTGTTGGCCTGGTCGATGGTTTCTGAAATCGAGGAAACGGCAAAGCCAGCCTGTTCGATATCTCTCCGTACCTGATCCAGCACGTTGGTCGAGAGGCACTTCACCTTGAGTTTGGTATAGCTTCGGAGCGGGAAATCCGTGAGCGAATCCAAGGAGAAGTAGATGAGGTTGTCTTCGCCCGGCACGACTCCGACGATAGTATAGGTATTTTGCGGCGTGAAAGCGGTATTTTTGTCGGTCTGACCGGGAGCATTGCTCGGAAACAGGGTGAGGGTGACGGTTTTTCCGAGCATCGCTTCGGGAGGAATATTGAAGACTTTGGTGACCCCCGCAGTGATGATGATGTTCTGCGGTTCGTCTTCGGTAAAGAGCCGCCCCGCTTCGATCTGGAGACCCTCGCTTTTGAGGAGGGAGGCGGTCGAGGCAACCGTGCTGATATCGAGCGTGATCGCGTCGAGCTTGCCTTGTCCGGGCAACTCCAGCACCGGGATGATATCGACGACTCCCGCGAGCGTCTTCAGTGTTTCGATCGTGCCGCTGTCGAGCTTTTCATCGCCTCCCGTTTTGCCGAGCGTGACATCGAGAGTGATGAGCGCGTCCGATGTCGTGATTTTCTCGAGCAGCGTGCGCTGCAATCCGTATCCGAAAGACACGAGGAAAATGATCGCAGCGATACCGACGCTCATACCGAGAATCGTCAAGAGCGTCCGCATCGTGCGGGCCTTGAACATACGGAGCGACAATTTCAAGAGGTCAAAAAATCTCATAATCAGGAGTATTTGAGGAGCATAAGGATCTCTATTTCCCGGACGACTTTTTCAGCCGTCGTCTTGTGGAGACCGATGCCATCGGCCGATACCCGGGTGTCGAGGCGTTTCTGGAGGGCGATCTGGCCGATCTGATTTTCGAGACGCAGCTTGAGGACGGCCTGCAGGCGGAGCTTCTGCGTATCGGAGAACTTCAGATGGAAACGCGTGATGATATAGTCTGCAAGCGACAGCGCGCCATTCTGCGCGTCGCCGCTCAGTTTCTGGACCTGCTCCATAATCATCGCCGTATGCAGGGCGAACGAGCGGGCGCGCAGCTTGTTCCAGCCGGCGCCGCCATCGTCCAGATCCAGGTCGAGCCGTTCTGAGAATGTCGAGATGTCGATATTCTTGAACAAGAGCTCTTTCAGGAAGGCTTCGGCCATACTGACCTGTTCGTCATTCAGTTCGGAGAGCAGATGCGCGAGGAGCTGCTTCGCTTTGAATGGTACGAGGAGCACATCCACCTGTTGCGGGAGCAGGCCTTTGAAGGATGACATCAGGAGTTTGAGCTCTAGGGATTCTGCGGGCTCCGGTTCCCGTGTCTCGAGACTGTTGACTTTCTCGACCGGGCGCTTATCCTTGTGGATCTCTTCCTTGATGATGCGGCCGTCCTTCATATGGATGACGCGATCGGCGTACACGAGATGTTCCGGATTGTGCGTCACCAGCACGATGGTTTTCTTGTCGATCTCGTTCAGTTCCTTCAGGATTTTGAGCACGTTTTCGGCACTTTCGCTATCGAGGTTGCCGACCGGCTCGTCCGCCAGGATGATTTCCGGATTGTTGATGAGCGAGCGGGCGATAGCCACGCGCTGTTTCTGTCCGCCGGAGAGCTGATTGGGAAACTTGTCGGATTGTTCGACGATACCGAAACGACGCAAGAGCTGGATCCCGGCCGCTTTGCGTTCGCGGGGATTTTCGCCGCGGAAGACTTTCGGCAGGCAGACATTTTCGAGAATATCCAACGAATCGATCAGATAGAAAGCCTGAAAGACCATGCCGATACCGGTCTGATGGAGGTTCAGGTCCTCCTGTCGCGTCATTGTGGAGATGGCTTTGCCTTGGATGTAGACATCGCCATAGGTGGCCGATTGCAGCCCCGACAAGGAATACAAGAGCGTCGATTTGCCGCAGCCGGAAGGACCGTAAATGATCACGTATTCGTGAGGATAGATAGTCAGATTGGTTTCTTCGAGTGCGCGCGTCTCATTGGACTTCCCTTGGTTGTAGATGATGCGCAACTTATCGACGACGATGATCGGATCGTTCATGGCGGATTGGTATTGATTTGACTCCATAGTACCATATTTTTAGCCCGTTATGTAAGTATTTTCCTGTTGCCCCAGTCTCTTTTTTTGTGGTAGACTGCTTCTGATGAAACTCGAGAAAATGATGCTATGAAACAGCCGGCCATCATCGTCCTGTTGGGAACAGTCCAAGGTATCCTCTTGACGCTTGCCGGACTCTATTTTTATTACCAAACGAAGTGAGTGAAACGAAAGTTTACTTTCGTTTCCCTGCCTACCGGCAGGCAGGCGAACGGAGTGCCGGTAAAATCGGGTCAATACCCCGCGGCTTGCCGCGGAGGGACTTCGGTCCAGGGCTTGCCCTGGGGGGGGTCTAATACCCGTTATGAGCGTGCTGCGCAGGCGGATCCGGCTGCGGAGGAGATAACTGTCGAACCGTAAACAAGATGGTGACCGCGTTGTTGAAAAGTCTTGATCCGATCGCCATCTTCTGTTTTCGGCTGCACGATTTCGCGAGCGATATTTTCGCGAAGCATCTGTTTCTGATTAAGCGCTCGCTGCTCATCGTGGCGCACCTGAGCCTGTTCGGATTCCTTTTGCCGGATTTGCGGACAGATTTCGGGCAAATGGCGGCCAATGTGCTCATATTCATCCTGTTTTTGAGCCCGTTGTCTCGCATTTTCCGGATGCGGTTATTGCTCCAGATGATGAGCATACGGCGGGAACTCGGCATCCTGATGGCATATATGGCGACGGTGCACGGACTGGGGTACCTGCTTGATCCAGCTTGGTTTGCGATATACGTCGGGCCGTATTGGCGCACGGATTTTTTCGCTATCGAACCGCGGTTTCTCTTCGGAATGCTCGCGTACGCCCTGACGCTGCCGCTTTTTCTGACCTCGAATAATCTGGCGATGCGATTCTTGGGCGGTGCCAAGTGGAAGCTCCTTCATCGCATCGTGTACGCGGTCTTCGTGGCCGCCATTTTCCATCGTTTCCTGATACGCGGAGTGCGCGTAAGCGACAACATAAGCGGGCTCATCCAAGCCATCCTGCTTATCGCGGCGTATGCTTTCGCCAAGCTTCTGGCGTGGAAGAATTTCCTCCCGCCGCTCCGTGAGGCGATCGCCTATATCGCGGGGCGGTATCGGCGATTCGAAATACACATTTGAAGTATGAAATATCTTCCCTCTTTTCTCATCATTCTTGCCGGACTGTTTTTTTCTGTTTCTGCGAACGGCGCTTTCGCTCAAGACAGGGTGCTGGTCGAGGTGTTCGAGCGGCAGGACTGCGCCCATTGCCAAGCGGAGATGGAATATCTGCGCGAGCTCGAGCGGCAGCGGAGCGATATGGAGGTGAGTCTCATCGATATCAATACCGAGGAAGGGAAGGCGCGCTTCGATCAATTCACTGTTTCGCAAAAGCTTTCCAAAGCGACACCGATCACGGTTATCGGTGCGACCGTGCTCCAAGGCTTCGATTCCGAGAAGACGACAGGGAAACGCATAGAAGCATTGATCGACGAGCATCAGGGGCAGCCGCGTATCGGCGTCGGCGGACTCTTGGCGGGACAGGCGAGCGCGATAGAACAGACGCGCGGAGCGATCTGCGACAGCACGACGGGCATCTGTACGATGCCTGCCCCGGAACCTCTTCTCGTGACCATACCGTTTACCGATACGGTCATCGACGCAGCCGAGTATTCCCTGCCGGTTCTTTCCGGCATCCTCGGGCTGATCGATGGGTTCAACCCGTGCGCGATGTGGGTCCTGGTGACATTTCTCATCGTGCTGGTACAGATGGGATCGAGGAGACGGATGTGGACGGTGGCAGGGATCTTCATCCTTGCCGAAACGCTTATGTACTACCTCATCCTGAATGTCTGGTTCACGACCTGGGATTTCGTCGGTCTGGACCGCATCGTCACGCCGATCGTGGGGGCGCTGGCTGTCGGCGGCGGTATCTTCTTCCTCTATGAGTGGTACACATCGGATGGGACGTGCCAGGTAGTGGACTTGGAGGGACGCGCGAAAATCTCGAGCCGCATCAAAAAACTGGCGAGCGAGCCGTTCACGTGGGTGACGGCGTTCGGCGTCATCGCGCTGGCGTTTTCGGTCAATGTCATCGAGTTCGCCTGTTCTATCGGCATCCCGCAGGCGTTTACCAAGATCATCGAGATCAACAACCTGAGTTTCTGGCAGACGCAGGGGTATATGGCGGATTATATTTTCTTCTATATGATCGATGATTTCCTCGTTTTCGGATTGGCGCTCTGGGGGTTCGATAAACTGCATCTGACGCAGGCATATTCCAAATGGTCCAATCTGATCGGCGGCTTGCTTATGCTGCTGCTCGGCTATCTCCTCATCTTCTATCCGGAAGCGCTTCGTTTCGTGTAATTGAGCGAAAGGGAAAAACTTGGTATACTGAATGGGTTAAATACTAATCGAGAAACACTATGGAAGGCGATGCGATGACTTCCTCAGAGGAAGGAAAGTTTGGAAAAGACGCGTTATTGGTGGCGGCGGCTATTCTTTTGGCGAGCCTGATTATCGCCGGGGCTATCGTTGCGGCGATAGGGAAGCCTGTTTCAGGGCCGACTGCAGCCAATAAGGATGCAGCACAAGCTCCGGCAGCGGCACCGACAGATTCGAATGCGACAACCTCTCTTGACGATGATCCGGTGCTCGGCGATAAGACCAAGGCGAAAGTGGCGATTGTCGAATTCAGCGATTATGAATGCCCGTTTTGCCAGCGGTTTCATAAAGAGACATTCGACAAGCTGGTGAAGGACTATGTGGATACTGGCAAGGCCGTGATCGCCTTCCGTGATTTTCCGCTCAGTTTCCATGAACCCAATGCCAGTATGGAGGCGGCGACAGCGACCTGCGTCCGCAAAGAAAAAGGAGACAAGGCGTACTTCGCTTTTTCACAGGGCCTGTTCGAAAACACGATTTCCAACGGCAAAGGACTGCCTGCGGGCAAGCTTGATGAGTTGATCCGCAAGGCCGGTGCCAATCCGGGCACGGTCACTGCGTGCGCCGCAAGCGATGAGGCGAAGCAGGAAATCGCCAAGGATATCGAAGACGGAGGCAAAGCCGGTGTTTCCGGTACGCCGAGCTTCATCGTCGGCACGCTGAACGCCGACGGAACGGTGACCGGCGAGCGGATCGTGGGCGCTGTGCCTCTCGATGGTTTCAAGACAGCGATCGAGAAGTATCTCAAGTAAATTGAAAAGAGCTGGTATTGCTGAGGAGGATTATGTCGCGAGGCAGAGTCCTCCTTTTTTGCTATAATAGCAAGTGCAGTATATCGAATCCTTATCTCTTATGTCTCTTTTGAATCAGCTCAGGGACTGGCGGAACCAGCAGGCGCAGAAAGAGGGCGTGGAGACGTTCCGCGTGTTTCCGAATGCCGTTTTGGACGCGCTTGTGAGTGCGCTGCCGCGGACAAAGGAAGAGATGCTTGCCATCAAGGGGATCAAGGAGGCCAAGTTCCGGAAGTATGGGGCGGCCCTCCTGCAGATTATCAAGGAACAAGCGCCGGATAAGAATAAAAGAGCGGGTGCTTCTGATGAAAAAGAATCAGGAATCATACATCAGGCATCAGGAGAAACTGCAGGGGGAAAAGAGGAAGATCAGCCGCTCTCGGTCACGCAGTTTCTGGATGGATTGAATATCGAGTTGTCTGGTATGGCGGCGCGCATCAAGGGAGAAGTGACGAGCGTGAGCGAGCGTGAGCGCTGGATATATTTCTCTCTCAAAGACGAGAATGAAAGCATGCTCAGTTGTCTCGTGTCCCGTTTCCACTATGACATATCCGGAGTGAAGATCGCCGAAGGCGACGAAATCGTCGTGGAAGGGGTTCCGGAAATATACAAACCTAACGGCCGCCTGAGCCTCAAGGTGAGCGTCATCGAGCTGTTCGGCGAGGGGGCGCTCCAGAAAGCCTATGCAGCGCTCAAGAAGAAGCTGGAAACCGAAGGATTGTTCGCACCTGAACGCAAACGCGCTCTCCCGCAGTACCCCGACCGGATCGCGCTCATCACCTCGAAAGACGGCGCCGCTATCGATGATTTCAAGATGAATCTCGGCGCGCAGGGAATGCAGGTGGATTTTTATCCGACGAGCGTCGAGGGCAAGCGGGCAGTCTTCGAGATTATGGAAGCACTACGTTTTTTCAATCGCCATCCGGAAAAATACGATGTGCTGATCATCGTGCGCGGCGGCGGCAGCCTCGAGAGCCTGCAGGCTTTCAACAATGAGGCGCTGGCTCGCGAGGTCGCGCAATCGAGTATCCCGACCCTGCTCGGTATCGGGCACGAGAAAGACATCACGCTCGCGGCATTGGTCGCCGATATGATGGTGTCGACGCCGACGGCGGCCGCGAAGCACCTCCGCTCCCATTGGGATGAGGCGCGCCAGCTGATGCAGCACTTCAGATATCAGCTGCCGGTCTTGTTTCGGGAGCAGCTGGCCGATGTGCGGAATACGTTGACCGTGGATAGCGAGGTGCTGATCGCGCATCTGCGGACGTTCCGGGATCTGGTAGGGACGCTCCGGCAAGACATCGCTGAGCGGATCGTTTTCGCCCAGTCCCTTGTCCGGCAGAAGCTGAACGATCTCGATCAGGGAGAGAGGCATATGCGGCAGGGTTTCGTCGCGATGATAGAAAAAATCCGAAAAGACATCCTGCACGCCGAAGACCTCCTGAAACAATACGATCCGAAACGGGTGCTGACGCTCGGCTACAGCCTGGTCCGGAGCGGGAACAGGATCCTCAAGGACATCTCAGAAACGAAAATCGGTGATATACTGGATGTGCAGCTCGGACACGGAAAGCTTCTGGCAAAGGTGGAAAAAATAATCGAATAGCAACATAACCGTATGGCGAAGTTGAATCTGAGCGAATCGCTGAAAAAGGTGCAGGAAATCATCCGCTGGTTCGATACTCAGGAAGAGGTAGATGTGGAAAAAGGCCTCGAGAAGATCAAAGAAGGGACGGCGCTCATCAAGGTGAGCCGCACTCGCCTCAAAGAGATCGAGAATGAATTCGAAGTGGTGAAAAAGGAGCTGGAGAAGGAGTGATAAAGGAGTAAGTGTGGTTAGATAAAAAGAGCTTTAAGAGAGCTCTTTTTAGTTTCTATAGAGCCAGCGAATTTGACTTTTTGTCTCAAAAGGTGTATAATAGTGTGTTGAACCTTAAAAACCAACTCTTCCGATATTTGCCAGAGCAGAGTTTTGTGTAAATCTCTTTAGACATCTCTCTGCTCTGGCAAAATCTTTATCGCCAAGCAGTCTGGATATCCCGGACAACCGCGCCTCCGGGAGAGGCAAACTCTTTGGACTTTGAGTCCAGAAAGGAACAGAAATGTTCAAGAACATCTACAAAGGATTCACAGTCGGTCAAATCGAAGCGGTGCTCAACACCGTGACGGCAGCCGGCGGTATCGATGCACTCCTTCGCGGAGATCTCGAAGTTCGCCCGAAGCCATTCCCGTTCGCCAAGAATGAGCACGGACACTGGATATTGACCTTGACGGGCTTCGACCTCACGGGCGCAGAAGAAATCGATCGGCTCAAAGCCCATGGCTTCCGTGTCGGCGACTACGCCACGCAATGCCTCATGAGCACCATGCCCGACTCCTATGACGCCAATCACCGGCTTTCAGGCGCAAAGACGTACAATGTTGTGATCGTTCCGGGCAAGGAAGTCAAGGAAAACCGGACGACTGCCAATCTGCGCGCTTACGCCGAGAAGTTCGGTTACCAGAAGCCACTGGCCGGCATCATGCCCCGCGTCCGCGAAGCCGTCTCCGACAAGCAGTTGGAGGAAATGGGCATCGTGTACACTGCGGGACTCCATGATCCGATCAAGGATTCTGATGGTGGCCCGGACGTCCTCAACTCCCACCGTTACGGCGATGGGCGCTGGCTCAGCGCCTATTGGGACATTCCCGGCTACCAGTGGAATGACAACGGCGCGTTTGTGTTCGTTGTCCCCGAGTAAGCCCTCGGAACATGGGTACTCAGGACTCTTTAGATCCTGGACCCTTAGAGCTTTTGAAATCTTCCCCGCACAGGTCATCGACCAGTGCGGGATTTTATTTTTTAAATTTGATATACTCTCAGACCGCGGCATCGGGTGTCGATTTCTTGGGCTGGGTACATTTTTCTGACCATCGTGTGCTCAGGACAACGACGAAAAAAAGGATGTGGCGCACTATCCAAGAAAAAGAAGTGAAAAAAGAGACAGTACGATCATATCTGGGGTTGCTTCAGTATGGGAATGCGCATAAGTTGCAAGAGCAGATTTATTTGATAGGAAAGTAGGGCAGATGGAGGACTCTTATGCTATAATTCAGATACAAACAAAAAACAAACAATGAAGGTATGAAACGTTTTTCGGGAGATATTTCTCTTGTCTTGGGGGGCGCAGCAGGGATGGGGGTGCAGACCGTCGAAGCTCTTCTGGTGCAAGTGCTCAAGCGCGAGGGCTACAATGTTTTCGCGAGCAAAGAATATATGTCGCGTATCCGCGGCGGGAGCAACTCGACCGAGATCCGCATCACCGATGCCAAGCGCGCCGCGTTCGTCAAGCGCATCGATTTCCTGTTCGCTATGGACAAGGATGTGATACCGCATCTGCGGGACCGTATCGCTTTGGATACTATCGTACTAGGAGAGCTCGAGAAGCTCCGCGATGTCTCCGAGGGGTGCCATATCATTGATGTCCCGTTCACGCGTTTCGCAAATGAGCTCGGCAACCCGATCTACACCAGCACGGTGGCCGTGGGCGTCGCGCTCGGGCTGTTGCACGCGGAAGAAAAAGGTCTGACGGAATATCTCCGCGATCATTTCGCCCGCAAAGGCGAAGCAGTGGTGGCGAAAAATATCGAAGCCGGCGCGCTCGGGTACGCCTTCGGCAAGCATCTCGCCTATGCCGAGGGCATCGAGGTGATAGTCGCTAAGAGGAGTGCCGTCGCGGAGGAGCTTTTGCTTGATGGCACGGAGGCGCTCGGACTCGGGACGCTCTCTGCGGGCTGCAACTACATTTCTTCCTATCCGATGTCGCCCGGGACAGGGCTGCTTACTTTTTTGGCCAAGCATGGCAACGAGTTCGGAGTGGTCGTCGATCAGGCGGAAG
The DNA here is from genome assembly GCA_001784695.1 of Candidatus Moranbacteria bacterium RIFCSPHIGHO2_01_FULL_54_31. Classification (GTDB taxonomy): domain Bacteria; phylum Patescibacteriota; class Minisyncoccia; order Moranbacterales; family UBA1568; genus UBA1568. The sequence goes on along the minus strand of MFRV01000027.1, from coordinate 12,542 downwards.
ACGAGATCGCGGCCATCAATCAGGGGCTCGGCGCCTGGTATGCGGGCGCGCGAGCGATCGTGACGACATCCGGCGGCGGTTTTGATCTGATGACGGAGGGAGTGAGTTTGGCTGGCATCATCGAGACGCCGATCGTGGTGCATATCGGACAGCGGCCGGGACCTTCCACGGGGCTGCCGACACGCACAGAGCAGGCCGATCTCAATCTGGTCCTGTATGCCGGGCACGGAGAATTTCCGCGCGCTATTTTCGCTCCCAGTACCCCGGAAGAGGCATTTCTGGTGGCGCAGCAGGCGTTTTATATCGCTGACAAGTATCAGATTCCCACGTTTATCCTGACCGACCAGTATTTCCTCGATTCCGTGAGGAGCATCCCGGAGGATAGCCTGCGGACCATCACGCGAGAAAATTTTATTATTGAAACGGCAGCTGATTATAAACGGTATGCCGTGACCGCAGACGGTGTCTCTCCGCGCGGGATCCCTGGATATGGCGAGGGGCTGGTCGGCATAGACAGCGACGAACACGATGAGGAAGCGCATATCACTGAGAGCGCTCTGATGCGCGTGGCGATGCACGAAAAACGCTTGCGTAAAATGGTGGGTATCCGTGCCGATGCATTGATGCCGACGGAAAGAGGGGACGTGAAGCATGCCGAGACGCTGCTGGTATCCTGGGGGTCGAATCGCGGAGTCATGGAAGAGGCCTTGGAAGTTCTCAACACTCCAGAACTCGCAGGGTTGCATTTCCATCAGGTCTATCCGCTGCCGGTCAAGGCCAAGAAATTGTTCGTGAAGAAAAAGGTCATCGTATTGGAAAATAATGCCGGCGGACAGTTTGCCAATCTCTTGCTGCTCGAATACGGCATCAAGGTCTCCGATACCGTTTTGCAGTATGACGGCAACCCTTTTGCAGTCGAGGATGTGGTGGCGCGGCTTCGAGCGCTACTCTAACATTGATATACAAAACCTATGTTGGATAAAAAGATCTACGATATGCCGAAGGGAACGGATATGGCTTGGTGCCCCGGGTGCGGCAATTTTCCTATCCTCAATATCGTGAAGATGGCGCTTGCGGAGCTCGATATCCGGCCCCAAGACGCGGTATTATGTTCCGGTATCGGTCAGGCCGCGAAAACCCCACATTATCTGCGCGTCAATTATTTCAACGGCCTGCATGGCCGCGCGCTGCCCCCGGCCATCGCTATCAAGATCGCCAGTCCGCACCTGACGGTGATCGCCGAGAGCGGCGACGGCGATACGTATGGCGAGGGGGGCAATCATTTTATGCATACGATACGGCGCAACCCGGATATCACCAATATCGTGCACGATAATATGATCTATGGCTTGACCAAGGGGCAGGCGTCGCCGACTTCTGAGAAAGGGATGAAAACACCTGTGCAGACCGCTGGCGTGATCCTGGAGCCATTCAATCCTCTGGCTGTGGCGCTCGCTCTCGATGCTTCTTTCGTGGCGCGGGCGTTCGCGAGCGATATCCTAGAGAGCAAGGATATCGTCAAAGCGGCGATGCAGCACAAAGGCTATGCGATTGTTGACATTTTCCAGCCCTGTGTCGTTTTCAATAAGCAGAACACCTACCAATGGTTCAAGGAAAAGTGCTATTATGTAGATGCAGAGTACGACAAGACCGATAAGGTCCAGGCTTTTGAAAAGGCTTTCGATATGGAGCGTCTGGCGCTCGGGATATTGTACCAGGACACCTCGAAGCCTACGTATGAAGACCTCGTCCGGACTTCGCAGGGGCCTCTGGCCAAACAAGAGGTATCGCGCGAAGCATTAGAAAAACTTATTAATTCCCATCGTTGATTTCAAGAGTATGGCGATGCATATAGCCGTCGGATATGATCAGAGCGAGGATGCCTACGAAGCAGGCGTGCTTGCCTGTCAGGGTGCTATCAAGGGGCTTGCCGGCAAGCCGGCAAATTTTCTCTTGGTGTTCGCTTCGGTCGCCTTCGATCAGGAAAAGATGCTTTCGGGAGTGCGTTCCGTCGAAAAAGACGCGCTGTTGCTCGGGTGTTCTACCGCGGGCGAAATTACCAAGGATGGCCCGCTCGCAACGAGCTCGGTCGCGGTGATGGCCATCCATTCCGATGACGTGAATTTTTTCGGCGGCGTGGGAGAAGATATAGCCAAAGACGCCAGGGAAGCGGGGAAAAAAGTCGCTGAAGCGGTGCTCGGACAATTGCCGCAAGGCGAGCTCCCGACTTCTTTCATCATGCTGCCGGATGTGCTGGTGGGCAATGGCGCTTCGATCGTCACTGGCGTTCTGGATGTTTTGGGGAAGCATTTTCCTGTGGTGGGAGGAGCAGCGGGGGATGATTTCCAGTTCAAAAAAACGTACCAGTATCTGAACGGGACGGTCTATTCGGGGACGGTCGTCGGGGTCGGGCTGACCGGACCGGTCAAGTTCGGTATCGGGGTGCGGCATGGCTGGACGCCGATCGGCCTGCCGATGAAGGTGACCAGATCAGAGGGTTCGGTGCTGCATATGGTCAATGATAAGCCGGCTATCGATGTGTACGATGTGTATTTCGGCGATTATGCCAAAGAATTGCGCACCGATACGCTGGCCAAGCTCGCTATCACCTATCCGCTCGGTATCCGGGTGGCGGAGAGCGATGAATATCTGATCCGTGATCCTATTTCGGTAGATGCGGCCGGTTCGATCACCTGCGCTGCGGAAATTCCCGAAGGTTCGGAGATCCGGCTGATGATGGGCGGCAAGCAGGCCGCTATCGCGATGGCGAAAATGGCGGCCGAGAACGCGCTCAAGCAATTGGAAGGCGCCCCCGCGCAGGGAGCGATCATTTTCAATTGCATCGCCCGCAAGAAGCTGTTCGGGGAAATGGCCGGGGATGAGATCGCCGCGATTCAGGAAGTCATCGGCCGCGATACGCCGCTGCTCGGTTTTTATACCTATGGCGAGCAGGCCCCGCTCAATGGCGAAGTGAAGAATATCGAGCAGTGCAATGCCGCTTTCCACAATGAGACGATCGTGATTTATCTGTTAGGGGCATAGCGTATGGCATCGGTGTCAGAGAGTACGGTGGAGGAGCTGCGGAAACTGAATGCCGAGATGGCGGAGGCATCCAAGCTTCTGATCCGCAAGGATCTGGAGCTGACGCGCGCCAATGAGCGCTTGCAGGCGCTCGACAAGACGAAGTCGGAATTCATCTCTGTCGCTTCGCATCAGCTGCGCACCCCGCTTTCGGCGATCAAGTGGGTGATCAATATGCTGCTCGAGGGAGACTTGGGCGCGCTCCAGCCGGAACAGGAAAGCATCTTGAGGAAAGGCTACGAAAGCAACGAGCGGATGATCCGCCTGATCAACGATATGCTGGTCGTGAGCCGCATAGAGGCCGGCAAGTTTGCTCATGAACCGATACCGCTCTATCTCGAGGATATTCTCGATAACGTGCTCCTCGGCATCGAGGGTCTGCGCCGCAAGAAGAATATCATGGTAAAATGGTCAATGCCCAAGGAGAAATTCGGGAAGGTTATGGTGGATCCGAGCAGCATGCACTCCGTGTTCGAGAATCTGCTCACCAATGCGATCAAATATACGCCGAGCGGAGGGGTGGTGTCGATCACGCTGACGAGACCGAAGGAGCGGGAGGCGCTGGTCATGGTCAGCGATTCCGGGATGGGCATACCCAAAGATGAGCAGAAGAACATCTTCACGCGCTTCTATCGGAGCAAGAACGCGATCCGGAGCGAGACGGACGGTTCCGGACTGGGATTGTATATCGTGAAACAGATCATCGCCAAGCACTACGGCAAGATATGGTTCGAAAGCGCGGAGGATAAAGGCACCACTTTTTTCGTTTCTCTCGATATTATCCCTTAACTATAACCATTATGCAGCCGAAGATTCTCATTATCGAAGACGAGGAGATCCTCGGGGAGATCCTCCAGAAAAAACTGACATTGCTTGGGTATGAGACGGAGCTCGCCACCGATGGAGCGGAAGGGATGGAGAAGATCCGGAGCTTCAAGCCGGAGCTCATCCTGCTCGATATCGTGCTTCCGAACCTGAGCGGATATGAGATCCTGGAAAAGATGAAGGAGGAGAACCTGCTCGCCGCTTCCAAAGTCATCGTCATTTCCAATTCCGGACAACCGGTGGAGATTGATCGCGTGCTCGAGCTCGGTGCCATAGATTATCTGGTGAAAGCCGATTTCAGTCCGGAAGAAGTCGTAGACAAAGTGACCAAGGCCCTGCCCTTGGAAAATATCACCGCATCCGCGTCGCTTGCCGGAAAAAAAATCCTGGTAGTGGAAGACGACATCTTCCTCAGGAATCTCATCGTCAAGAAAATGGAAAAAGAGGGGTGTGCAATCTCTCTGGCGTATGATGGCGATGAGGCTCTCAAGCTGGCTACTGACACGCGCTATGATCTGGTTCTGCTCGATCTGGTCATGCCCAATACGAACGGTATCGATACGCTCAAAGAGCTCAAGAAAAATCCGAATTATGCGGCTATTCCGGTCATCATATTCTCCAATCTGAGCCAGGATGCGGATATCGATGCGGCGAAAAAGGCGGGAGCGGCGGATTTCATCATCAAATCCAATTTCACGCTGACCGAGGTGATCCAGAAGATAAAGCAGGTGCTGGGAAAGCCCTAATCTTGTCCGCCTTTTTGATATCAGCATAGAAAAGAATCCTGCCGTATTGGCAGGATTTTCTCTTGAGAGAGATGTCAATCCAGACCAAGCTGGATCTTCGCTTCCTCGGACATCTGATCGACGGTCCAGGGCGGATCGAAGGTGAGCTCGATCTTGATATCCTCGATCTCGGGGATTTCCAGCACGCGATCCTCGATTTCTTTCTGTATCTGCGCGAATAGCGGACAGCCGATAGTGGTGAGCGTCATCGTGATGGTGCACACGCCTGCTTCGGTGATGAGAATCTCATAAATCAGGCCAAGATCCAGAATAGACACGCCCAACTCCGGATCCAAGACTAATTTTAATTTATTTCTGACTTGATCTTCGCTGGACATTTTCTTGGGAGACATAATCTATTTCGAGGAGAATGTAAAGTGTAAAAATCAAAAGTCAAAATGACAATGTAAAATTCAAAATTCTTTCAGATGAAAAATTTGACATTTTAATCTGTCATTTTTCATTTTGATATTTACATTTTTATTTTATGGAGCTTCGCTCCAAGGATTATTCCGGGAAAATGACTTTGCCGGTCTCGTCTTTGATGGTGATGGCGGCGACAGGGCAGGCGCGGGCGGCGTTCAGGATGGTTTCCTGGTCGTCCTGGTCGACAGTAGCGAGGATGGCGGCTTTGCCGCTGTCATCGAGCGCAAAGGTATTGGGAGCCATAGCGGTGCAGGGCGCCGCGCCGATGCAGACGCCGCGATCGACTTCTACGGTCCAGCCGTTATTCAGTTTTACCGGACCGGCCGGCTTGGCTTCGTCTTTCCATTGCGACATAGCGTTTTATCTCATTTAATTATTTTCTCTGTTAGAGAACCTCACAATTTTTCATTTTCTTTCTCCGGTCGACGGCGGTCACATTTGCGACACACAGTGCCGCTAGAAATAGAGCGTGACGGATGGTTTCGACAGGACAGCTCATTTCTCGGCGACTTGTGTCGGAAATGTTCGACGGAGAGAAAGGGAAAGAAAAGGGAAAATTGTGAGATTCTCTAAACTTTTTCTCTCAATGTTTTTTTGAGCGTCTCGAGCGAGAGGAGTCCGCATTTCAGCCGGTTCGGCGAAAGGGCGACGCCCAAGAGCTCGAGGATATCTTTCGGTTCGATGGCGAGCGCTTCTGTCATGGGCATCTTTTTGACGTATTCGGTCAGAAGCGATGCCGAGGCTTGGGAGATGGCGCAGCCGGAACCGGAAAACTTCACATCAGTAATAATATCATTTCTGATGAGTATGTCC
>MFRV01000027.1:0-6599 GCA_001784695.1 Candidatus Moranbacteria bacterium RIFCSPHIGHO2_01_FULL_54_31 | reverse complement strand
GCAGCCGGAACCGGAAAACTTCACATCAGTAATAATATCATTTCTGATGAGTATGTCCATTTGGAGCCTGTCTCCGCAGGTCGGGTTGAGTGCTTCGGCGCGATGTGTCGCCTTGTCCAAGACCCCGTGATTGCGTGGGTTTCTGTAGTGATCGAGGATGAGGTCTTGGTAAATGCTCATAAGAAATTCTCAATTTTCATTGAATTTTCAAGTTTCCAATCATCAATGTTTCAAAAACTGATTCATTGCACATTGATTGAAAACTGGAAATTATTTATTTAATAAAAGTGTATTTTTTTTCAGAGCCTCGATTAATGTGTCGATATCTTCTTCGGAATTATATACCGAAAAAGAAATGCGCGTGGTGGCAGCGAGGCCCAAGCGCCGGTGGAGCGGCGCGGCGCAGTGCTCGCCGGCGCGCACGCAGATGTTTTTCTCTCCGAGCAGCTGCGCGATATCGTGCGGATGGATGCCCGCGAAAGAAAAAGCGATGATGCCGCCGCGCTTATCCGCTTCGGTCGGTCCGACGATAGCGATAGCTGCGCCGAATGTTTCTTTCAGTCGTTTCATAGCATACTCTGTCAGTGCCATTTCGTGCGCGCGGATATTTTCGATCCCGATGCTTCCGATATAATCGAGCGCCGCTCCGAAGCCGATGACGCCGCCGATGTTCGGCGTACCAGCCTCGAAGCGATACGGGATTTCTTTATACGTCGTTTCAGCGGCGCACGCCCTCCCCACGGAAGACTCTGGCGGGTAAACATCTAGCACCATCCCGCCGCCGAAGGCGACAGGAGGGAGCGTCTCGAGGAGGGCTGCTTTGCCCCAGAGGATACCGACGCCGGTCGGTCCGAACATCTTGTGCGCCGAAAAAGCGACGAGATCGGCGTCCCAGAGAGAGACACCTAGAGGCATATGTCCGATGGCCTGCGCGGCATCGACGAGTACGATGGCGTCGGGAGTGATCGCTTTGATAGCCGCGATTATTTCTTGGACGGGATTGATCGTGCCCAGCACATTGGAAACGGCGGAGAAGGCTACAACTCGGGTGCGCGCGTCTACGTACCGGCCAAGAGCGCTCATATTCAGAGCGCCTTCTTCGGTAATCGGCAGGACGCGCAATTCTGCCTGGCATTTTTTTGCCAGCTCTTTCCAGGGGAGGAAGTTCGAGTGATGTTCCATTGTCGTGGTCACGATGTTGTCTCCCTCGCTTATTTGCGAAGCGAGGAGCAGGGCGGCGAGATTGATAGAAGCGGTGGTGCCGCCGGTGAAAATGATTTCTGTGCTCTTGCTTGCGCCGATGAAGCGCGCCACCTTCTCGCGCACCGCTTCGAATTTTTCTGTCGCGGTTTCAGCGAGCGGGTACAGGCCGCGTCCTACGTTGGCGGAATATTGCTCCAGGTATTCCCGCTCGGCATCAATGACGACCTGCGGCTTGAGTGCTGTCGCGGCCGAATCGAAATACACCAGATCGGGATGGTGGCGAAAGAGAGGGAAATCGGTTTTGATGGTTCGGATATCGGGCATAGGATTGTTATTGCAACTGAGTTGCGATATTTCTGGAAATCTCGCTTGTATCAGCCCCTAAATCCGCCATTTTTTCTAGGGCATCTTTGAAAAAGCCTCGGATGAGGAGCTGCTCGGCCTGTTGATGCGACAGGCCGCGAGACTGGGCGAAGAAGAGCTGTTCGGCATCGAGCGGACTGACCGTAGCGGCATGCCGGCACTTCACGTCATTGGCGAGGATTTCGAGCGTCGGCTTGGCAAAGGCCTGCGCCCGCGGCGACAAGAGGAGGGCGCGGCTTTCCTGGGAAGCGTCGGTCTGCGGTGCGTTCTTCTCGATATGGATGAGGCCGTCATAGGTGAAGACCGCTGCATCGAAGAGGACGCTCTTGATAAGCGCCTGCGACAGCGTGCGCGGCGCGCTATGGATCTGGCTCGTCTTGAGTGTCGCAGCGTCGGCACCTTTGCCGATGAAGAAGGCGAAGATATGCGCCTCGGCGCCCGAACCGGCGAGCTCGAACCGGATCTCTCCCGAGCGGTTGAGCATGAAGAAAAGACAGCGCTCATTTTCTTTGAGCGTGTAGGTGTTTTCCGTATCGGTTGTGATATCTTTGAAAATCATAGTCTTCCGCATCATGATTCTTGATTCCGGATTCGTTATTCTTTTTAACCGACGCTTCCTTCCATCTTCATATTGATGAGGCGGTTCAATTCGATCGAATACTCGAGCGGAATCTCCTTGACCACCGGGCTGATGAAGCCGTTCACGAGCAAGCCTTCGGCGTCTTCTTTCTTGATGCCGCGCGACATCAGGTAGAAGAGTTTCTCGGTGCCGATTTTTTCGACCGTCGCTTCGTGCTCGATCTGCGCGCTGTTTTCCTTGATGCTCATCGTGGGATAGGTATCCGAGCGCGAGAGGTTGTCTAAGAGGAGCGCGTCGCAGACGACGGAGGCTTTGGCGTTTTTGGCGCCGCTTCCGATATGGACCAATCCGCGGTAGGATGTCCGTCCGCCGTCTTTGGAGACTGATTTGGAAATGACGCGCGAGGTGGTATCGGGAGCGAGATGCACCATCTTGGCTCCGGCATCCTGATGCTGGCCGGCTCCGGCATACGCGATCGAGAGGACTTCGCCGTGGGCGCCGCGTCCCGCCAGGTAGACGGCCGGGTATTTCATCGTCACGCCGGAACCGATATTGCAGTCCACCCATTCCATAATGGCGTTCTCTTCGGCCCGGGCGCGCTTGGTGACGAGGTTGTAGATGTTCTTGCTCCAGTTCTGCACGGTCGTGTAGCGGACGCGGGCGTTTTTCTTCACGAAAATCTCGACGACCGCCGAATGGAGCGAACTCGTCGTATAGATAGGCGCCGTACAGCCTTCGATATAGTGCACGGAGCTGCCCTCCTCGGCGATAATCAGGGTGCGTTCGAATTGGCCGAAGGCTTCGGCATTGATGCGGAAGTACGCCTGGAGCGGGAGCTTCACTTCGACGCCCTTGGGGATATAGACGAAGGATCCGCCGGACCAGACGGCGGAATTGAGCGCGGCGAACTTGTTGTCGTGCGCCGGGATGAGCGTGCCGAAATATTCTTTCACCAGAGCGGGATATTTCTTGACGGCCGTATCCATATCGCAGAAGATCACGCCGAGCCGGTCGAGTTCGCGGTTGACGCTCTCATAGACGACTTCTGACTCGTACTGCGCGCTGACGCCGGCTAGGAATTTCTTCTCCGCTTCCGGGACGCCGATGCGGTCGTAAGTTTCCTTGATTTCTTGGGGCAGATCATCCCAGGAAGCGGACTGCTTGTCGGTCGCCTTCAGATAATAGGTGATGGCGTTGAAATCGATCTTGGAAAGGTCAGCGCCCCACTCAGGCATCGGCTTGTCCTTGAAAATCTCATAGGCGCGCAGCCGCAAATCGCGCATCCATTTGGATTCGCCTTTGACTCTGGAGATCTCGGCCACGACGTTTTTGCGCAGACCGAGCATCGTCTTGTGGACCGAGCGCTCCGGCATCGCGAAGCCGTACTTGTATTCTCCGATGTCGACAGTTTTTTTCTTGGAGGTATTCATTCTGTTATTCGATGCCGGCGAAACCTTTTGCTTCGATCCGTTTGGCGAGCGCGCCTTTGCCGGTTTTCACGAGCCGGCCGTGCTTGATGACGAGCACTTCGTGCGGCCGGATAGAACGGAGCAGGCGCGTAGAGTGCGTGATGAAGACGAGTGTCGTTCGCTTCGGCAGGTGTTTTTTCAGGAAGCGCGCGATCGTCTTGAGCGCATCGACATCGACGCCCGTGTCGATCTCATCGAAGAGAGCGAAGCGCGGCGCAAGCAGGACTGCCTGGAGCGCTTCGAGCTTCTTTTTCTCGCCGCCGGAGAATCCGTCGTTGAGCGAGCGTTTCAAGAGCTCGTCTTTGATGTGGAGTTCTTTGGCATACTTTTTCACCTGGCCGTGGAGCGTCACCGGGTCTGTTGTTTTCTCGAGGGTCAGGCGGAGCAGCTCGAACACGGTCACGCCCGGGAGCGCGAGCGGTGTCTGGAAAGAGAGGAAGATGCCTAGTTTGGCGCGTTTGTCCGGAGAGAGATTCTTGATATTTCTGCCTCGGCGGGCAGGCTTTTTCGCGATGAGGATTTTTGATGCGCGGGACAAGGAGAGATCGGGATGCCCCATAATGGCGCTCGCGAGCGTCGATTTCCCAGAGCCGTTCGGACCCATCAGCGCGTAGATCGTGCCCGGCTTGAAATCGAACGAGATGTCGTCGAGAATCTGCTTGCCTGCGATGGAAACGGAAAGATTTTTGATGCTGAGCATAGGGATGTTATTTCGAAGTATTTTTCGGAATGAGGTCGGCGATAGTGATGGCGGAAAGCGTTTCTTCGATCTTGTTTTCCAGCGTACGCCACACCTCATTGGTCTGGCAGTGGGTGACCTGGAGGCAGGGGAGCTCGCCTTTGATGGGAGCGGTGAACGTCTTGATCGGACCGTCGAGCTCGCGGAGCACATCCCAGACACTGACAGCGCGCGCGTCGCGTGCCAAGGTATAGCCGCCCGCCGTGCCCTTCTTGGCCTCCACTATGCCGGCGCGGCGCAGGCTCTGGAGAATCTTTTCCAGGTAACCTGCCGGCAGCTTTTCCAGTTCCGCGAGGGTATGGATGGAGAGCGCCGTATCGGCGTGAGCCAGAGCCACTATCGCCCGCAACCCATAATAAGCTTTCTTAGAAATCTTCATAGCATTTCCTTTATTTCAGCCTTCCCGCCCGAACGTACCGTTCGGTACGGGCGGGTTTTGATACCTTCATATTTCTTCTTAGAAATACCCTGAGCCCGTCGAATGGGTATAATATTAATTCAGACTAAAATTGTCTGCTTTAGAATACCAAAGGGTCAGAAGCTTGTCAACAATGGCGTTGCAGCCTTTCCAGGGGGTTTCTTTTTTAGGCGAAATAGCGTACACTGCTTCAGTTTATAGGGTAGAGTAGAGAGGAAACACATTGATCTATGGAAAAGCCTTATCTGGGGTTCTGGGAAAAATTGCCGAAGCCGTTCTTCGTTCTGGCGCCGATGGCCAATGTTACGGATGCGGTTTTTCGGCGCGTCATAGCGAAGTACGGCAGACCCGACGTGACGTGGACGGAATTCGTTTCGGCGGACGGCCTCTGCCATCCGAAAGGGCGGCAAGCCTTGCTCCGCGATCTCTGGTTTAGCGAGAGTGAGCGACCGGTCGTGGCACAGCTCTTCACGGCGCATCCGGAAAAAATGTTCGAAGCCGCGAAGCTCGTCGCTGAGCTCGGCTTCGATGGCATCGATATCAATATGGGCTGCCCGGACAAGAACGTGATGAAACAGGGAGCGGGAGCAGCGTGTATCAAGGACCCAGAGTTGGCACAGCGGCTGGTGATCGCCGCGCGCGAAGGATCGGTCGCTGCCGGCAAAGAGCTCCCGATTTCAGTGAAGACGCGGCTCGGCTTCAATGAAGATACTCTGGAAGAATGGCTGCCGGCGCTCCTTGCGGCGAAACCAGCCGTCATCACGCTGCATGCCCGCACGAAGAAAGAGATGTCCACAGTTCCGGCCCGCTTCGAAAGGGTGCAGCGTGCTGTAGAGATCGCAGCTGGCAGCGGGACGCTCATTGTGGGCAATGGTGATGCGCTAGACCTGAAAGATGCGGAGATCAAGGTACGTGAAACCGGAGCCGATGGCGTGATGCTCGGGCGGGCGATTTTCGGCAATCCGTGGCTCTTCGATAAAGAGAAGGGCAGCGTGACGGTAGAAGAGAAATTGCGCGCTGTCATCGAGCACACCCGATTGTTCGAAGAGGTGTGGGGCGATACCAAGAGTTTCGAGCTGATGAAGAAACATTATCAGGCGTACGTCAATCATTTCCCGCAGGCGAAAGAGCTCCGCGTGGAGCTGATGGCGTGCCACAGTGCGGACGAAGTGGAGAGGGTGGTAGAGAAATTTCTCGCGGAACATAAAGACGCGGTCGTTTCGGTTATCTCAACCTTATGAACATAGCAGTATTGGTATCAGGCGGGGTGGACAGTTCGGTGGCTTTGCGGCTGCTCCAGGAAGAGGGGCACACGCTGACCGCTTTCTACCTCAAAATCTGGCTGGAAGACGAGTTGTCTTTCTTGGGTGAGTGCCCGTGGGAGGATGATCTGGCATACGTGCGGGCGGTATGCGAGCAGACCGGTGTGCCGCTCGAAATCGTGCCGTTCCAGAAAGAGTATTGGGAGCGCGTGGTCGGATATACGATCGCCGAGGTGAAGGCGGGGCGGACGCCCAATCCCGATATGCTCTGCAATGCGCACATCAAATTCGGCGCCTTCTATGATTTCATCGCGGGCAAGGGCTTCGACAAGATCGCGACGGGGCATTATGCGCAGGTGGAGGAAGTGATTTGTCATTCCGCACCAGATGCGGGAACTGGATCCCGGGTCGAGCCCGGGATAGCAAAACGAGTTTTGCTCAAAATGTCGCCGGATCCGGTCAAGGATCAGACGTATTTTCTCTCGCAGCTCACGCAGGCGCAGCTCACGCAAGCGCTGTTCCCGATCGGGAAATACGAGAAGCGCGAGGTGCGGAAACTGGCGGA
>MFRV01000026.1 GCA_001784695.1 Candidatus Moranbacteria bacterium RIFCSPHIGHO2_01_FULL_54_31 | reverse complement strand
TTTCCTCTGGACAAAATCCCGAGAATATGCTATAATGGATTTACAAGTAGTTATCTTAAAAATCTTCAACTTTTCGTCCAAGGAGGACACAATGGAAACCACCCATCTGAAAGCACCATTGGCGCACTTGGCACCAATATCTATGACAACGATTACCGTTCTTGTCATCATCGGCATCGTTCTTGCCATCGGGATCGCTATTTCTTCGGCACGCAAGGCTGTACCAGCTCTCTCTCAGCCGGATGCAGCGTACATTTCAGCTCCAGCACCAAGTGTTGGCAATGTTCCTCAAGCTGAAATCTCGACCAAAGAGGTTGAACAATATCAGCCAGGATCCGCCAGCCTCAATCGTTGCGCCGATGCATTCAACGAGAAAATGCTGTATGTAGAAAAGGGTCGATCAGTACCGAGTCAGCTTCAAGATACGCTAAGCCGCTGTGAGGTTTTGGCGAAGCGTGCCCATGAGCGTGCCAAGCGGTCGTTTAATCCGCTCGGCGCGATGGGCTGAAGCAATTGGTACTGTCCACTTTGGTTTATCAAGAGGTTCACTGAATTCACGAACCTCTTTTTTCTTTTCCATTTTTTGTGTTAAACTGACAGTGATAGTATTCTCTGGCTAGTAGAAACTATGCTTGTTTTTCGCAGAAATAAAAAGAAAAATATCCTCGTGTTTTTTCTTGCTTTTTTTATTTTTTCAGGAGTGGTTTTTGCATTCCCTGATGTTCAGTCGGCGCATGCTGCAGAACCGAGTTGTTTGTGGGGAGGGCTGAATGGGTGTGTAGGGAAATTCTTAGCGGAAACATTCATTGGATCTGTCGGCGATGATCTACTCTTAGCGCTCAAAGCTTTGTTATATGGGATTTTTGTCTTTTTTGGCTTGATAGCATCAGTGGCGGTGGGATTATTTGGTTGGGCGATCGATCCGGATTATATGTCTGGACCGGGTGGGTTTTTGAATATGCCGGTGCTCTATAGCCTGTGGCAATTCGTCCGTGATTTCTTCAACCTCTTCTTCATCCTCGTTCTGCTCTACATCGCCTTCACGGTCGTTTTCCAGATTCAGAAGAATTTCAAGCAGGCGTTGCTCAGCCTGGTGCTGGCAGCGCTCTTCGTGAACTTCAGCTTTCCTATCTCACGTTTTCTCATCGATGCGACCAATGTGCCGATGTACTTTTTCGCCAATCAGATGATGGCGGCAGATGGGGGTGGAGCGTTTGGATCGGCATTGAATGCGTCAAACTTGCAGAATATTCTCGTACCTGGTTCATCGAATAAGGACGGTCCAGATCTGGAGAAAACTGCGGTATCTCGACTCTTTGCAGCGATCGTGTTCATTTTTCTTTTCGCCATCACGCTCCTGGTATTGGCGGTGCTGTTCGTCATCCGCCTGGTGGCACTGACCGTATTGGTGATATTCTCATCGGTCGGCTTCGCGGCTTCTGTCATTCCTGGAATGAAACAGTATTATGATATGTGGTGGGACAAGTTCTGGCAGTATGCGCTCTTCGGTCCGGCCGCGATGCTGATGCTTCTGATGGCGACCCGCTTTTTTGCGGAGATAGCCAAACCACACAATGTTGCCATGGATGGTTTACGCAGCATGGCAACCGATGTCTCCGCTACTGATCCTGGCTTTATTGCTTCGATGGCGATGTTTTCCATCCCGATGATTTTTTTGTGGATGGCTATCGGATTGGCGACCAAGTTCTCTATCGCCGGAGCGAGCTCGATTTCCGGCAAAGGACATCAGTTCATCAAATGGGTCGGGAAACAGACGTATAATAATCCCGTGGTGCGTGGCGTAGGCAGCGGAGCCAAGAAGGCTGGAATGGAGGGGAAGGTTGCCGGTTTGAACTACGGAAAATTCCCTGGCGGCAAATTCCTGACCGGCAAATACTGGGCGACGCCGAGCAAGACGGAGGCGACGATCAGGGGTGGAATGACTGGTTGGGGCGGCGGAGCGAAAGAGCGTGCCAAGATCCATCAGCAAGCCGTGGCCGCCAAAGTCAAAGAAAACAAAGAGAACCAAGTCAACGATTCAACGCTTGCGGCGCAGCTCGATCCCAAGAACGATATTATCGAAAGGCAGGCTGCGGCACTCTCTCTGGCTGAGAACAACGGTATTCGGACTACCGAGACGTTTAGTCAGGTGGTAGCGGCGGTCAAAGACGACAAGGATATGATGCTCAAGGTGATAGACAAGGCGAAGCCGGAATCGATCGATAGCATGGATAAGGCCGCGTATGGCGCCATCCTCGAGCAGGGAGAGAACGCATTATACAAGAGAGACGCTCAGGGCGGGTTTGAAAAAGATAAGGATGGCAACAGAGTGCCGACTGAAGCGCTGGACACTTTCAATAGCAAGCTGAAGAAAGAGGGCAATATCAAGGTACGCGTGGATTATGAGATCGATCAGAAAATAACTTCCGGGGCAGATCCGGCACAAGCCAGAACGGCGGTATATGATAAGCTGATCGGCAAGCTGAGCTCTGATGATCTGGCGAAGCAGGGCAGCATCCATTCGAGCCTGGGTACGGCTGACCCGGCGCTGACTACGTATCTCCAAGAACAGGCGCAGGGCGCCGCCGGTTTCTATCAGGAAGCGATGAAGAAAATGAGCAAGGCGAACCGCGATCAGTGGACGAATAATAACATCGTGTCCGGAGAAGCATCTCCCTCTCAGAGCCAATCGCAGTCAATCCGCGATAAAATACAGCAGAGAAAACAAGAAAACAGAAAATAAAAGACACTTTGGATCCGTATGTTTGGCAAAACCGATATAAACAAAAGAATATACTACCCCTTGCTTGCCGCTGAGAATCTCAGCGGCGGGGTGAATTCGCAGGAGGAAATCGCCGATATCTGGAACCGCTTCGATGCGTTGCCGGAGGAACGGAAGAATATCCTGACCAGTGTCGAGGTGGCGGAAAAGATGAAGCTTTTGCAGGACACCTTCGGCTGCGATGACGCCTCTGTCGAGGGCATAAGCGTGCTCGTCCGCTGGCTTTTTTTCGGGCAGATCGATTGGCATGGATTTCAGGGAGGTATCCAGGATATATGCGATGAGTTCTCTCCGGAAAAAACTCCGGCTGTAGTGAGCTTCATCCAGAAAGAAATCTTGACCTTGAAGCCTGCGCCGCGCGTGGAGGAGACGTATGAGGAAGCGAAGCCGCGAGCGCTGACAGTGAGTCTGCCGATACTCCAGGCGCTGTCGAAATATGAGGGTCTCGGCAATCAGCTGATCACGCAGGAGCGCATCCGGACGAAAACGCAGACGGAACCGGTGCGCCCGTCGCTCCTCTATTGGCTCAAGTATTATCGCGACGAGCTCGGCATCGGGCAGCACAATAGCGTCGAGCGCGGGGAATTCTTGTTCCGTTCGGAAAATGGGCGCAAACTATCCGCCGAAGAGCGCGAACGCATCAACCTCATCTTGAAATCAGTCGAAGAGAATTTCCCGCTGACGATCGACACGGAGCGGCAGGAAATCGTCTTCCCGGTGTTTCAGGGCGTATTGATGGGTGCCTCGAAAGCGCCGGCAGCGTTTCCGTCGAATGCTCAGATGATGAAGGGTCCGACATTCGCCGATGGAGGAGCAAAAATGACAGAAAGAACGACAGAAAGAGCTGAAGAAAGACCGGCATACGCAGAGCAGCGGCCGCCTCTCTCTCCCGCTCCCAATCCGAATGACAGCGGAGGACTCCGTATCGGGCGCGGGACGTCTTTCAATGTCGCCCGCTTCGACGAGGAGCAAGCGAGGCGAGCTCCGGAAAAGAAAACAGCGGCTCCGGAAGCAGGAGGCATCAGCTTTTCTGCCAGCCACATCTTCCCGGCTGAAAGAGAGGTAGCCGAGCAGGCTGCCGCGCCGCAAACGGAGATGCCGCAAGCGCCGCCGGCCCAACCGGCTCGCACCGCACCCGCACCGGAACCGCAAGCAAGACCGAGATCATCCGCCCTCTCGCAGCCCAACCCGTTCCATATCCGTCCGATGAGTTCCGGAAGGAAAGATTGATAAAAATAGAATCAGGAATGAGGAATCATGAATTATGGAAGAAAAACAAAAGATAAGCTCATTTACCGATTTGGATGCATGGAAGGAAGGACATAAACTGGTGCTTATGGTCTACAACATTACTCGGACATTCCCAAAAGAAGAAGTGTTCGCTCTAGTAAGTCAAATGAGAAGATGCGTTGTTTCAATCACTTCAAATATTGCCGAGGGATTCAGTAGACAATCGTTCAAAGAAAAGGTACAGTTCTATTATATTTCTCAAGGTTCGCTGACGGAATTGCAGAATCAATTGCTTATTGCTCGAGATGTAGAATTTGTTACGAAAAAAGATTTCTTGCCTATTGCAGAGCAGACAGTGAAAGTGCAGAGAATAACCAACGGGTTGATTAAAAAATCGAAAAGTTATTCCTGATCCAGGCCCTTCCATTCTTCATCCATAATTCCTGATTCGTAATTCGAGATTCCTCTTCAAAAAATATGATGTTCAGTGTCCCGCAATTCATCGATGTCGAAGACAAGATCGCCGGTCCGCTCACCTGGAGGCAGCTCCTCTGGATGATCGGTATGGGAGCGGCGCTCCTCGTTTTTTTCAACACGTTCGATAACGCGCTGTTCATCATCATCGCCGTGCCGACCGTGCTCCTCTTCGTCGCTTTCGCCTTCTATCGTCCCAACGGCTTTCCGCTCACGACATTTGTCTTTCATGCGATACTCTTCATCTTCCGTCCGAAGATATCCGTGTGGGAGCGGCCGATAAGCGTCCAGCCCGTCGCCAAGGCGCCGGAAAGACAAACGGAGACCATCCCGACATCGAAACAGATAGACGCTGAGA
This sequence comes from Candidatus Moranbacteria bacterium RIFCSPHIGHO2_01_FULL_54_31, assembly GCA_001784695.1. Taxonomy (GTDB): domain Bacteria; phylum Patescibacteriota; class Minisyncoccia; order Moranbacterales; family UBA1568; genus UBA1568. Next base: position 19,227 of record MFRV01000026.1, on the reverse strand, counting down.
AGCTCAAGGAACTGGCGCGCATTCTCGATAGCCAGGGAGGAAGGGGAGGATAGTGGAAAATGAAAATATCAAAATGGAAAATGACAGAGCAAAATTTAAAAATGATTTTAAGAAACGGTTGTACGAGTTCGTACTTCGTTTGGTCGCTTTGATAGATGCGCTGCCAAAAGGTATGATTACTGAAGTGATGGGGAAACAGTTGCTGAGAAGCGGAACGAGTATATTGGCCAATTATATCGAGGCGCAGTCGGCAAGTTCCAAGAAAGATTTTATAAACTTCTTCACGCACTCTTTGAAATCTGCCAATGAGTCGAAAGTTTGGCTCGCACTTCTGCGAGATACGAATAAAGGAGAGAAGAAGGGTCTTGATCGCGCTCTCGATGAATTATCAGAAATTGCAAAGATACCCGCATCAAGCATTCTGACTATGAAGGGAAAGAAATAATTTTGAATTATCATCTGTAGTTTTGCATTTTGATATTTACATTTTACAGTAGAAACATGGAATTTCTCAAACCGAAAAATAAGGCCGCCGGGGCCTCCAGTACGCAGAAGTATGTGGAGGTGGATGAGATTCGCGACGGGATGATCGTGATGAAAACGGGTGCGCTCCGCTCGATCCTCCTGGTGTCGTCTCTCAACTTCGACCTGAAATCGACGCAGGAGCAGGACGCTATCATCGGCCAGTACCAGGCGTTTCTCAACTCGCTCGATTTCCCCGTGCAGATCGTCATCAGTTCGCGCCGCTTCAATATCGAGCCGTACCTCGACCTGCTGCAGGATGAGGAGAAGCAGCAGCAGAACGAGCTCTTGCGCTTCCAGATTTCCGAATACAAGTCTTTCATCAAGAATCTGACGGAAGTCTCGAACATTATGTCGAAATATTTCTATGTCATCGTGCCCTTCTCTCCTGTCGAGGATGAACAGAGCGGGATTCTCGACAAGCTGTTCGGCATTTTCCGCACCAGGCAGGCAGTCAGCGCGCATGGCAACCTCTTCGAGACGTACAAGGCGCAGCTGCTCCAGCGTGTCAATCATATCGCTGCGGCGCTCGGCGGCACCGGCATCAATGTCACGCAGCTCAACACGGAAGAGATCATCGAGCTCCTCTACAATAGCTACAACCCCTCGCTGTTTACGACCACGATCATCAAGAACGTCGAGAATATCGAACTCGCCCCGCTCAAATAAACATCCCATCGCTATGCCTCTAGGAATCACTCTCAAAGATACGGACAGCACAGAGAAGCCCTCTCAGAAAAAGAGCCTGTTTCCGCTGTTCGGTCACAAGGAAGCGAGCGCGAGCGAGCTCCTCTACCAGAAGGGCATCGCGACCATCCGCGACCTCATCGCGCCGCCGGCTATCAAGCTCACGCCCAACACGATGCAGATAGGCGAGGTATTATCCCGCACCTATTTCGTCATCACCTATCCGCGCTATCTCTCGACCAACTGGTTTTCGCCCATCATCAACATCGACTTCTCGATGGATATCGCGCTCTTCGTGCACCCGATCGACACGGCCGAGATCCTGAAGAATCTGCGCAAGTCCTCGACGCAGGTGCAGTCGCAGATCCATATCGAGGCGGAAGGCGGGAAGGTGCGCGACCCGGTGCTCGAGACCGCGCTCGAAGACATCGAGGGGCTACGCGACCGCTTGCAGCAGGGCACGGAGAAATTTTTCCGCTTCGGGCTCTATATGACCATCTACGGCAACGATGAGAAGGATCTGAATCAGAGGTGCCAGGCCGTCGAGGCCATCCTCGAGGCGCAGCTCGTCTATACCAAGCCGGCCGTGATGCGGATGGATCAGGGTTTCGCGGCGACCCGTCCGCTCGCCAACGATACTCTGGACGTGGCGAACAACCTGAATACCGAACCGCTCTCGACGACCTTTCCTTTCGTTTCCTCCGATCTCTCTTCCAATGAGGGCATCCTCTACGGCATCAACCGCCACAACAACAGCCTCGTCCTGTTCGACCGCTTCAAGATGGAGAACGCCAATATGGTGGTATTCGCCAAATCCGGCGCCGGCAAAAGCTACACCGTGAAGCTCGAGGTGCTCCGCGCGATGATGTTCGGTGCAAGCGTCATCATCATCGATCCGGAAAACGAGTACAAGCACCTGTGCGAAGCCGTCGGCGGCACATTCCTCAAGATGTCTCTCAATTCCGATATCCACCTCAACCCTTTCGACCTGCCGAAAAAGATCGATGACGAGGACAGCGTCGGCGTATTCCGCAACACGATCGCGAACCTGATCGGGCTGCTCCACCTGATGCTTGGTTCGGTCACGCCCGAAGAAGACTCGATCATTGATCGTGCCATCCGCGAGGCCTACGCCATCCGCGATATCACCGAGACGAGCGATTTTTCTCTCCTGACCCCATCCTCGTTCCCGACGATGTCCGACCTTTACGCGGTGCTCCAGAATATGGAGGGAGCCGAGTCGCTTGCCGCGCGCCTCGAGCGCTATACGGAGGGGATTTTCGGCGGTTTCCTCAACAAGCAGACCAACGTGGAGACGGAGAACCAGCTCGTCGTCTTCAATATCCGCGACCTGGAAGAAGAGCTCCGCCCGATCGCGATGTACATCATCCTCCAGTTCATCTGGAACGAGATCCGTTCGCGTCTGAAGAAGCGCATCGTCGTGGTGGACGAGGCGTGGGTGATGATGCAGCACGAAGACGCCGCCGCGTTCCTCTTCGGTATCGCCAAGCGCTGCCGCAAATACTACACGGGACTGACAACCATTACCCAGGACATCGGCGATTTCGCCACGTCGCGCTACGGCAAGCCGATCATCACGAACTCTTCGATGCAGTTCCTGCTCCGCCAATCCCCCTCCTCGATCGATCTGGTGGCGGAAACGTTCTATCTGACCGATCACGAGAAATTCCTCCTCCTCGAGAGCAATGTGGGCGAAGGCATCTTCTTCGCCGGTTCCAAGCACGCGGCCATCAAGGTGATCGCCTCCTACAGTGAAGACCAGATCATCACCTCCGATCCGCGCCAGCTGCTCGAGATCGAACAGGCGAAACAGGATTTTGATTCCGGGAAATAATATCCGATTATGGTAAGCCGATATTCTCAAGCGCGCAAAGATGTCCGGAGCGGCCGAGTCAGAGATGGGCGGGGGAGAATTGCCGCCAATGCGAAATTTACCGGAGAGAAGCCGTCGGCATTCCTGTATCTCGGCGCGTCGATGATCGCTCTCCTCAAGGACCTACTCGATTTTGTCGGGGTCGGATCGCTGCCAGCTATCGGTACGGTCGTGACTATCTGCTTCACGTTCCTCATCTGGATTCTCCTAGCGGTTTTCGATCGGTCTTCTCAGAATACGCGAGGGAATATGCAGCTGACGCGCGGGCTGGTCGTGATAGGCTTCGGGATCATTGAGGCGCTCGGTTTCGGGCTCAACTTCCTGCCCCTCGAAACGACGATGGTCATCGTGCTCTACCAGTTGGCCCGCAGAGCCTATCGCAGAGCAGAAGAGGCGCATCGCAAGCAGAGCTCTGTCGCTGGCCCGTATGTATACGCATAATATTTTTTTCATTACACCTTTCGTATGCTAGAAACACTCTCAGCCAATAGGCGCTTCATCATTACGGGGCTCTTGGTCTTGTTTTCGCTCGGCTTTCTCGGATTATTCAATGAGAGCGATGCCCTTAGCCCGGTCTTCCAGAGCGTCATCATCAGCATCGTTTTTTTCTTGGTAATTCCGCTTTTGTATAGTAAAATAGTGCTAGAAGAGTCCTTGAAAAATCTCGGTCTGCAGAGAGGCAATATGTCCGCGGGCGTCCTGACGGGCATCGTGTGCGTACTCATCGCTCTCGCGATAGTCATCACGCTGATGCTCAATTTTCCGGACTTTCGCGCCGGATACGCGTTCCCTTTCGTGGTAGAAACGAGCTTTGTCTGGTTCATACTCTACGAGCTTCTCTTGGTTCCGCTCGTTCTCTTGCTGGATGAAGTATTCTTTCGCGGTTTGGTGCAATTGCTCTGGCTGCGGGCGTACGGGATATGGGCGGTGTTCGTCCAAGCAGCGCTGTTCTCCGGATTCTTGTACCTGACTGACGACATTTCCTGGTCCAGGGCGCCGGCACTCATTTTTTGTCTGTTTGCGGGTTTCATCGCGTATCGTTCGCAGTCGATCTGGTATTCTTTCGCCGCAAGCTTCGCCTTCTTGTTCCTCACCGATGTGCTTATGCTCGCGTTCCGCTAGCGCTTATCCTCTTACGCAGCAAGATTTCACCATTACACTATGCGATTGTTTCATAAAAAACAAAAATCAGCCTTGGCATTTTTTCTCATCCTCGAGCTTTTCGCGCTCACGGTTTTGCCTGCCTCAGCCGCGAAAAAGCCGTCAGTGTCGAGTATCGCTGCCCAACTGGAAGCGCGTTATCATCTGAATCTCGGCTCCATACAGAATCAGGGCGAGTCTTTCAATGTTTCCGACGACAAGAAATTGACGCCGGAGGTCTCGCTCTTTTTCAGTCCGAGCGACCCGAAACCGGGAGCGAAACTGTCCGCCAAAGCTTTTCCCATTTATTTTTCCAATCCCGAGGAAGCGCTCTACTATACCTGGTATCTCAAGCGGGATGACTGCGATCTGACCAACTCGCCGAGTCGAGCCGAAATCGCTGCCTGCGACCGCAATAACGATGCCAATATCACGGTCGAAGACTGGAAGATCGAGGCGATGAGGATCCTGGCGCAGAACGGCTATGAAGGCCCGGCGTCCGATGCTCCGACCGATGATGACGGCTATCGCGCGAGGTACGGCGGCGACAACAAGACCAACGTGCCGAACCATTGCTATGTCCACGACAATGTTTCCGGCAAGAATTATGAGTTGGGGGGATCATCGGTCTCGTCCTCGTCTTTCGGATGCCCGGCCGGAACGACCGCGGTCTGTATGGAAGAAGAAGAAGAGATAACCAGCGGAGTCAATAATACCGGCACCGACTTTTTCACCACTTCCGATAGCGGTACATGCTATGTGTCGGGCATCCCGGCCTGTTCTGCGGGCGCGCCGCTCTGCGGTGTCGGTACGGCGCGCTGCGTCTCGGATCTGACCAGTACCGATTGCGGATCCGCTTTCACCTCTTGCTCTACGCAGACATCTTCTACGACGAACCTGACCTGCACCCATCTCTTTCCCAATGCGACGAACGGCACGAGCGGGGATGGCGCTTTCGGTGCCGCCGAAGAGACTTTCTGGGGGACCGATCCCAATGATCCTGATACGGCAGACAACGGCAACAAGGACGAGGCGAATGTCGTCGGTCTGGGACGCTCCACTTTCACGTGGAATTATGCTCCCGGCGACCAAGTTGGCGTCGCGGTCGAAGGGACATCGATGATCCCGACGAAGTATGATGACTCCTCCTATATGATTATGTGGGCGTTTCCGAAGAACACCTGCCCCATATCGCTGGCTGCTCATACCGGGTCGTACACGAAGTCCATCCGCGGCTATCTGGTGAGTATCCCGACGGCCCAGATGGATCTCAACAGGTGCATCAGGGAGAATCTGGTAGACCCGGCGCAGGGCGGGCAGTCGACCAACCTCGATGTCAGCGTCACGGCGACGCCGGACAGCCCGATCAACGATGAGACGACCGACAATGGCGGCGACACGGTCATCGCCCAGGCGAGCGTGAGCAATGCCGCGCGCGGCTTGACCGATACGCTGTTCGATTGGAACGTAGAAATAAGTTCGAGCATCCAGTTCGATAACGCGACCGATATCACCGATGAGCTGCGCTCGCTCGGACTCCTCGGCAATACCAAGGGCAATGCGCTGGATACGGTCAAGGTGAAGCTCGATATGCCGAGGAGCCTGATCGCCAGGTACCTCATAAACGGCACGGCCTACCTGCGGTTCAAGGTCGCTGCGTCAGAGAATTTCACGAGCGGTATCACGCGCAAAGGCAGGAGCGATATCATCGTGAAGTTCACCTCGACCGGCAAAAAGATCAGCGCCTACAAGGCGCGGCCGATGCTCGCCGGAGGGGCGATGAAGGCGAGCCTGTCGGGAGCTCCTCTCATCTGCAACAACGATGCCCTGGATCGGGCGGCGTGCCGGATCATCAAGAACGAGATCATCGGGCTGAAGATCGATCCCGCAGGACTCTCGAGTTTTCACTGGACTATCAATGGCGCGCCGCTCACCTGTTCGTATGCCGGAGTGTCGACCGATTGCACGGATGGCGAACAGAATGAGGTGAATTTCTTCCCGGTGACCGGCAATATCGGTGATACCTATACGGTAGCGGTGACGGGCAACGATGTCGCGACGGGCAATATCATCACGCTCGTGCGCACGTTCCATATCGTGCAGCCGGAAGTGTCCATCACGTCTCTCGACAAGAATGCCGCGTGGCCGAAATTCCTCGGACAGTATCGCGACATCACCGGTCAGGCTACTGCGGCTTGTCCTGGCGGATTGTGCAACGATTACAGCACCTCCATCTTCCAGGCGTATTCCGGCGGCTTGCTCGGTTTCCGCGCCGCATTCATCCCGAGTTTCCTCGAAAATGTCGCGGTACGCGAATGGACGGTCGACGGTCAAACGCTCCAGGAGAACGCTCCCGGACAGATCGGCTTCGTCGCGGAGAAACTGGCAGAGAGCATCTACAACATCGGCCTCTCCGCGCAAGTCGCACAGTCGAGCGAGACGCGCCGCGCCCTGCTCGACATCTGGGGCATCTCGCCTTTCGACTCTCCGGAAATCAATTTCTCCATCGCCAGCCAGGTGGAAGTGCAGGAGCCGGGAATCGTCAGCGGTCCGCTTGTCGGTCCGCGCAAGTACCTCGCCGCTATCGCGTCATATATCCCCGGCTCGGTCCTGTTCACCTTCCGCATCCTGCTGTCTGCGGTACTCGTGCTCTTCACGGCGAATTTCCTCTATGCTCTGCTCCAGGAGCGCCGGGTGCGCGCGTTCGTAGCGAGTCTGCCGGGACAGAGGCGTTAGAGCTTGCCAAAAGCCGAAAAATCTGATATAATGTATTTAAAGAGGCTTGAAAAAGCCAAGATAAGCGAAACGGGTGTCGCCCCAGTAGTTTCAAGAGAAAACAACGGGGTAAACCCGTTTTCTTTTTTGTCCGAAATTTTGCTTTAGATATGCCGAAAAAGAACAAAAACATCATACAAAATAGTGTTGCTCTGACCACGCACCTCCTCGTGATCGGCTTTTTGTCTTCTTTTCTCTTCGTTTTGACGGCTGTAGCGAGCGGCATCAGTCCCGGCGATGTCATCGCGCTTGCCAATACTTCGCGGGAAAAGGCGGGCTTGACGCCTCTTTCAGCCAATAGAGCGCTTACCGAAGCGGCCCAGGCGAAGGCGAACGATATGCTGAAAAACGACTATTTCGCCCATACCTCGCCCACAGGCGTCGATCCGTGGTATTGGATCAAGAAAGAAGGCTATCAGTACAAGGCGGCCGGTGAGAATCTGGCTATCAATTTCACGAGCGCCAAGGAACAGCACAGCGCCTGGATGAATAGCTCCAGCCACCGCGACAATATTCTGAACGGCCGTTACCAGGAAATCGGCGTCGCCGTCGTGAAAGGAAAAATCGATGGACAAGAATCCATAGTCACCGTGGAATTGTTCGGCACGCCGCTCTATGGAGCAGTCGATCATCCTGCAGCCGTTCCGCCCGCGGTACAGAAAGCGCCGGCTGCCATCAAGGGAGTCGAGACGCAAGCCTTGCCTGCGAGTGTACCCGCAGATACCGCCAATGCGCTGCCTATCGAATCACAGCCTGCCTCAGAACCGACAGTACAGAAAAATATTCCGGTAGCAGCGGTGCCGAGCGGGGGAATGGCCGGATTGGAGAAAAGTTTCCCAGTTTTCGTGGTGCTCATACTGTTCTCGCTGATCGCTCCATCGGCCGCTATGCTGTTCAAAGCCGGCCAGTCACTGGCAATCGCGATCAGGGACAAGCATACCGCTATAGCTGCGGCTCTACAGGAGAGCCAGCCGCCTATCTTGGCTCGGCCTCATCATCATATGAGGATATAACAGCTCTACAGAAGCTCAATTTGAAGCAATAGAGAAGACAAGGCGTACACCTTGTCTTTTTGTTCATTTCGATTTTATTGTCAGAAAATAACATTCATACACTTGCGCACTTGACATAAAAATGGCATAGGAATAGGCTGAAAGCGAAGAGAGTGTTAAATGCCCGGGTTTTACGCGTAGGGCTTAAACAAAGAAAAAATCAAGACTGTACGGGGGTGAGACTTTTTAGGAACCATTCGGATCAGACATCTATTTGATTATTATCTTTAGCACTACTTATATGAGGGTGTTTCGCAAGGGGTTGCGCCGGGACGTGTACAGGTTTTTGCAGAAGCTGTTCAATTCGTTGGTGATTTTCGCGATGGTGATGCAGCCGGTCGGGACGGCTGGCGTGTGGAATATCGCTACCGCGGCGGATACCGCACCTGATGCGCAGGTGACATCGGATGCCCCTGCTGATCCGCCTGTTGTAAAAGAAGAAGACAAAACAACCCCCGCCGAAGAAGTGACGCCTCCCAAGGAAGAAGTAGCGAAAGAGGAGCCGGCTCCAGCGGTAGTGCCTGAAGTTGCTCCTGCGACAGAAGAGATCGCACCGACAGTAACTGAGCCAGCAACTGAAACCACTCCCACCCCCGAAGAAGCGACCGTACCTGCGACTACGGATACTACAGAACCGACTGTCGCGCCAACGGACGATCTGAGCGGGCAAGTATGCCTTGGCAAGGACGATGCTATCAAGGATAGTTCCGCCGATGACTGGACAGTCAACGAAGATAAAAATAAGGCTGAAACAAAGGACAAAGTGGCTCTCGGAGTCACCTACACATTTCCCCTGGACAAAGACGTCAAGGTGACTTTTACGTGTCTCCCGAAAGACGAATCCAAGCGCGCTCCGCTGACTATAGAACGGATTCACGCATCTGATATTACACTTCCCGACGGCGTGGTCGCAGCGACTGAATATGCATACGACATCAAGACCGAGGGGATGGACAATGGGGATTTCAAATATGATCTCTCGCTCCCCAAGTCGGATGTGGCCGGAGCGGAAGTGAAATATATCGAACAGAGCGCCGATGAAGTGGTTGCAAGCGATGTGACCAAAGATGAGCTCAAAGCCGTCGATGAGAAAAAAGTGGAAGAGAAAACCGATTCAGTCACTGTGAGCGATCTGGATCACTTCACTATTTTCGTTGTCGTAGCTAATCAAACTATTTCTGTTGCTGCAAGTGGAGTGGGCACTCCTGACAATGGTTGGGTTTCTGATAATAATTACGCGACTTTTAATGGTCAGGATGATTGGGCGGAATATGGATTTCCAGACATTACTGTCCCAGCCGGCGCGACCGTGGACGGCATTGAAGTATTAGTTGAAGGAAAAACGACAGGTAGGGATCTTGATGTTTCACTATGGAATACATCAAACAGTAATCCTGACACCTACACTTCTCCAAAAACAGCCAATCTTTCCGGCTCTGATACTACCCAAACATTGGGCGGCGCTGCTGACAAGTGGGGGAAAACTTGGACTTCCGCAGATTTTGCAGACGCCACTTTTAAAGTAAGAGTTGATGCCAATAGCGATCCTAATACCACGGCTTCTCTGGATCAGGTTCAAGTGAAAGTGTATTACACGGTGCCGCCGCAAGATCTGACGGTTACCAAAACGAACAGCGTTGGCGGGAATACGGTTGTAGGCACCCCGTTCAACTGGGTTTTGACTATTACCAACAGCGGTACGGCTACGGCTACATTTGGGAATGGAAGTACTGTCCTTACGGATCAGCTCCCGACAAGCGGCGCTACTTATGGAAGTCCGGTTGAAACGACAAATAATTTCGGATGCACCTTAGTGAACAGCAATCTCAATTGTACTGCGAGTGGCACTCTGAATATTCCTGCGAGTGGCACTATCGTCGTGACGATCCCGGTCACTCCGACAGCCGCAGGATCCCTGGTGAATCCGAGGAACCAAGGCATTTGCTCCGTCGATCCGAACAACAATATCGCCGAAAGCAATAATAACAACAATAGCTGTGCGGCGAATACCGTGACTGTCGCTGCGTATCAGGTGACTCCGAATCCGTCTCTCCCCCCCCAGGCTTGCGGGCTCGACATCGCGCTGGTGATGGACAACTCGCAGAGCGTGACTACCGCGCAGCGCACGCAGATGAAGAACGCTTTGACGGCCTTTACCGGTGCTTTGGCTGGTACGCCCACGCAGTTCTCGGTGACCATTTTCGGTAATAGCGCCAGTGTGGCACAATCGTTTACAGCCAACACTACGCTTGTCAATAATGCCATTAACAGCTTGCCAGCCAACCCGACCGGCGAGTACACAAACTGGGAAGCTGGTTTGAATACCGCCGCAGGCACTTTCCCCAATCGCGCGGGCATTCCTGGCCTTATGATCCTCGCCACCGATGGCGACCCGACCGCCAGCTCTGCCGGTGCCTCCGGACCGATTAGTGAAGCCGGTTATACCTTTCACCTGCCGCCGGCTGTCGTAGCGACCAACAACGCCAAATCTGCCGGCACACGCATATTGGCACTGGGCATCGGTACCCCGTCACTCTCCCGCCTGCAAGCCATCTCAGGACCAAACACGAACACAGGCAACGTACTTACCTCTGACGTCATCACCACCAATTTCGACAATCTGGCCGCACAGCTAGCGACATTCGCCGAGCAAACCTGCGGAAGGACAGTGACGGTAACCAAGAAAATAGACGCGGATGGCGATTTGCAGACGACCGGCGATCAGACGACCGCTTCCGGCTGGACATTTGATATTGGCGGTCAGACTGGCCAGGTGACGGATGCCGACGGAAAGACTCCGGCAGTCACGCTGGCAGCTGGTTCGAATTACAGCGTCACCGAAACGGCGCAGGGCGGTTATGGTCTGCTGTCCGCGGTATGTACAGGAGCAGCTGATCACGGAACACAGGATCTGGTTAATAATCGCGTCTTCGGAATAGAAATCGCCAGCGGTGACGTCGTCTCTTGTACGTTCATCAATGCGCAGAACAAAGGATCGATCACTATCGTAAAAGACGCACAACCGGATGATGTGCAAGACTTCTCATTTACGGGAACGGCACCATTCGACAGTTTCTCGCTCGATGATGATGCGGATGTGACGCTTTCCAACTCGAAGACTATGAGCGGGCTTTTGCCGGGGGCATACTCCATCACGGAGAATCCTACAGCTGGCTGGGCACTCAAGGATGTTGTCTGTACCTCCAATCTCCAGTTACTGGCGACTACTACGGATGCGACCATAGACATTACTCTCGCTCCCGGTGAAAATATTACCTGTACGTATGCCAATACCAAGAATCCGGTCTGCGGCGATGGCATCGTTAATCAGACAAGCGAGCAGTGCGATGGCGCGGTGGGCGTAACTCCGGGATCGAATTTCTGCACGGCGACCTGCCAGCTTATCCCCATCTATGATGGTCCGAATAGCTGTCCGGTCGACAAGCCGGTGAAGAGGCTCGTCGGTACTGATTTTGTCAGTTCCACAGATACAAATGGTATCACTGTCCCGGTGACGTCCGGCACAACCTATCTCTTCGAAGCTTCCGGAACGTTCATTCCGACTTCTGCTCCTGGTTATGAGTCTGATGCTGCATATACCAAAGTGAATGGCGTAGTAGCGAGCCAATACGGCATTCATGGGACGGGCAACGACTATGCCGCACACGCCCTCCTCGGTGATCTAGGAAGCGGTGTAGGAGTCATTGATTGGGGGACTCAGACCGATACTCATATCTATAATGAAGCCTACACCCCGAGCACCTCATATAACGCGCAGTTCGTCATCGGCGACCGCTATAGCAACTGGTTCGTGACGCCGTGGCAGAATCAATCCGGAATGAACGATAATAGCGGCTCGCTGACGCTCAAAACATACGAGTGTGTTCAAGAAGGTTCGATTTCCGGAATCAAATTCGAAGATAAGAACTGGAACGGAGTGAAAAATTCGGACGAAGGCGGACTTTCCGGTTGGACTATCTTTATCGACGAAAATGGGAACGAGACAAAGGACGGGAACGACCAATCGACAACGACCGTATCCGGAGGAGCCTATTCATTCGCCGGCATAACTCCCGGGACATACTCGATCTGCGAAGTGCCGAAAGCCGGATGGCAGTCGTCACTGGCAGGCGGAACAAATTGCCAGGATGCCGTGGTGTCCGCGGGACAAGACATCCAGGTCAGATTCGGAAATTATCAAGTCGGTTCCGTGACGGTTTGCAAATTGATAGTAGATCCATCAGGCAATGTAGTTGACGGTTCAGCGCTTCCGGGATCGCAATTCACCATATCCGGATTCACTCCTGCTCCCGTGACATCTCAAGGAGCTCCTGCAGGAGTGTTGCCGACATCGACTTTCACTACCGGGCTGTCGCTGAACACGCAGATTCTGAAAGGTGCCGCTCGCAACGATGCCCAGTGCGTAACGTATGACAATCTCAAATTAGGCGGGTATTACTACGGACAAGAGACTATCAACGTGCCCGGTTGGGAAAATCCGAAATACAACGATCAGTTTACGGTCAAGGTGAATACGATAAACGACCTGTTCCCGTATGATGGAAACCTGTTTGATGGAAACCAGGCCGATGACGGGTCGCGCAATCAGAATGTTGACGGACACCTGGTGCTGAGTTCCAGCCGACCGAACAGAACGCTCGTCGTTTTGAACCAGTACAAGCCGGCGATTGTTTCGGCACAAAAAGTGATGTGTGACGATGAATCGTACCTCCCGAATATGAACGGAGGAGCAGATATCACCGCGACGACTGCGAGCACTTTCGTTGCTAATAGCAACGGACACTGTCATATCCAAGAAAACTGGAATTTCCAGTGGTCTGTGAACGGCGGCTCATTTGGGTCATTTCAGACTGATACCTCTTCTCTCGGGTCCCCATGGCAGACTTTCTCGAGTCAAGTAACGCTTCCGCCGAACGTTCTCGGGCAGAAAGTGGAAGTCCGCGAGGTTTTCCCGGATGATACCTATGTACCGTTCAGTAACGGTTCTGATGTGAGCGCTGAAATCTATTGTGCTGATGATGTCGCGAACTATGACAACTGGGAATGGATCCAGAATATCCAAGCCGGTTCGACTTATTACTGCGTCGCTTTCAATGCCAAGAAAAAGGGAACGCTCAGAGTGGTGAAGAATCTCATCAACGACAACGGAGGAACCAAGACCAATCAAGACTTCTCTTTTCATGTGGATGGCGGATCCGCGACTCCGTTCGAAGCTGATGGCACGAATGAGATGCCGGTATTGGCCGGTACGTATAACGTCACCGAAGTAGCGGATGCCGGGTACGACACGACATACCAGTACAATCAGTCGAATAGCTGCGCCCAAGTCGTGGTGCCGGCAGGGGGCGTCGCAACCTGTACCATCACGAACAATGACAAGCCTCCGGTCACGGTAATCGCTTCCAAGATCGTCTGCGACAATGAATCCGATCTGCCCAATAGAAATGGCGGAGCCGATATCGCTGCGACGACCGCTGCGAATTATGTCGCTACGCACCCCTCGTGCCATCTGGTGCCAGGCTGGAAGTTCCAGTGGGGATATGATGCGGTTTCCAATCCCGGCGATGCGTATGTCGGTGAAGCTGGTAGCGGATGGACTACGTTCGGTCCGACCGTCAGTGATGGAACTGCGTCTGTATCAATCGCCAATCCGACTGGCGGACGGCTCAAGATCCGTGAGGTGCTGCAAGACGGCTATCTGCCGTTCACGTACACCACACACGGAAACACGAACGTGGACAATGTGACAGCCGAACTCTATTGCAGCAATGATGTCGTGAATTATGACAACGAAGAGTGGCTCAATACTCCGCAGAACGGCCAGACCTATCATTGCGTGGCGTGGAATGTGCTCAAGACCGGGACTATCACGGGCTTCAAGTGGAACGATCTCAATGGCAATGGTAGTCAGAATGGTGAAGAACCCAAGCTTGCAGACTGGACAATCTTCATCGATACCAATAAGGACGGCGTGAACAACGATGGGATATCGACGACAACCACAGGGGATGGAAGCTATAGTTTCCCGAACCTCGCTCCGGGCACCTATCGTGTCTGTGAAGCGCAGCAGACCGGTTGGACACAAACCTTTCCGCAAAACCAGATTCATAATTGTCACGATGTCGTTGTGACGCCTGGGCAGACGAGCGGAGACAATAACTTCGGAAACTTCCAGCTTGGCAAGGTGTCCGGCGAGAAGTTCGAAGACTCAAACGGCGATGGGAATACCGCGGAAGATTCTGGCCTCGATAACTGGACCATCGTTCTCGGAAAATCTACTCTCGTCAAGACCGAGAGTGTCAATTCAGCGAGTGATACGCCTGTCAATCTCGGCACCTTCGCTTCAGGGAAATCCTATCTTGTCACAGCAGAGGGAACGTTCGATGCGGGCGATTCGATCACTGCGGATGCCGAGTGTTCGACGAGACTGGGGACACCATGGCACACGCTGGTCAACAATTACGAATCCTACGGCGAAACGCTGCTTGATCTCCAGATTGACGGAGCGGCGACTGATTGGGGCGCCTGCAATACAGGCCATATCTACAGCAAGATCTTCACCGGTGATAACCTCACGCACAGCGCTCTCATAAGCGACATCTACAAGCCGAATAATAGCGGATCCCTCACGGTGAACGTATACGCACTGAGCGACGTCGTGACTGATGTCACTTCCAATGGAGGGTTGTACGACTTTGCGAACCTCACGGCCGGCAACTACACTCTCTGCGAAGTCCAGCAATCAAATTGGACGCAGACGGCGCCTACATCAGCCTGCCATTGGTTCACTGTCGGTTCCGGTTTCGATGGGAAGTATGACTTCGCGAACTTCCATCCGGGAACGATCACGGGTATCAAGTACAATGACTGCGATGGAAATGGCAAGCAGGATGGTGAAGTAGACAGTTCCGTCGCTGAGAATGACGGACCGGTAGTCTGCCAGGAAACCGGGCTTGCCGGCTGGACCATCTATCTCGACCTCAACCACAACGGATCGTGGGATGCCAATGAGCCGAAGACCGTAACGGATGAGAACGGCGCGTACAGCTTTACCGGACTGCTCTCTGACAATTACAGTGTCCAGGAAGTGAATCAGGAAGGATGGGTACAACGGGAGAATCGCTGCGAAGGCCCAGCAGTTGAGGGCAATGGACGCTCCTTTGTGAGCCTCGACCATGTTTTGAGCGGTGTAGATATCACATCTGGAGACAATGAAACCTGCCTGATCGGCAATATGCGCACTCCGACCCTAAGTATCGAAAAGTGGAATGACAGCGGAGCGACGGAACACCCTGGCAATACGGTCAGATACCATATCAAAGTGACAGCGCATCACAACAGCGTGCACGGCGTCCACGTCACTGACCTCCCGCCAGCCGGATTCATCTATGTCCCTGGCTCCGGTACGGGAGCGCCTTTTTTCCACGAATATGCCTCACCAGGCGTGTGGGACTTGGGCGATATGGCCGATGGTCAGTCGATCGAGCTCGCTTATGACACGAAAATTTCCGACACCCAGGATTCGGGCGACTACAAAGATCTCGCCTATGCCAGGGGAACATCGGGAACGAACGATCCGGTGCTCGCCAATGATCCTACTCCGTTTGTCGGTACGAACGTAGAAGTAGCCATCGTGGATACGCCTGATACGGTGCTCGTACCGCAGGATGATGAGCATAAGCTCGTAGAGAAGACAAAGAAGAAGACGGAATACGTGCTCGGCGCAGCGACGACCTTGCCGATGACGGGAGCCAATACAGGCTTCCTGGCCCTGGCGCTCGCGCTCCTCTTGGGCGGTATCGGACTCATCGTTCTGAGCAAAAGCAGGCGCCGCAAGCAGCTCCTCACTCAATCAGCATCAACGACGCAGACTATGATGAAATTCTTCCTTGCGGCTATCCTTGCAGGCTCCGCACTGCTATACGGCCAGACGGCCAGCGCTGCCAGTCTCTCGGTGCAGATCGAGACGCCGCAAGCGGTGGTGAGCAGCCCGGATTTCAAGATCGGCTTCGTGACGCTCGATATCGAGGATCCTGCTCGTGATATCACGATAGAGTGTTGGAAGGCAGGCGACGGAGCTGCATTTGAGACGCACGCGCTTTCTGCCGGCGGAAACTCCGGTGACTGCCAAGTTAGTGCGACGGTGATCCCTGCTGATGGAGACTATGAGTTTTATGTCAAAGCCGTGACGACAAGCGGTGCGAGCGAAACGGCAGAAAGCAACCATGTGAATGTCAAGCTCGTCAGCACTGTTCCGGGGACGCCGTACAATTATGATCGGAATGATGCTTCGTGCCAGAATACGATCACTTTCACCACGGCTGCTGATGCCGGTAAGACGGTGAAAGTTGAGCTGTACCGCTCGCTCTCTACAAGCTTTACCGCCGATGCCTCGACCAAAGTCGATGAGCTCGCGATCGGTTCGGATGCGAGCGGCAGCTTCGTTGAAGCGGCGCCGGGTTGCAGCAATGATTCCTTCTATGCTCTGCGCGCTGTTGATGTCTATGGCAACGGATCCGGTTTCGTCGGTGACAAGGATGTGCACGTGGATACGAATACCGTGACACACAACAAAACCAAGACGGTGACTATCCCAGGTACGGCACCGACCGGCGCCATCGCGGTGACCGGTGCGGAGGGTGCGGCTACCGGCGGAGTGCAGGGGGCGGAAACCACGAATGAAGAGAATGCGGGAACTCAGCCTGCCGGAGGATCTGTTTTGGGCGAAGCGACTGAAGCGGTAGGAGCTGCCGCAGGAGGCTTCCTCAATTGGATTCAGAACCATCCTTGGTGGTCAGCTCTGATCGCTCTCATAGTGCTCGCTCTCGGGTACTACGGTTACGGAGGTTACCAAAGAAAGCACAATGAACCTCTCCAGTAAGGATAACTATCTGTATTGGGCAGAGAAGGCAGGTATTGCCCTGGTGGCGGTATCTGCCTTCATTGTTTTCCTGACCTTCTATCCGGTTTTCAGGGAAGAGGCGAAGTATCAGCTGCTGCCGAAGCACCAGGATGCCGCTGTCCTGACGGCCGAGGAAGCCAAGCAGAACGCGCCGGATGACAAGCGGGCGGCAAACGGGGTGATATATCCGGTCGATGAGGATTTCGGCATCGTGATACCGAAGATCGCCGCCAATGCCAGGGTGATCCCCGATGTGGATTGGCAGGATTCAAGGGTGTATCAGAGAGCTTTGGCGGAGGGAGTGGCTCAGGCCAAGGGAACAAGCTATCCCGGCGAACCTGGCAATGTCTTCATCTTTTCCCACTCGGGGGTTGACTTTTATGAGGCGAATCGCTACAATGCGCTGTTCTATCTGATAAACAAGCTGGTGCCAGGCGACGAGATATACCTCTTTTATAAGAAGCAGAAGTTCGTCTACCGGGTCTCCGAGAAGAAAACCGTCGCGCCGGAGAGCGTCGAGTATCTCGAGGGCAGCCCGGAGAAGCAGACGCTGACGCTTATGACCTGCTGGCCGGCCGGGACGACACTGAAACGGCTTATCGTGATCGCCGAGCAAGTAAAGTAACACAAGGCTATGCAAGAATTGAGCGAAAAAATTTTCAAGAGTCTGAGAAACAATCTCGTCGTGGTGCTTTTGGGCCTATTCTTGATCATCGATATCTTGTCCCTCTCAGTCATCACGCGCGTCAATTCGGATACCCTGCTGAACATCTCGGGGCAGAGCGCGCCGTCCGTGAACGCCGAGCAGAGCGCCGCGTCTCCCATCCCGACAAAAGTGCTGAAGATTTCAGAGATCAAGGGTCCGCGCATCGATGATCAGGCGGCGATGGTGGTCATCAATGAAACAGCAGTCGGTACTTCAGGGCAGAGTGTCCGTTGCCTGAGTTTGCCGGCAGAAATCTGGGTGTTTCTCCTCCTGGCGTATATCGCCCTGCTTCTCTTCAATCTCACCTACGATTTCGAGCGGACGACCAAGATCCAGTGGGGCTTCGAACTCGTCCTCACGCTGCTCGCCCTCATCGCCTGGTATGTATGGGACGCGTGCCATACGTCGATCTGGTTTCCGCTGTATGTGATCAAGTTCGGTATCCTCATCTACGCCGCGTACCTGTATTTTTTCGAGCGCAAAACAGTGATGAAATAAGGCACTGAAATCCAGCCCCATTCCGGGGCGTTTTTTGTTTCTGGCAGCCGATTTTATGCAGTTTCGATCTTATTCTGGGTGAGCCGTTTCCTCGTCAATACCTTTGCATCACCTGAAGGGGCGTCTGGTAATCAATCCCCATGTGCATCCTCTCTTCGTTGTAGTATGGGAGATACTTCTTTAAGGCTCGTTTGAATGAGCTGACTCCATGAGAGACATGATCCAGGCATTCTTCCTGCAAGGTACGATTGAACCTCTCTACGTGCGCCTGATCATTGGAACGCCTCACCCTGGAATGCCGATGCCTCATCCCGTACCTTTTCAACGAATGCGTGAATCCGATGGAGAACTCCGATCCGTTGTCCGTCTGTACCATGACAAAAGGGAAGGGCGCACGCGCCTGCGCTCTGCTGAGGAAGCCAGCGCTTTCTTTCGCTCCGATCTTCTCCGTCACCTCGGCATACGCGAAGCGCGAATGCACATCGATGAGGGTGTAGACGTAGGTGCGCGCACCGAGAGGACTCATCAGATGCACGGTGTCCACCTCCACGAAAGCTCCAGGAAAAGCCGCATCCGGTCGAGGCGTGTAGTCATGAGGCCTCTTCCAGGGAGAGCGTTTCTTCGTGAGACCGCAGCGATCCAGAGTGCGCTGGACCGAAGAAAGAGAAACGGTCACCCCTGCCCGCAAGAGCTCCTGATGCACGACCTGTCCGCACCGGTTCCGCTCCAGACGTTTCTCGATGATCTTCCGGACAACTCCCTCCGGCAAAGCCAGGGGACTCCTCTTCGGACGGGAGCTCTCCGTAGGGATCGGTCCGGCATTGAGATGCCGGGCCTTCTTCTCCCAACGTATGATCGAAGACTGATCGTAGCCGAAGTAACGGGCTACTTCCCGACTGCTTTTCCCTTCACGGAGCATCTTGACCGCTTGCCGCCGTACCTTGGGGATATGCGGATTCATCGTATATGCCATAGCTTTGCATGTTAAACACCTGAGTATACAGGTGATGCAAAGGTATTGAAACATTAC
>MFRV01000025.1 GCA_001784695.1 Candidatus Moranbacteria bacterium RIFCSPHIGHO2_01_FULL_54_31 | reverse complement strand
TATTCTTTAAGAAAAAAGCGCTGGAGCGCGCTTGGGTATCAGGCTTTCTTTTTGACGGAAGTTTTTACCGCTTTCTTCGCTGGCGCTTTTTTTCCGACCGATTTTTCTTTGGCTTTGGTCGCCTGCTTTTCCGCTTCCGCCAGATTGCGCTTGTGATTTTCGGAGATATCGTCCTTCATCGGCTCGCCCATCTCGCGATAGATCGTCCCGAGGACGCCATTTATGAAACGCGGGCTCGAGTCGCTGCCGAAGGTCTTGGCAAGCTCGATTGCCTCGTTGATCGCGACTTTCGGGGGCACTTCGTCGTAATTCCCGAACATCAGCTCATAGATACCGAGACGCAGGATATTCCGATCGATCACCGTCACCTGCTCGAGCGGCCACTCCGGCGCGCACTTCTCGATCAGCTTGTCGATGGTCGGGCGTTCGCGAAGCGTCCCTTCCATCAGGTGCTCGGCGAATACGGTCTCATCCATACCGGGAGCGAATTCGAGGATATTGCGCCTCAAAACCTCGCGCGCGTTCTCATCGTGCTTGCCCTGAAAGTCCCACTCGAAGAGGGACTGCATCGCGACTGATCTTTGGAGGTGCCGATTTGCCATTTTTGTTTTGAAATTTCCGAAAGAGGCTGCGGAATCTGTTGAACGAGGTACGGGCCTGCCTACTTCCAAGCATCCGTATCTTAGGCGGATTTTTTCACTTTCTCCGCCTTGAGCTTCGGAGCGGTATCGATCATCTCTCTCCCCTTGTAGGTGCCGCACTTCGGGCAGACGCGGTGCGAGAGCATACGCGCCTGGCACTTGGGACACTCCTGAGTATTCACGAGGACGGCATCGTACTGCTTGCGGGCGCGATCGCGGCGATGTCGGGTATGTCGTTGCTTGGGATTGGCCATATCGGTAGAAAATTATTAACGTTCTCAATGTAACATCCCCAGCCGCTTTTGGCAAGACTCGCGGAATAATGCTGTGACATACGCGCGCCCCTGCAGCCAAAATCTTTCCAGAGAGGCTTGAAAGTTTCGCGAGCACGCCTGCCTGCCGGTAGGCAGGGTTCCGGCGCTTCGACGGATCGCGAAAGTTTCAGAAACGAGTCCGTCGCTGGACGGACGAGTGTCTCTCGGAAAGGTTGTTGGCTGTCGGGGGCATGCTTATAAAGAGCATTTACCGCTTCTTCTGCTTCAGGACATTCGCAAACCGCTTATTCACGTTTTCCGGCAGAGCGAGCAGTACCGGCTTGAATGACATCCTATGGATCGGACAGGGGCCGAGATGCCGGAGCGCATCCATATGCAGCTTCGTTCCATAGCCCTTGTGCTTGGCGAAACCATAACCAGGATACTCCGTGTCATAGGCTTCGATGATCCGATCGCGGGCGACTTTGGCGATGATGGAGGCGGCCGCGATGGACTTCACTATGCCATCCCCCGAAATGACCGCTTCCTGGGCATACGAACAGTTTGGTATTTCCTGATTCCCATCAACCAGAAGATACATCGCATTTTCTTTCATAATTCCTGATTCCTGATTCATAATTCTCCGTAATTCTGAAATTGCGGATCGCATAGCGAGGAATGTCGCCTGCAGGATATTCACCCGATCGATCGTCTCCGCATTGACGATACCGACGCCGACGGAAAAATGCTCCTGAATCACGTCAAACATCTTCTCCCGCTGCTTCTCGGAGAGTTTCTTCGAATCGCGGATGAGTGCGAAATCCTTCGCCAGATTTTCCGGAATCGTGAAATCAGCCTGCTTGTACCAGACTGCGGCGGCCACCACCGGCCCGGCGAGCGGTCCCCGCCCCGCCTCATCGACGCCGATGACGAACACGGGCGCCTGCCCATCATTTCCAGCGAGACTCAGCTCTTTCTCGAATGTCGTTTCTTGCATAGCGTCATTATACCTCAGATACCGTTCGCTTCCTCCTCCAGCCAATTCACCCTGTTCGCTTTGACAAAATGGCGAAAATGGAGTATAATATAAGGTTCGTTAACAATCCATATTTTCAACCCAGATCTTCTCATTCAAAGGAAAAGGAGGCATCACCGTGAAGCAATTCCTCAATCTCTTAAGGCTCAGCATCATCAATCATCTGTTTCTCCCGGAGCCTATCTGGCGCAGACCCCACGCTTACGGATATGAAGCTGATTACATCACTCCGCAAGCATTCGGTCGCAACACGTTTTCTGACAGGGGTGTAGGAGCAATCGTCTGTACAGCTCTTGATCACTTCATAGATGACATCACTACATTCGAATGGCTGAAGTCACAAAAATTCGATCCTGGTTGTCCGAATATGATGCTTGGCCTGCGCTGCATCGAACTTGCCGAATTCAAACTTGGCAACGTCTCCAAACCAGATGCCTCGATACGCCCGGTCATCGGCCAATGGGAAGTGCTCTACGCGATGTACCTGCACAATCCCGAATGGTACGAACAGCATCGGGACGCGCTGGTCGTTATCTGGCCCCCGCCCGAAGACTATCTCGGAACTCGCGGGATGCTCCTCGAAGTCAGGGAAATCGCAGAAAAACGCAGTCTCACCAAACCGCTGCTAGCGGCTCATCCGGAACATATCCAGCGCTGTTTCTTCATCGCCCGGAAAATTTTCCCCCGGTCTCCTATCGCTATCGACTATATGATGGATGCGAATGAAAAGTGGTTCGATCCGCATTCTGTCCAACGATGGACCCGCGGACCGAACGTCTGGCTCTTCTATGAGATGTTGACCAGGATTCACCATCGTCTCAACGGCTGGATGTAAGGCATCTTCACCGTCAAATCCCCGCTCAAAGCTTCGGCTGCGAGCGGGCTTTTTTTATCCTGAAAAAATGCTATACCCCATGAGAAAGTACACGGGTGATTCACGGGTACTGGCAGAGGTAATTACAAGATGAAATCTGGCTACTTTACTAAAGTTATCTCACGGGGTAAACTGGCACTGCAGTAACTTTCCCTGCAAAACCCTAGGAGTATTCCGGGCTATGAGGGAACATATCGCTATGAGATACATATTTTCTAATTTTACGGTACCAGTTTTTTACAAGGCTGGTTTTTATTTTGACGAAATGCAAAAATAAAAAATCAAAATGGAAAATCTTCCAAATCCGTTTTCATTTTGAATTTTGCATTGTAATTTTGATTTTTGATATTTAAATTTTTACTTATATGCGTTTCACGCATTTACACGTCCACTCGCACTATAGCCTCCTCACGGCGCTGCCGAAGATCGAGGAGCTGTTGGCGCAGGCGAAAGAATACGGAATGACCTCGCTCGCGCTCACCGATACATCCGCCCTCTACGGCGCCGTGGAATTCCAGAGCAAAGCGAAAGACTACGGCATCAACCCGATCATCGGCGCGGAAATCTTCGTCTGCAAGGATCTCAGGAGCAAGAACAATACTGCCGAAGACCGCCGCCGCAGCCAGCTCGTCCTCCTCGTGAAAAACGAGCTCGGCTACAAGAATCTGATGAAGATCATCTCGATCGCCCAGCTCGACGGCTTCTACTACAAGGCGCGGGCGGACAAGCATCTCCTCAGGCAGTATCACGAGGGGCTCATCGCGCTCTCCGGTTCCCTCTCGGGAGAGATCCCGGCAGAAATCATCTATGGCAACTATGAGCGCGCCAAGGCGGTGGCGCTCGAGTATCAGGATATTTTCGGCCAAGGCAATTTCTATCTCGAGCTCGGTCCCAACGTCGACTATGAGAACCAGATGATCGCCAACCAGGGACTCATCCAGCTCAGCCGCGAAACCGGCATCCCGCTCGTCGCCGCGTCCGACGTGCACTACGTGAAACGCGAGCACGCCGAAATCCAGGACATTCTCCTCTGCATCCGCGATAACAAGAAAGTCACCGACAAAGAACGCTTCAGCATGATGGCGCTCGACCTCTCGCTCCGCTCGGGAGAAGAGATGGCCGAGATTTTCAAGGATGTCCAGGAAGCGATCGAGAATACGGGGAAGATCGCCGAGGCGTGTCATTTCAAGATCCCGATGGGCGAGAACCACCTGCCGGAATTCCCCCTGCCTGAGGGCAAGACATCGGACGGCTACTTGCGCGAACTCTGCGAGTTGGGATTGAAGAAGCGCTACGGCGATGCTGACATCACGGAAGAATATCGGACGCGGATGGATTATGAGCTCTCCGTCATCGAAAAAACCGGCTTCGCGCATTACTTCCTCATCGTGCAGGACTTCGTCAATTGGGCGAAGAACAACGGCGTGGTCGTCGGCCCCGGACGCGGTTCGGCCGCTGGCAGCCTGGTCGCTTACCTGACTGGCATCACCGATCTTGATCCTATCAAATACAACCTGCTGTTCGAACGCTTCCTGAATCCGGAGCGTATCTCGATGCCGGACGTCGATATGGATTTCGCCGATGACCGCCGCGATGACGTGCTGAACTATGTCCGGGAAAAATACGGCAACGACCACGTCGCGCAGATCATCACGTTCGGGACGATGGCGGCGCGCGCCGCCATCCGCGATGTCGGGCGGGCGCTGGGATTCCCCTATGATCTCTGCGACAAGACATCCAAGATGATCCCGATGTTCACGTCGATCACGAAGGCGCTCGAGGAAGTCCCGGAATTCAAGCGGTGGTATGCTTCAAGCCCCGACACGCAGAAACTGATCGATGCCGCGATGAAAGTCGAGGGACTCGTCCGCCACGCCTCGATGCACGCCTGCGGCGTCGTCATCACCAAGGACCCGGTCACCGAATATACGCCGCTCCAGCGAGTCTCAGGCAGCCGCGAGGGCGTCGTGACCCAGTACGCCGCCTCGACCAAATCCAACGCCGTCGAAAAGATCGGTCTGCTCAAAATGGACTTCCTGGGACTCAAGAACCTCACCATCATCCAGAACACCCTGCGTATCGTCCGCAAAACCAAGCATACCGAAATCGATATCGAGAAGATTCCCTTAGATGACGAGCTGACGTTCAAGCTCCTGCAAGAAGCACGCACGACCGGCGTCTTCCAGCTGGAAAGCTCCGGTATGAAACGCTATCTGAAACAGCTGAAGCCGACCGTCTTCGAGGATATCATCGCGATGGTCGCCCTCTACCGTCCGGGGCCGATGGAGTACATCCCCGATTTCATCAGCGGCAAACACGGGGCGAAAAAGATCAAGTATCTCCACCCGATCCTCGAACCGATCCTCCAGAATACCTACGGCGTCGCCGTGTACCAGGAGCAGCTGATGCAGATCGCGCGCGATCTCGCCGGATTCTCATTGGGCGAAGCCGATGTGCTCCGCAAGGCCGTCGGCAAGAAAATCAAGGAACTGGTCGCTGAACAGCGGGAAAAATTCATCGACGGCTGCGTCAAGACCGGCGTCGGGAAGAATATCGGTGAAAAAGTCTTCTCATTCATCGAACCGTTCGCAGGCTACGGCTTCAACCGTTCGCACGCCGCCTGCTACGCTCTCATCGGCTATCAGACCGCTTATCTCAAGGCGCACTATCCGGCCGAGTTTATGGCCGCCCTCCTCACCTCCGACCAGGACAATATCGATCGCATCGCCATCGAAGTCCGCGAGGCCCGCGAAATGGGCATCGAGGTGATGCCGCCGCACATCAACGAGAGTTTCGGAGAATTCGCGGTCATCATCGACAATGGCATCGAACGCATCCGTTTCGGATTGAACGCTATCAAGAACGTCGGACACCTCATCGCCGAGGAAATCGTCGAGGAGCGCAAACGCGGAGGTCCGTATGCGACGCTCGAACAATTCATCGAACGCGTGACCGCCAAAGACCTCAACAAGAAATCCCTGGAAGCCCTGATCAAAGTAGGCGCGCTCGAAGGGTTCGGTGACCGCAACCAGCTCCTGGAAAGCATTGACGATATCCTGCGGCACGCCAAGAACCTGAAATCCATCGCGGACACCCATCAGAACAGCCTCTTCGGCGAGATGGCGATGCCGATAAGCCGAATCCAGCTCACTTCAGCCGCCGTCGCAACCCAGAAAATGACGCTCGGCTGGGAGAAGGAATTGCTCGGTCTCTATCTAAGCGGCCACCCGGTGAGCGACTACCAGGAATATTTCAACAAAACGACGACCCCGATAAGCGATCTGGAGAAGAAACCGGACAACACGAATGTCCGCATCGGCGGCGTCATCACCAATGTGCGGAAACTCATCACCAAGAATCAGCATCTGATGTATTTCGTCGGACTGGAAGATATGACCGGCCGGGTCGAGCTCCTGGTATTCGGCAAGACAGCCGAACGCACAGGAGAATCCTGGATCGAGGACGAGATTGTGATCGTCGACGCCCGCGTCTCGCACAAGGACGGCACTTTCAAATGCGTCGCGGAAGCATTGGAGCGCGTTTCGGAGAACACCCTGCATCAATTCGCCAGAATCGAGGCGACGCGCGCCCAAAACGACGCTCTGCGCACTAAAAATGCTGTACCTGAAACAGCTCCGCAAAAAAATATGAGCGGCCGGCTCATTATCACCATCAAGAACGCTGCTCCGGCACACATCATCGAACAGCTCTCTCATCTCCTGAAAGCCATTCCTGCCGGAGAACGCCAGGTCGCCGTCCGCATCCAAGGCGCCACGCTCGAAACCACCTTCGCCATCGCCCCGACCGCAGAACACCTCAAGCAGATACAAAATATGGACGGCGTAGAATCTGTCAGATGAAAAAAACTCCGCTCAAAACTATCGTGATCGTCGGGCCGACGGCTGCGGGAAAATCCGATCTGGCTATTCTGTTGGCGCGCAGATACGGCGGCGAGATCATTTCTGCCGATAGCCGCCAAGTGTACCGAGGAATGGACATCGGCTCAGGAAAAGTGCCTCGTGATAGGAGGCATCCCAAACTTGATTTGGGATCTAAAAAACCGAGTGGAGAGGCTTATTATTCAGAAAAGATCCCACACTGGCTCATCGACGTCACCAGTCCCGCTCGTATTTACAACGTCACCCATTTCGTCCGCGATGCGAAGAAAGCTATTGCAAACATCCGCAAGCGTGGCAAGGTGCCCATCATCTGCGGCGGCACAGGCTTCTGGGTCCAGGCGCTTATCGAAGGCAGCTCTTTCCCAGCGGTGAAGCCGGATGCGACGCTCCGCAAAAAGCTCGGTACATTATCGGCCGCAGAACTCTTCGTGCTACTACAGAAGAAAGATAGGCAGCGCGCCGCGACTATCGACAAACACAACAAGGTGCGCTTGATCCGCGCCTTGGAAATCGTCGAGACCCTGGGGAAAGTTCCGCAAGCAGTCAGCAATCAACAGTTAACAGTCAACGAAAAGGAATACGCCATCATCGGATTGAGTCCAAGCAAAGAAACGCTCCACAAAAATATCGAGGTGCGCCTGGAGAAAAGACTGAGGAAAGGGATGGTCGCCGAAGTAAAAAGACTGAGAGAGGCGGGCTTGAGCTGGAAGAGGCTCGAGAGTTTCGGTCTGGAGTATCGCTCTATCGCCCTCCTGCTCCAAGGCAAGATAACGAAAGAAGAGATGAAAGAAAAGCTGAATTTCGAAATCCGCCACTATGCCAAGCGCCAGCTCACCTGGCTCCGCCGCTTCGAAAAAATGGGCGCTCATATCCACTGGATCAAGAATCTACAAAAGGCTCTGCACATCGTCGAAAAAAAGTAAAAAAAGACCAGAAACGAATGTTTCTGGTCTCAGTCTATATCTCCAGTTTTTGTTTCAATAAATCCGCTGCTATTTTCGGATTGGCTTTTCCTTTCGTCGCCGCCATCACTTGCCCGATGAGAAACTGAAAAGCATTCTGCTTGCCGGCCTGATAATCGGCGACAGACTGTGCATTGGCTGCGAGCACGGTTGCGACGACCGTCTCAAGCTCCGACACGTCGCTCACCTGTGCCAGATTCAGACGCTCGATGATATGCGCCGGGTCATTATCACCGCCTCGATACATCTCGGCGAGCACCGTCTGCGCCGCGCTCGAATTGATTTTCCCATCCGCCACGATACCGATGAACTCGGCATAATTTTCCGGCGTGATGGCGATATCGCCGATCCGCTGCCCGCTTGCCATCAGGTGCTTGCGCAGTTCGGTCAGCATATAGTTCGCCGCAAGCTTCACCGCGTGCGTAAGCGGCGCCGCGATCTCCCCTGACCGGATCTTATCTGCAAGCTCGCTCACCGCATTCTCGAAATACGCTGCCCATTCGCGGTCCTCTGTCATGATCACCACATCCGCCTCAGGCAGCCCATATTCCGCGAGAAAACGCTTCGCTTTCGCGTCCGGCAATTCCGGCAAAGAGGAACGCAGCTGCTCCACATACTCTTCGGTGAAAACGAACGGCGGGATATCCGGCTCCGGGAAATAGCGGTAGTCGTGCGCCGATTCTTTCTTGCGTTGGGAAACCGTCACGTTTTTCACCTCGTCCCACCCGCGCGTTTCCTGGACGATCTTCTCACCATTATCGAGCGCCGCCGTCTGGCGGGCGATCTCATACTCGATCGCCCGCTCGACAGAGCGGAACGAGTTGATATTCTTGACTTCCACCTTCGTCCCGGACAAGCGATCATCGCCTTCCTTGTACAGCGAGATGTTCACTTCGCAGCGCATCTGCCCCTTTTCCATATCGGCATTCGAGACATCCAGATAGCGGAGTATCTGGCGCAGCTTCTGGCAGAACAGGCTCGCATCCTTGCCGGTCGAGAAATCGGGCTCCGTGACGAGCTCCATCAGAGGCACGCCGGCGCGATTGAAATCCACCAGCGTATAATTGGCGCCGGCCGGGTGCATCGATTTGCCCGTGTCTTCCTCGAGGTGGATGCGGGTCACGCGGAATGCCTGACCCCCGACCGCCATCGCGCCCTGTTCGCAGAACGGTTCGTCATACTGGGAGATCTGGTAGCCTTTCGGGATATCGGGATAGAAATAGTTCTTGCGATCGAATTTGGAACGGAGCCGGAGCGTACAGCCGAGCGCCAGACCGACGCGCTGCACCGCTTCGATCGCCCGACGGTTGGGCACCGGGAGCGATCCGGGCTGCGCCGTACACACCGGGCAGATATGCACGTTGGGTTCCTTTTCCAGACCGAGGCCGTTTTTGCACGCGCAAAACATCTTGGAAGCGGTTTTCAATTCCGCGTGCACCTCCATCCCGATGGTGACGTTATATTTCATAGCGGCTCATTTCT
>MFRV01000024.1:15829-25305 GCA_001784695.1 Candidatus Moranbacteria bacterium RIFCSPHIGHO2_01_FULL_54_31 | reverse complement strand
AACGGTACTGCAAAGCTTCAGCCAGATGCGGCACCTCGATGGACGGCGCCTGCGCCAAGTCGGCGATAGTGCGCGCCACCTTCAAGATGCGCATATAGGCGCGGGCGGAGAGCTTCATCTGCGTCACGGCGCTCCTGAGGATCTCCCTTGTTTCATCATTGAGCGCACAGAATTCCTTGACCATCTGGCTCGTCATCTCCGCATTCGTCCGACACTCCTTCTCCGCAAAACGTTCCCTCTGCACGGCCCGAGCGCTTTCCACGCGCGCTCTGATAGCGCTGCTTTTTTCCGCACCGGCTCCCTTGCCTTCCAATTTCTCGAATTTCACCCTGGGGACATCGATATGCAGATCGATGCGATCGAGAATCGGTCCGGAAATCTTCTGCCTGTACCGCACTACTTGGAACGGCGAGCAGGCACAGACCCGCTCCGGATCGCCCGCATGTCCGCACGGGCAGGGATTCATCGCGGCGACGAGCATAAAGCGCGCCGGGAAAAGAAGCGAACCCTTGACTCGTGATACGGTGATCTCGCCGTCTTCGAGCGGCTGGCGCAGATTCTCCAGAACTGAGCGCGAAAATTCCGCGAATTCATCGAGAAACAATACGCCGCGATGCGCCAGGCTGATCTCGCCCGGGCGAGGAAACGTCCCGCCGCCCACGAGCGATATCGCGCTGGCCGTATGATGCGGCGCGCGGAATGGCCGCGTCGTGATGAGCGACTTGTCTTTCGAAAGGCGGCCGGCGATCGAGAATATCTTGGTGATTTCCAGGCTTTCTTCCAGATCCAGGCGCGGCAGAATGGTCGGGAGCGTCTTCGCCAGAAGCGTCTTGCCGCTTCCTGGCGGTCCGATAAAGAGCGTATTGTGCCCGCCGGCCGCCGCGATCTCAAGCGCGCGCTTGGCATGCTCCTGCCCCAGCACATACGCCATATCGAGCGTCTCGCTTTCTTCCGAAGCGAAAACGACCGCTTCCCGGACGAACGGCGCGATCCGTTTCTCGCCGCGCAGGTGTTTCGCCAGATCGAGCAGGTTTTTCACCGGAATCACGTCGATGCCCTCGACCAATGACGCTTCATAGGCATTCTCTTCCGGAACATAGATTTCCGCGAAGCGCTTCTCTTTCGCGTAGAGCGCGATCGGCAGCACGCCCTGCACGCGCCGCACCCCTCCATCGAGCGCCAGTTCGCCCAAGAACAATTTTTTCCGGTAGTCGAAAGACAGCTGCTCTGTCGCCAAAAGAAACCCGAGCGCCATCGGCAGATCATAGATCGGGGTATTCTTGGGCAGATCGGCTGGCGCCAAATTGACCGTCACGCGCCCGCACTGATGCGGGGGCCGGAAGCCGCTATTCTTGAGCGCGGCGCTCACGCGATCACGCGATTCCTTGATAGCAGTATCGGGCAGTCCGACCAGAGTGAAATGATGCAAACCCGCGGAGAGTACGTCTACCTCCACCTCTACGGCAACGCTTTCCAATCCGAGGGTCGCTGCAGAATGCACTTTTGCCGACATAGTTTTTTGAAAGAATTAAGAAGCAGGAATGGTGAGTCAGGAATGAAAACTTTTCTTTGTCAGCCATTCTCTTTTCTCTTGAGATACCAACTCCACAAAATCCCCACCACTCCTACTGTCAGCAGTATATCTGCGACATTGAAAACAGGCAGCGGCGACAATGCGATATAATCCATAATACAGCCAAATAGCTGTCGCTCCAACAGATTCCCCAAGCCGCCCGCTACGAGAGCGAGCCATGGCCACTCGGTAATCCACGATTCCTCCTTCAGCCACTGTACCAAAAAGAAAATCCCCGCACCGATACCGATACAGAGAAACAGCCAGCTTGGCAAAAGGATTCCGAATGGTCCGCCCTGATTGCACACCGTCCAAACGGCATCCGCTCCGATTATCCAGGAGCGTACGGCGAAATGCAGCCAAAGAAAAAAGGCTACGAAAAGTATTGCTCCCAACACTTTCTGTAGCCTCATAGTGCCGGTATCCACAGCTTAAATGGCGGTCCGTGCCGCCGGATATGCCTGCAGCCGCTCCGCACTTATTTCTTCGCCGGTTTTTTCGCAGATTCCGTATGTGCCTTTTTCCATTTTTTCCAAAGCATCATTCACGTCCTTCCATTGGCCCTCGAGATTCGATTCTAAGCCGAGATTGTCCACATACGCCTCGACTTCGCTGGCGTTCTCATCCGGATCAGGTCCGATATTCTCGAACTGCGTCTCATAGCTGCCTGAGACACCGGTCGATTTCGCGAAACGGGAAAGTTCCGCCTCCAAACGGGCTTTTTCTCCGAGCAGTTTCTGCTTGAGTTCTGCGAGCAGCGTGGCATCGAGCGACATAATACTGTATTTCAAAAAATTATTCCGGGACCTGTACCACCAAGTGTAGCAAATGGCCCGTTGCTTGTCTAGAAAAAAATATGCTCGAGGTGCCGGATAGAGGCTTTCTTCAGCGTTTCATCATACAGGATGGCCAAGGCATCGAAATGATAGGAGGCAGATTCACAGCGCTTTTCGCGCAGATAGTGCGCGACGATGCGCTCCAGCTTATGCAGTTTGGCTGGCGTAATGCTGGCTTCCGGCAGAATCACGCTCTGAGACGAGCCCAGGCGCGTTTTTACTTCCACAAAGACGAGTTCCTTGCCTTTTTGCGCCACGATATCGATTTCGCCCAGGCGCCGGCCTGAAGCATTGCAGTAATTCGTCTGCAGGATCTTATACCCCTTTTGGCTCAGATAGCGGCATCCGAGTTCTTCACCCAAAGACCCCGCCGCGGATTGTACTCTGAATTTTGCCATACAGACATAGTATCATATCCCAGGTCAACCGATGATGGACGAGTAAGCTGTTTTTTGCCGTAAGCAACCTTTCCGGGAGAATTGAAGTTTTTTCGAGCACGGTTCCGTCCTGCCTTGGCGGGACGGATCGAAAAAAGTTCATAAGCGAGTTCGTCGCTGGACGAATGAGTGACTCCCGGAAAGGTTGCTTACGGTAAAAAAGTATACTCTAAGAAAGACAACGACCCCGCAGAACCAATATAAATTATGTGACCCCGTATTTCAAGATAGCCGGTATTGTGCCGCATAGTTACACCCGCCTTCGCTAAGCTACGGCGGGATTTGTTGTTTATACCTGCGCTTTCGCGCAGACAAACAACAAAAAAACGGCCTTCTGAGCCATTATCATCTCTCTTGCTTCATCCTGTGCCCGATCACCGAACGAAATTGTTGGTGTCGGGCGCTTCATGCGCCCTATAATAAATTATTTGGCAGTAAGCGCCCGAACTTGCATGTGCCAACAGGTATGTCGGTTACGTAGCTCCGGGTGAGAAAGCATCGGTAATCCATTGAGCATTCCTGTAGTTTGTGCACTTGCACCAATCGCAGCTAGCCTAACGCTTTAGCTACTTCTCCCTTCACCGTTCTCTGGCATTGAGCCTTTGGTTTTTTGAAAGAACGATTTTTTGTTTCTTTTTGTTTTTCTCCTGGGTTTTTTATTTTTCAGGAGGAACTTTTGTTTTTGTTTTGGTCCTCGTGTTAGGGCGAGGCGGCCCCAGTACATTGCTGGAACACTTGAACAGTGAAAGAATCCCCTTCACAATTAGGGGGGAATTGTGATTGGGAACTCTTTCACCGTTCGGGAACGGTTCTATGAAGGGAAATTGTCAAAGTTCAACTACATACAAGTCAATTATAGCAGAAAAAACCCTCTGCGTCAATCCACGGAACATCATTATGCTTTATTTAAAGCATCTTTTCTGTTATTGCGCTGCTACACTTATTTTCCCCAGTATCAGGCTCTCCGAAATAAATACATTACTTTTTTATTGATCGAGTTTTTGCTTTGATAGAGCCTCATTTATCACTTCGCATTCATATCGAGGATCGCGCGCAGGGTATACTTGCTCATTCCTATATACCATTGGTTATCTTTCAGCGCATAGTCAAGCGATAGGCCGCGCTCGCTGTCTATGTTCGCGAAGCGGATGGAGTATTGATTGTATGCGTTCGAGCGGAAGGTGGTATTCTTGGCAACGCTTACATCCGGCTCGAGAATGAGTGCCCGGAACGCGTAGGGGAGAGATGGCTCTGTTTTCGCCAGAGCGAGAGCGGCTGCCTGAGCATCCTTGAGAGTCAGGGCGAGACCAAGGCGCATATTCGAAGCATCGTTGTATATATACACGGTAAACGTTTCATCTATCAGATCCAGTGCCTCTGAAGCCACGTCCAGTTTCAAAAGAAAAGCCAGGCGGCTGAAAGCGAGCGGGTTGTTATTCTGATCAGTGATCAGAAATGCTATCGGAGTGGTAATCTGAGCTCCTTTGACACGCTCGGCCGTTTGGGATAATATTTGACGAATCTCCGCCGGAGAGACGGTTTCAGTATTGATAGAGAGATAATTCGGCTTGTCCAAAGCAAAAGGGCTCTCCGGAATGATATCTGGCGGCACATCTACCGGAGTTTCTGTGACAGCGGCCGGCACCGGAAGGTTTTCTGGTTCCTGTGACTGATTATTCCAGAAGAAATAGAATGCTCCTCCGCCTAACAAGAGTAGAATCGCCATGATAATGATGATCAATCGCAGTTTTCGATGATTGTTCTGAGGCTGGTTGACCAAGAGCTCCCCTGCAGGAACCAATACGTTCAAACCATTGTCAAGTTTCGGCTGCTCAAGCTGTTCGGCTGGGCGGGACTGGAACTGTTCCGGGACAATGCCGAAAGGGTTGCCCACTTGCTCCGCTGGCGATAGCTGCTCCCCCTCTGCGCCGAACGGGTTGGCAGTGGTACGGGAGGAAGGCACTTGCTTGAATTGGAACGGCTTCGGAGAAACGTTTCCGCTCTTGATGCTTTCTATATCATCCTGCATCGTACGCACCAAAGGATCGGCCTCGGATGAACTGCGTGAGCTTTCTGGCTTAGGAGATTGCTTATTTGAAAACCATGCGAATGCCATAGGTTGTTTCAGCAATATGAATTGAATATGCAAACTAAAGAGAGAGTCGCCTCTCTCTAGTATACATCAAATTTTTTCTTCCTGCATCTTGCCTCTGGCAAGCGATGTGATCCAAGAAAATCTACGCCTCTTCGCGCATCTGGCTAAGCGCCGCTTTGTGCGAAAGGTTGATACGTCCCTGACTGTCGATTTCCTTGACGACCACCGGCACGATATCGCCGACATGCACGACGTCCTCGACTTTCTCTACGCGATGATCAGCCAGCTCGGAAATATGGATGAGCCCCTCCTGGTTCGGCAGCACTTCCGCGAACGCTCCGAAGTCCATGATGCGCGTAATGCGGGCCTGGAACAGCTCTCCGGCCTTCACTTCGCGCGTGAGATTATTGATCCACTCAACGGCTTTGGCGGCACTCGTCTCGTCCGTCGAAGTGATGAATACCGATCCGTCATCTTCGATATCAATAGACACGCCGGTCTCATCGATGATCTGATTGATCACCTTGCCGCCAGGACCGATGACATCGCGGATCTTCTCCGGATTGATATGGAGCGTGATGATGCGCGGAGCGTACGGCGACATCGTCGTGCGCGGCTCCGGAATAATTGCCAGCATCTTGTCCATAATGAACAGCCGCCCTTCCTTGGCTTGCGCGATAGCGACCGCAAGCATCGCCGGCGTCAGCCCGTCGATCTTCACATCCATCTGCATCGCCGTGATACCGTCTTTCGTACCGGCCACTTTGAAGTCCATATCGCCATAATGATCCTCCAGCCCCTGGATATCGGAGAGCACCTTGTAGGCACCATCCTTGCCCGTGATCACGCCCATCGCGATACCGGCCACCGGCGACTTTATCGGCACGCCGGCGTCCATAAGCGACAGCGTCGAGCCGCACGTCGAGGCCATCGAAGAAGAGCCGTTGGATTCCAAGACTTCCGAGACAAGGATGATCGTGTAGGGGAATTCTTCCCGGGAAGGCAGCACCGGTATCAGCGCTTTTTCTGCCAGCATACCGTGACCGACTTCTCGGCGTCCCGGTCCGCGCATCGGCTTGACCTCGCCGACCGAGTACGGGGGGAAATTGTAGAAATGCATATAGCGCTTCTTCATATCGGTCTCCATCGTATCGACGACCATCTCATCGCCAGGCGCTCCGAGCGTCGTAACGGTCAGAGCCTGCGTCTCTCCGCGCGTGAAGAGTCCCGTACCGTGCGTGCGCGGCAGAATGCCGACAGCGCACGTGATCGGGCGGATCTCAGTGATCGCACGACCATCCGGACGAGCGTCTTTCTCGAGGATATTCTTATGTACCGCCTCATCAGAAACCTCGTCGACAATGATCGCGAGCAATTCGGAAAGGTTTTTCTGATCGGGATATTTTTCGGCAGCGTACGCCCGGATTTTTTCGTTTATCTCAGCCACCTTGGCTTCCGTCGCTTGCTTCGGCCGGATGTACAGGGCTTCCGCGATGCCGAGCTCGGCGCACACCCGGCGGATATCCGCTTCGAACTCGTCAGAACCGCGCAGGAGCGCCGCTTCGCGCTTGGCCTTGCCGGCTTCCGCGCGCACGCTTTCAATGAAGCCGGTGATTTTCTTGATCGCCTCAAAGCCGAATTCGAACGCTTCGGCCATCTTTTCTTCCGTGATCTCCTCTGCGCTCGCCTCGATCATATTGATCTTCTCCTCTGTACCGGAGAGCAGCAGGTCCAAAGCGCTCTTGTCGCGCTCTTCGCTCGACGGGTTCAGGACGAAATTGTTTTCCTGCAGACCGACGCGCACGGCGCCGATCGGGCCGTTCCACGGGATATCGGACAGCGCGAGCGCCGCCGAAGCCGCGATCATCGCCACGAGATCCGGATCGTTCTCGCCGTCATACGACAGCGTCGTCACTACCACCTGCACTTCGTTCCGCATCCGGCTGTCGAACAGCGGGCGGATCGTGCGATCCACGGCGCGGCCGGACAGAACGGCGTCATCGGAAGGACGCCCTTCGCGCTTGATGAAGCGCGATCCCTTGATTTTTCCTGCGGCATAATACCGCTCCTCATAATCCACCATCAGCGGAAAATACCCGGTGATCTTGGACATTTCCTTGCTCATCACGGCCGCCGCGAGCACTACCGTGTCGCCATAGCGCACCGTCACCGATCCGCTCGCCTGCTTGGCAAGCGTGCCTGTCTCAATGACAAGCTCCCGTCCTCCGAGCTGGAGAGACCATTTTTTCTCTTGCATACGATATGTACGCCGGGGACACGAGAAAGAAGAGAAGCGAGACCCAAAGCACAAAAGTCAAAAAGTAAAAAGATTTTCACGCTTTGATCTTTGAGATTTGAGCTCTTTCAAGAACTTTTCCTTGCCCAAAGCACACTGTTAATGAATAGACTTACATCGGCACTCTACTGAAAAAATGCCGTGCTGTCAACAGCGACTGCAAAAAAACGACCGCTGCAGATAGCAGCGGTCGTTTTTCCAGGGTTGCCCTGCCTCTACCCGATCAGGAATCTTTTCTTATTCTCGGAAAGATTGATGAAGTCATCAACTTGGTCCACGAGCTTCTGGCTGGCGGATTCTGCGAAAGCGATGGCCTCGACGCGACACCCGTACGTGCTCTGGATGTACTCTACCAGAGACACATAGTCCCCGTCGCCGGAAACGATCACGACCACATCGAGCTTGGCCGCCATCTTGATCGCATCGACGGCGATGCCTACGTCCCAGTCGCCTTTCTTGGATCCGTCCGGAAAGATCTGGAGGTCCTTCGTCTTCACTTCATACCCGCTTTTTTCCAGCGCTTCGAAAAACTTCTCTTCCGTCGCTTCGATGGTCTTGATGCCGTAGGCGATCGCGCGGATGAGCTTGCGCTCCTCCGTCGCTGCCAAAAGCACATTCTTGAAATTCACTTTCTTGCCATACAGCACGCGCGCGCTGTAGTACAGGTTCTGGATATCGACGAGCACTCCGACCCGCTGTTCTGCAAACTTCGCCATAGGTTTGAAAAAATAGAAAGGGGCTCAATGAAGCCCCAAAGTTTTTGTTACTTCCTTATATGATTTCTCATTGGTCTTCTCAAGGTAGCTCAAGAGCTTCTTTCTCTTGGCGACCATCTTGAGCAGCCCGCGCCGCGAATGGAAGTCCTTCTTGTTCTTCTGCAGATGCGTCGTGAGCTTCTTGATCTGCTCGGTAAACAGCGCGACCTGGTATTCGGGAGACCCCGTATCCTTATCGTGGCGTTTGACGGACCCCGTTACCTTCTCCTTCTGCTTGTGCGTGAGTGCCATAACTCTGTATGTCAGCAAGATACTCGTCAGCTGCCTACCATCTAGGGACTGACCAACATCCGCTCGTGATTAAATTTAACATTCGCACTGTAACACGGCCGGCTGTTTTTGACAACCTTCCGGCTTAGAGCAGAGTGAACGCAGCCACGCCGTCGCCTGGCTGCGGTTTCATCACGCGCACGCCCTGCGTCACGCGGCCGAGCAGCGGCACGCTCTTGAAAGGGACGCGGATAATCGTGCCTTTCTGGGAAGTCAGGATCAGGTCGTCCTCGATGACATCCAGACTGGTGATCGCCGCGCCCACGAGCTTGCCGGTTTTGGCCGTCACTTTCATCGTCTTGATGCCGGAACCGCCGCGCTTCTGGACTTTGTAGGATTTGAGTTCGCTCCGTTTGCCGAAACCGTTCTGCGAGAGGATCAGGAGCTCCAATCCCTTTTCGCCTTTGGGAATCACGTCCATCCCGACGATCTTGTCGTCTCCCTTCAGCTTCATCCCGCGCACGCCGGCGGCATTGCGCCCCATCGGACGCACATCGGTTTCCTTGAAACGGATCGCCTGGCCGTCGCTCGTCGAGAGCACCGCATCATCGCTGCCGGTCGTCAGGCGCACCCAGCCGAGCGTATCGCCCTTATCGAGCGTGATCGCTATCAGTCCGCTCCGGCGCACATTTTCGAAATCTTCCAGCTTGGTTTTCTTGATCGTGCCGTTCTCAGTCGCCATAAAGAGATATTTGAAAGCGTCATTGTTGCCGAACGCGATGACGGCGGTGATCTTCTCTGCCTGCGCCACCTGCAGGAAATTCACGATCGCCTGCCCTTTCGACGTGCGCGAGGATTCCGGGATCTCATAGGCCTTCGTCTGGAACACCTTGCCGGTATTCGTGAAGAACATCAGGTTGTCATGCGTCGTGATCGAGAGTACCTGGGCGATACGATCTTCTTCCTTGGTCGTCGCGCCGATGACGCCCTTGCCGCCGCGCTTCTGGACGCGATACACGCTCGGATTCATCCGCTTGATATAGCCGTCCTCGGTCAGCGTGATGATGGCCTCTTCATTGGGAATCAGGTCTTCCTGCTTGAATTCCGTCACGCCGGTCTTCACGACCTTCGTCCGGCGCTCATCGCCGAACTTCTCCCGGACTTCGATGAGCTCGCTTTTCACGAGACCCAGGATTTTCTTGCGATGCTTCAGGAGGTCTTCGAGAGCGATAATCAGTTTCAGTTTTTCCGCG
>MFRV01000024.1:0-15764 GCA_001784695.1 Candidatus Moranbacteria bacterium RIFCSPHIGHO2_01_FULL_54_31 | reverse complement strand
CGTAACCTGGAGATCGGAGAGCTTGAACTTTTTCATCAGATTGACGTGCGCCTCTTCCTTGTTCGGCGACTTCTTGATGGTCTCGATGATCGCGTCGATGTGGTCGAGGGCTCGCTTCAATCCTTCCAGGATATGCGCGCGATCTTTCGTCTTCCGCAGATCATATTCAGTGCGGCGTACCACGACGATCTCGCGATGCCTGATGTAATGCTCGAGAATGGCTTTCAGCGTGAGGATCTGCGGATCGACGCCGTCGACGAGCGCCAGCATATTGACGTTGAAATTCTTCTGCAGATCCGTCATCTGGTAGAGCTTGTTCAGGACCTTCTGCGGGAAGGCTTCTTTCTTCAGATCGACGACGATGCGCACGCCGTTCCGGTCGGACTCATCGCGCAGGTCCTTGATGCCAGAGAGTTTGTCTCCCTTCACCAGTTCGGCGATCTTCATAATGAGGGACGACTTGTTGGTCGCGTACGTCATCTCGGTGATGATGATCTGAAACTGGCCGCTTTTCGTCTCGACGATTTCCGCTTTGGCGCGCGCCATAATCGGTCCCTTGCCGGTCGCGTAGGCTTCGCGGATGTCTTTTTCATTATAGATGGTGCCGCCGGTGGGGAAGTCGGGCCCCTTGATGAACTGCATCAGATCATCGACGCTCGCTTCCGGGTTTTCGATCAGATGGCAGATGCCGTCCACCAGCTCATTCAGGTTGTGCGGCGGGATATTGGTCGCCATACCCACCGCGATGCCTACGGTACCGTTCAAAAGCAGCTGCGGAAGTTTCGCTGGCAGCACGAGCGGCTCCTCGTGCATCCCATCGAAGTTCGGGATGAAGTCCACCGTGTCCTTGTCAATATCGAGTAGCATCTCTTCGGCGATCGGAGCGAGCTTGGCCTCGGTATAGCGATAGGCGGCAGCGCTGTCGCCATCCATCGAACCGAAGTTTCCCTGTCCCCAGACGAGCGGGTAGCGGAGCGAGAAATCCTGAGCCAAGCGCACCATCGTGTCATACACGGCCGTGTCGCCGTGCGGATGATATTTTCCCAAGACTTCTCCGACGACCGTGGCTGATTTGCGGAACTTGGCGGTCGAGCGGAGTCCGGTCGACCACATCGAATAGAGGATGCGGCGATGCACCGGTTTCAATCCGTCGCGCACATCAGGCAGCGCACGCGCCACGATCACGCTCATCGCGTAATCGAGGTAGGACTGCTTCACTTCATCCGTGATGGAGCGGGCTTCGATTTTTCCGTCATGAAATTCTTTTCCCTGCATACGTATTTTCTTTAGGGGGTCGCTGGCACATCCGATTGGACAGTCCCCGTATCCGGCGTGCGCCCCTGGAACTGCTCATTGAAATAGTCTTGACCGGATTTCTCTTTCTGTCCATCTGCACGGAGCGGAGCGGCCTGCTCCAGGAGATCATTCAGCGACGGCGTCCCTCCTGACGGCAGCAGTTCCCGGCTCTTGTCGACGGCGGCCGGCACATCCTGACCGATGCTCCGAAAACTTTCTTTGAGTGAAAGCAGCCAGATACCGAGGATGAATGCCATAGAAACCAAAAGGCACCCGAGCACATAGCGCATCCGGATGCTTTCCGGCTGCTCGCGCACCCATTCTATCTTTTCCCACAAACTCTTTGCCATACTTTAGACTCCTCTTTCCAAAATAACCACCTCCATCTTCTTTCCCTCCAGATCTTTCTGCTTGATATTAAGCTTGGGGAGGGCTTGCGCCGGACAATTGCCGAGAGCATCGCAGAACGCTTTCTCCGTTTCGAGGGACAGCGTCAGTCCGGGAATCTTGTAGTGCATCGGGATCACGATGCTCGGTTCTATCTTACGCACCAATTCGGCAGCCAGCTTGGCCGAAGTGGTATCGCCGCCCCCGACCGGAATGAA
The DNA here is from genome assembly GCA_001784695.1 of Candidatus Moranbacteria bacterium RIFCSPHIGHO2_01_FULL_54_31. Taxonomy (GTDB): domain Bacteria; phylum Patescibacteriota; class Minisyncoccia; order Moranbacterales; family UBA1568; genus UBA1568. The sequence continues at coordinate 13,863 of MFRV01000024.1, read as the reverse complement.
CACTATATCCACGCCACTGAGCTTATCCAAAAGCTCCGGCGTGATATCGTGCCCCAGTGCCCCCAGATAGCAGAGATGGATGCCTTCGCTCTCGAAGATAAAAACGGTATTCTGTCCTCTGGCTTTGCCCTCTTCCGTATCGCGATAGGTCAGGAAACCGAGTGCGGCAACACCCTTGGCGGCGTATTCTCCCGGGGCATCAAAAACAACCGTCTCTTCCTTGAGTACATCCTTCATTTCCTCCCTCTTGCTGTGAGACAAGAAAATGAGGTCGACTTGTCCCTGAGGCGAACGCAAACCGGCGCCTTTTTGCAGAGGATCGGTCCAGATAACGATATCTTCGGTGGCGCGCCCAGCTGGCTTCGTGCTTATTTTAAAGCAAAAATCTCCGTAATACTGTATATTCATAGCGCCGGTACACTTTTCAAAAATCTCCTTCGACAAAGAAGGATATGCTTCAGTGTAGCACGATTTCCACATCCCTGTCTACTGAAAAAGGGGCATTAAATTCTTGAATTCACTACCCCATTCTCATACTATCGCGCATACGCAGGTCGTTTGCGGCGGGGCTTGCCAAAAATCAAATTCTGGTCTATGCTCATTAAGAACCCTCGTTCAGGGGGTTTCAGGGTAATTGGCTAATACAACTGAATACGAGGATGCTTCAATCCTTTTGCTCAAGCGTTGACCAAACACCCGACTTTCACGTTTTACGGTGTTTTTTGCTTTAAATAAGGAAGGGGCGCTCAATAATCATTGACTGAAGCGAGCAGGGCGTACTCGCGAGACTCAACTATATATATGACTCAAACTACACAAACCAGAGAAGTAGCAGCCAACCCATCACCGATGGATGAACTGCTCGCCAAGCATGTCGTGGACGTCCCTGAAGTAGGCGACGTGATTCAGGGCGTCATCATAAGCGTCGCTTCCAGTTCGGCTCTCGTCGATCTCGGCCCGCTCGGCACCGGCATCGTGCTCGGCAAAGAAATGCGCGACGGCCTCGGCCCGGAAGGCAAGCTGAAGGTCGGCACGACGGTCACAGCGACGCTTATGGACTATGAGAACGAGGATGGCTATATCGAGCTCTCCATCCGCGAAGCCTCCTATGAGAAATCCTGGGATGACATCGAGCACAAGCTGACCAACCGCGAAGTGGTGACCACGAAAGTCGTCGATGCCAACAAGGGCGGACTGATGATCGAAGTCAACGGCATCATGGGCTTCCTGCCGGTTTCCCAGCTAGCAAGCGAACACTATCCGCGCGTCGAGGACGGCGACAAGAACAAGATCCTCGATCTTCTGAAAAAACTCATCGGTCAGGAAGTGCATGTGCGCATCCTCGATGCCGATCGCGAGAATGAAAAATTGATCGTGAGCGAGAAAGCGGCTCAGAGCGAGAAAGAGCGCGCGCTCATCAATCTGCTGCGTGTCGGAGAAGTCGTGCAGGGCGAAGTGAGCGGCGTCGTCGATTTCGGCGCTTTCATCAAGTTCGCGCCGCCTGTCAAAGAAGGCGAGAAGAAGCCCGCGGAAAAACTGGAGGGCTTGGTACACATCTCCGAACTGGCCTGGCAGCTCATCGACGATCCGCGCGAGATGATCAAGACCGGCGACCAAGTGGAGGCGAAAATCATCGGCATCGAAGACACCCGCATCTCGCTTTCGATGAAGGCGCTCAAGGAAGATCCGTGGAACACCGTGCTCGACAAATACAAGGTGGGCGACATCCTGCCGGGCAAGGTGGACAAGATCAATCACTTCGGAGCCTTCGTCTATCTCGACAAGGACATCCACGGATTGGCTCACGTGAGCGAATTCCAAGAAGTCTACCCGGGCAAGAAAATCGAGGAAGTCTTCAAGGAAGGCGAGACCTATTCCTGGAAAATCCTCTCCGTCGATCCCAAGAGCCACCGGATGGGGCTCCTGCCGGTGAAAGAGGGCGCAACCAAAGACGCCAAAGAAAAGAAGGCTGAAAAAGAAGACAAAGCCTGACGCCAGCGAAACATCCTGCTCTGCCAGGGTGTTTTCGTAAAATCCACCAGTTATTTCATAGGCGGTTTTCCCGCAAACCATCTTTTTTCTTTCTCCGGTCGACGCCGGTCACATAGGCGAGGGAAGTGCCGCTAGAAAAGAGGCGTGACGCGTTTCGCAGGACAGACCTTTTCTCGGTGACTTCCATCGGATATGTTCGGCGGAGAAAAAGGGAAAGAAAAAAGATGGTTTGCGGGAAAACACTATTGGGTATAAAAAATTATGCGAAACATATTCATCATTTCCGGACCTTCCGGCGCCGGAGAAGATTCCATCATTGCCGGGCTCTCGAAGCTTCTGCCTATAGAAAAAATCATCACTACCGTAACGCGCCCCAAGCGTATCGGCGAGAGTTCCGGGCATCCGTATTATTTCATTTCCGAAAAAGAATTCGAACAGAAAATCGAACGCGGCGACCTGGCTGAATACGCACAACACTACAACGGCAACTATTATGGCGTTACCAAAAAAGAATTGGAGCGGGTCGCCGGCTCAGGGAAAATCGGCCTCTGGAAGATCGACTACCGAGGCGTAGAGACCGCCAAGCAGCTTTTCCCATCGATCATCGCGATATTCATCATCGCTCCGCTCGAAATATTGGAAAAGCGCATCCGCACGCGAGACAACCTCACGGAAGAATATATCAGCGAGCGGATGGAGTATACTAAAGAGTGGCTCAAGCATACGGACATCTATGACTACACCATCGAAAACGGGCAGGGCAAGCTCGACGAAGCCATCCAAAAGGCCTACGCGATCATCACGGAACATACTGCCACAGCGTGAAGCTCCCCTCCCGCCTTTCGTCCGCCGCTTCATCAAGCGCGTCTTGAATACCATCAGCACCTTCGATCTCTGGCACAAAGGAGATTCTTTTATCGTGGGCGTGTCCGGCGGACCGGACAGCCTGTGCCTCCTCGACGTGCTCTGGCTCTTGCAGAAAAAATACGATTTCACGCTCTCTGTAGCGCATATGAATTACCATCTGCGCGGCAAGGATTCCGACCGTGATGCGGCGCTCGCGAAACAGACAGCGCTTCGCTACGGCCTGCCCGCAACCGTCGCTTCCCGCAAACCGAAGAGCACCGCTTCGGAAGAGACGCTCCGCGCGCTCCGCTACGCTTTTTTCGAAACGCTCCGCCGGAAAACGGGCGCAACGCATATCGCCGTCGCTCACAACCAAGACGATCAGGCTGAGACGCTTCTCTTGCGGCTGCTCCGCGGTACCGGACTTGCCGGACTGGCGGCGATGCGCCCGAAACACAATGCCATCATCCGGCCCCTCATCGAAATGAGCCGGGCCGATATTTTGCGCTACCTGAAGGAAAGAGGAATCGCTTTCCGGGAAGACTCGAGCAATCAGGATCCGCGCTATTTCCGCAACCGCGTCCGGCACGAGCTCATCCCGCTGCTCGAACAACATTTCCAACCGCAGGCGCGAACGCTGCTCGCCGAAACCGCGATGCTGCTCGGTGATGATTATGCCTTCTTGGAAAGCCTCTCCCCCTCTTTGGCGGTGGAGCGGGGCGCGGCCTCTCTGGAGTTTTCGCGCGCTGCCGCGCTCGAGATTCCGGAAACGCTCCTCCGCTATACGCTCCGCGCTTGGCTCAGGCCGCTCCTGGCCGGCCAGAATCCGAGCAAAAATCTCCTGGGCGAGCTGATCAAAGCCCTCAAAAGCAGCAAAAATAAGATGCAGACCGTGACATTCCAAGGGTTGAAGTTTATCCGAAAGGGTGATACAGTAAGGCTGCTCTATCGCCGAGCCAAACGCACCAAACAAGCGTAATATCCCACTTTGATCCGCTGCCGATTGACGAAGCAATAAGCTGAAAACGAGCCTCGGACACTCATATATACAAGCGCATTAACCTTTTTGAGCCCCACATATTATGGAAAAAATACTGAAACATCTCTCCACACTGATCCTCCTCTTCCTGCTCATCTCAGGCATCATCATTCTCTATCAGACGCCTGAGAATAAGCCCGCCCCGATTTCGTTAAGCGAGCTCGTGACGGAAATCAATCAGGATCAGGTCAAAACGATCGTCGTCCAAAGCAATGCCCTGCAGATTGAGCTGCAAGACGGCAAAAAACAGACGGCGAGCAAAGAATCCGAGAGTTCTCTCAGCGAGACGCTGGCGAACTACGGGATCGACAAGGAAAAGCTCAAGAATGTCTCCATCACCGTCAAAGAAGAGTCCGGCTTCGGATTCTGGCTGGCGACCATTCTCCCGTTCCTGCTCCCCTTCATCCTGATCGGCGCCTTCATCTGGTTCATGATGCGTCAGGCGCAGCGCGGCAATGCCCAAGCACTTTCTTTCGGCACGAGCCGCGCGCGGATGACCGATCCCAAAGACAAGAAAAAGCGCACTACCTTCGCCGATGTCGCCGGCGCCCAGGAAACCAAAATGGAACTCGAAGAAGTCGTCGATTTCCTCAAACATCCGAAAAAATTCCTCGCTATGGGCGCCAAGATTCCCAAAGGCGTGCTCCTGCTCGGTCCTCCGGGAACCGGCAAGACGCTGATGGCCAAAGCGGTCGCCGGCGAAGCGGGCGTCCCCTTCTTCAATATTAGCGGCAGCGAATTCGTCGAGATGTTTGTCGGCGTCGGCGCCAGCCGCGTCCGTGATCTGTTCAAACAGGCGAAGAAAAACGCGCCGGCCATCGTCTTCATCGACGAGATCGATGCCGTCGGGCGCCATCGCGGCGCAGGACTCGGCGGCGGGCACGATGAACGCGAGCAGACGCTCAATCAGATTCTCGTCGAGATGGACGGCTTCGAGACCGACACGAGCGTCATCGTCATCGCGGCCACCAATCGCCCCGATGTGCTCGATCCGGCCCTCCTCCGTCCCGGCCGTTTCGATCGCCGCGTCACGATGGATCTGCCGGATATCAATGAGCGCGAGCAGATTCTCGCCATCCATACCAAGAACAAGCCGCTGGAAGACACCGTGAAACTGCGCGTCATCGCCGAGCGCACGCCTGGATTCTCCGGCGCCGATCTCGCCAATCTCGTCAACGAAGGGGCTATCCTGGCTACCCGCCGCAACAAGAAAACGATCGGAATGCCGGAATTGACCGAATCGATCGAAAAAGTGATCCTCGGTCCCGAGCGTCGCAGCCGCGTTATCAATCCCGAAGAGAAGAAGATCATCGCGTATCACGAAGGCGGGCACGCCCTGGTCGGCGCCAGCCTAGAGTACGCCGATCCGGTACAGAAGGTCTCCATCATTTCTCGCGGTCATGCCGGAGGCTACACGCTCGCTGTCCCTTCGGAAGACAAGAGTCTCCATTCATACAAGTATTTCATCGATGAGCTCGCGATGCTGCTCGGCGGCTATGCGAGCGAGACGCTTATTTTCGGCGACATCACGACCGGACCATCGAGCGACTTGGAACGGGCGACTCAGATGGCGCGCAATATGGTCACGCGCTACGGTATGAGCCGGCTCGGCGCACGCACGTTCGGCAAAAAAGACGAGCTCGTCTTCCTCGGACGCGAAATGCACGAGGAACGCAATTACTCCGAGAAAACCGCCCAGGATATCGACATCGAGGTGTCCCACCTGATCGATGAGGCCTTCAAGCGTGCCACGGACATCCTGACCGAGAAGCGCGCCATCCTCGATACGCTCGCGCGCACGCTGCTCGAGAAAGAAACGCTCGAAAAAGACGAGTTCAATGCGATCGTCGGCATCACCGCCCCGAAAGAAATCGCCGTTTAAATCTTCCCTGCGTATGGAAAAATTCTCTTTTCATACCCTGCTCGCGCCAGCTTGGCGCGCCTCGACAGCCAAGAAGCTGCCCTGGATTTTCGGTATGATCATCGCTCTCGTCGGCATCTATGAAAGCCGGCTCGGTACTCCTCTCGGAGAGGCCGCCTCTCTCCAGGAACTGGCTTCGCTCTTCTCGTCGTACACCCCTTATGAGATGCTGTCTCTCACGCTCGTGTTTCTGGCGCTCAGCATCGTCGGCATCTTCGGCAAAAGCAACCTGATCGCGGCGCTCGCTTTCGTCGCGGGCAAAACCGAGTCCCCCAATCATCCGGCTACCCTCCCTGCCATACGAAAAAATTTCTTCTGGGCGCTGGCGCTCGAATGTATCGCGTTCTTGTTGCTCCTGGCAGTCGTCGGTATTGTCGCTATCCCCTTCCTCATCGCCTCCTGGCAGAATCCGGAAGCGCTCACTTCGCTTGCGCACCTGGGCATCCTGACGCTCATTCCGGTCATTATCATCATTTTCTTCATCAAAGAATACGCCCTGTTCTATCTCCTGCTCTCCCCTTTGCCTCTGCGTGGCGCGATCGAGGTAGGCGGCGCGCTCTTCTCCCGCCGCATCGGGACGAGCCTCCTGTTCGGCGCATTTTCTTTCTTGCTTATGGCTTTCTTTACTTTTTGCCTGAACCTGGTTATCCTGGGTATTGATGCTCTGACAAAAAGCATCGCCGCTCCTTTTGCGGGAACAACCCTGTCTCTCATAGCAAGCGCCGTCCTCTTCGCCTGGTTCGCTATCTTCCAGCAAGCGCTCTGGATCGCTTTTTTCAAAGCCATCGCGACCCCGCCAGAAATACCGGAAGCCGAAGGTGCAGTCGCGGAGAAAGAAAATACGCTCCCCAATTCCAATCATCACCTTCCGGATAGTCCTCCAGCGCAGTAAAAAATTGATACCTGGGCATATAGCTTCCGCCCAAGACAGCTTGCCCGCCTTCGGAGGGGACCAGCCTCGGGCTGGCAGCTTGCCCCCTCACATCTTATTGGATGATTAGCTCAGTTGGTTAGAGCGTCACATTGACATTGTGAAGGTCACTGGTTCGAATCCAGTATCATCCACCATTATCCAAAGCTAAGATGAGTTTCCGCTTAAAGCAGCTCTCCCGCCTTCGGAGGGGACCAGCCTCGGGCTGGCAGTTGGTTACCCGCCCGAACGTACCGTTCGGTACGGGCGGGGAGCACTACGCCTGCCTGCCGATAGGCAGGTTGACATTGTAGAGGTCTCCAGTTCGAATCTGGACAGACCCACACCCGATGAGGTATTCGAGCGAGAGATGAAGGTCACTGGTTCCCCGCCTGCCTACCGGCAGGCAGTATTGTTCACCACAAAAAAACTCAGACGAACTGTCTGAGTTTTTAATTTTCCGAATAGATGTTCCGCTACAGGCCGGGACCGATCTGCTTGATCGTATTGGTACTGGAGTTGACATTCACATTCGTACGCTGATTCACATCGCGCACGAACGCCGCTCCCGGACCGAGAGCGCTGGTCGCGTCACCCAATGCGGAATTGACCTCCCGGGTGACGTTGCCGATCTCTCTCTGGATATTCGCCTGCACTTGCCCTATGCCATTCTGGATGAGCCCGCTGATCATCTTGGTCGCCGTAGCGGCGACGACTCCTGACAAGAACTCGGCCGGATTGGTCGCGTTGGCGATCATCTCGTTCCCGAGGGTCTGCACGTTTTCAGTCACGGCTCCGATAAGGCCGGCTGGCGCGAGTACCGTCCCATTTTTTTCAACTGGCAGAAATCCCGGCGACAGCGCTTTGACCACCGCCTCTTGCTGTGTCATCGCCAATTTGTTCTGATACGCCTTCTCGGTCTCTATGGCATACCCATAAGGATTATTCATCGGGTTGGAGAAGAAGGCATTGAATGCCCGCCAATCCCCTTCTGCGAACATCGCCTGCGGACTCGGCGTATACTCCTCCAAGTTGAGCGTAGGGGCAGCCGTCCCTTCTCCGATTGCCTGCCTGCCGACAGAGACGAGGTACGAAGCATAGCTTCCGCCGATGCCGCCGCTATCGCCGGCACCGATATAATTCGCCGATGACCCTTTGCCGCGCGTCGTCAACGTGAAAAAATCATTCATAAAAAGCTCCGTCTTCTGCTGAGGCTGTTGGTACAGGAAGTCATTGAAGTTGGTGATGATGAGCGGCCGTCCCGATGCGCTGCCGCCGATGAGCTGTCCCACCTGATTGTTCAGCGTCTGGATGGCCGCCACCTTCAGCGCTCCGATCGTAGCGCCTTGGACAGCAAGACGGATGGTTTCCATCGTATGCTTCATAATCGCCGCCGACGTCGGCTCGCCCCAGTATCCGGCAGAGGCTGTGTGCGGTGTCCCGAAAAACAGAGCCCCCGCGAACAGCAAGGCAACTGCCACTCCTCGCGGGGAAGGCTGGCGCGCCTCTTCGCTCTCTCGCTTGTATGTGAAAAAAATATTCATAGGACTACAGATTCAGCGGTATCTCGGTAATACCATAATCGACCAGCTTCTGATGCACCTCATCAGTGAACCCGATGACGCTCCCGAAAAATCCCTGGGCCTTGGATAGTACGGCGATCTGTCCCAAAGGATCGTTCTGAGAGGCGCCAAGCTCCTCTTTCAGCTGCATAGCATACCTGGCCATCTTCAAAGCTTTGATATGGATATCCAGCATCTTTTCCGGCACCTCGACATCCTGCAATTCTTCCAGCATTTTTTCCCCCTGCTTTGACAGCTGATTGACGAATTCCATATTGCCCGATGACAGCGCCGTGATCGCATCGCCGGAAACGCTTTCGAGCATCCCGCTCAGATCATCTTCCGTCTGGAAAGCGCGCGGGGCATTGTTGGCTGCCAGATACGAAAGCACCGTCAGGTACTCCACCGCGTCCTTCTGTTCCTGCTCGGTACGCTTATCCCCCTTGAGGCTTTTCGACAGCTTCTTGATCTTGATATCCTCGATAGCGACATCCGGCAGCGCCGCTTCCTCGGTGTTCCCCTCCAATATTTTCTCTACGGAACTGTTTATCTCATCCAAAGAAATCGTTTTGTCAGCGCCGCTATTTTTCAAGATACCGGCGATCTCATCGGAAACTTTCTGCGTCAGATTGTCGGCGTTCTCTGGCGAAGTCACGGGAGCGGATGCGCTTGTCCCCGCGATGATCTTGTCCCCCGGCGCGCGTTTCATCGGATCATAGCCGCTCTCCACCTCTACGCCGTCTCCATAGCCGTCGCCATCACTGTCTTTGTTGGACGGATCCGTCCCGTATAATTTTTCTTCATCATTGCTCAGTCCGTCCTGATCGGAATCCTGAAAAATATTCTGCGCGGTCGACGAATCATCGGCAAAAACAAAAAAGGCCGAGCTCAAAAAAAGCAGGCCAAAAAAAAGAAACAGTGTAAAGCGAGCGCTCTTCTCGGAAATGCTTTGGAAGAATGGTCGGCGCATATCAGAACTCTCTTTGTGTTTTTTTACGTACCTCGAGTATATCATTTTTTCGCATCGAAAACAATCTCGTCGCTCTTCTCCGGATCAGGCAAGCGAGGCCGTCGCTTCAGAGAAAACCGCTCCTCCGCACTGCTTGGTTTTTTTTTGCAAGGGTATCGGGGATGCTTGCGAGAGAACCGCGTGCGACACACGAAACAAGCACGACTATGAAAGTCCGACACTCTATAATATAAAGGAGCGTACCGACCTATCGTATACAGTTTCATATTATACAATATTTAGTATATTTGTCAAGTACCTTTGCGGGAAGCGGCTAAAGCGAGCATCATCCACAAAAGAAGCTGCCCCTGCTGGATATCCCAGAAATAATGATCAAAGAGTATAATCAATATAATGACTATCAGAATAGACCGGAACAGATAAGCTGATATGACTTTCTGGCGGCTTTCTGAAATTCCGCCAGGTCCGATATCCACAGAATGTTCCACGTGGAACATTTTTGTAGGACTGGTATCGCCAATGTTCCACGTGGAACATTTCTCCGTTTCGACTGCCAATGTTCCACGTGGAACATTTTTTTCGTTCTCTAGGAACGCATAGATCAGAAACCAGAGAAAGAGGCCGAGTCCTACTATGCCCGCTTCGCTCCAGATAAGTAGAAACACGTTGTGGATCGGCTGCAACTGCCAGACCAGAAGCTTTTCATCAAAAAACTGCTGCATATCGAAGACAAATTGTCCTATTCCCAAGCCTTGAAAAAAATAAGCTTTATACAAGCCTTCAATTGCTTGCATATAGAATAATCGCTCTAATAAAGGCTGTGTGAAAAAAAGCTTCAAATCAAAGGAAAGCGCCGCCATTCCTGATAAGACTACCGCCAGTATGACTATCCAATGTTCCACGTGGAACATTTTCTTGAATATCCGACCAACAGATACCTGATCAATGTTCCACGTGGAACATTTGGCAATATACTCCGATAAGGATTTTTTAAATGTTCCACGTGGAACATTTGGCTGGTTTGGTTGTAAATGTTCCACGTGGAACATTTTTTGAATACTGAAAAAGGCTATTATAAGCCCAATAATGAAAGCTAGAATAGCAGATTTTGAAAAGCTGAAGGAAAGTGCCAGCAATTGAGCGAAAATTACCACCCTGTACCCCCATATATATACAGGATGTTCCACGTGGAACATTTGGTTGTTCTTGGATACAATGTTCCACGTGGAACATTTGTGAACTATGGCAGAGATAAAACTGGAAAATGTTCCACGTGGAACATTTGGCTGGTTTGGTTGATTTGGATATGAATGTTCCACGTGGAACATTTTGGACTTGAATATGAGCGGGTGAATCATTGTGATAAGCAACGATATAGCCAAAAAACCGCCTAAAACGTTCGGGTGAGGGAAAAATCCGTATGCCCGAACGAAAATATGGCCGTCTATAGCTATTTTAGCTACCCCGGGATCGTATACGGAAAAGACACTTTCTTGCAAAAAGCTCATTCCAAGAGATTTTTGCCTTATAAATTGTAAAATGGCCACTAGAGACTGAAAAAAGGCTGAAACAATTATCGTGAGAGATGCTATTTGCAGAATGTTCCACGTGGAACATTTGGTGGATTGTGGTGATAATGTTCCACGTGGAACATTTTGCATCAGAATATAGAGGTACAATAAAAAGCCTTCGATAAGCCTTAAAAACGTAAACCAAGCGAGCGATAGACTTTCTGACCAGAAAATGGATAGTCCAGACCAGAAAATAAAGAATGCTGGTATGAAAATCGGTAGCAGTAAATGTTCCACGTGGAACATTTTTCTCCAGTAAGATATTGACAATATATATGATTTGTTTTCTAATATGTACAATATCAGGGTTATACAGAGTAATACATCTGAAAGATAGAGGGACACATCTAAATACTCATTAAACGTGCCATCCGCTGTGAACACGGCAAAAACCTTGCGAATGGAGAAGGGGAGCGAGAGGAGAAAGAGCACGAACCAAAAAACGTGCCGGCGGATGGCGTCAGAGGATCGTTTCAGATTCCGGATCAGGTTTGAGGATATCATAAATCTCTTCATTATAGCGGAAATTCTGCTTTTGTGAATGGCTCGCCGCTCTCCCGAACATTGACGAATCGGGGAAAGCCAGTATGATAAGAAAGTGCGGTATGGGCCGTTGGCACAGCTGGTAGCGCGCTTCCATGGCATGGAAGAGGTCACCGGTTCGAATCCGGTACGGTCCACAAAAAGTCTTGATGAGCTTCGACAAGACTGGGAAGAGGTCACCGGTTCCCCTCCGAAGGCGGGCAGGGAATCAGGTACGGTCCACCTGAAGTACAAACTGCGGAGAAAGAGTATTGGTGTCAAATACTCTTTTTTACTATTATAGAGAGGTGGGTCCCCGTAGCTTCAGTCCGAGGCTGATCCGCCTTGGGTGGACAAGGCTCCCTGCCCGCCAGTGCCCATGCCCCTGTAGTTCAATGGATAGAACAAATCCGTCCTAAGGATAAAATAGAGGTTCGATTCCTCTCGGGGGCACAGGCATCGGCAGGCGCAGGCTAGTGGGGACACAACAGCGTCAGGGGAACAATTATCATATATATACGCTATGTCTTCGATGCGCATCACCAAAGTGAACGAGCTGCTGCGCAAGCTGCTCGGCGAAATAATGGAGCGCGAGATGTCCCTGAAACCGGGCGTCTTCATTACGATCGCCAAGGTTGACACTTCACGGGATCTCCGCTATACTCGTATGTTTATCAGTGTCTTTCCGGAACAGGAGGCGCACTATGTTTCTGAAACGCTGAAAAAAGAGTTGGCGAAAATCCAGAAGCATCTGTACAGCAAGCTGCATATGAAACCGATGCCGAAAATCTCCTTTGAAATAGACAAGACAGCTGAAGAAGCGGACAAAGTAGAGAAGATACTGAAAGAACTTTTTTAGCTTAATCACGATGTTTTTCAGGGTTATCCACACGTTATGCAAAATTTCGACTCTGAATTCCATAGCCTCGCATACATCGTTTCGAAATCGGAACGCGTGCTCCTGTTCGCCCATAGCCGTCCCGATCCGGACACGGTCGGCGCCAATCTCGCGCTGGCAGAATACGTGAAAAACTGTGGAAAACATGTGGATATCGCCTGTTTCGATGCTTTCCCTGATACTTTGAAAGGATTGGCGGACGGTTTATTCTTCCATCCGGATCAATTGGATCTCGCAAGTTACGATGCCGTCATCGCGTGCGACAGCGTCGATCGCGGGTTTCACAAAATCACCGGGATGCTTTCAGAACAACAGGCGGTCGTGCTCATCGATCATCACCCGGATATCAGCGTGACAGGGGATGTGGTGATGATCGACACAGAGTATTCTTCGTCTTCCGAACTGGTCTATCTGTTCTTGTCCGCGACGCAGGCGAAGATCACCAAGCTGATGGCGACGATGCTCCTCATGGGCATACTTTTCGACACCGGCGGTTTCCAACATTCCAATGTCTCGGCGCGCGTGATGGAGATAGCGTCAAACCTCGTAAGAAAAGGGGCGCCGCTCGCCAAGATCACGCAGGTTATTTTCACCAACAAAAATATCGGCGCGCTCAAGCTCTGGGGCAAGGCCTTCGAGAAGGCGCGCTTCAACAGGAAGAACGGCATGCTCGTCACCGCTATCACCAAGCAAGATGTCGCCGAGTGCCAGGCGTCCGTCGAAGACATCTATCAGGTCGCCTCGATCTTGAGTGCCGTACCGGATGCCAAATTCGCTCTCGTGCTCTCGGAGCGCGATGACAACATCATACGCGCCAGCTTGCGCTCTATGGATCATCACGGCGTCGATGTCTCAGCGATCGCGCATCAGTTCGGCGGCGGCGGGCACAAGCTCGCAAGCGGTTTCGAAATCGAAGGCAAGCTCCTCGAAACAGCAGTGGGATTCCAAGTGGCATAGGGAAGAATCACGAATAACGCATCATGAGAAATCGGCCGAACATCAAATACAGACCTCTCATATGAATTATGAATAAAGAAAAAACATTAGCGGCAGCCAATGCCGAATGGGAACAGAAGTGTTCTTGCGCGCTTCGGATACAGGCGACACGGGCGGTGCCGGGGGAGGGCAGCGCGGATGCGGATATAGTGTTCATCGGCGAAGCGCCGGGAAAAAACGAAGATCTGCAGGGGAAGCCGTTCGTGGGAGCGGCGGGAAAGTTTCTCGCGGAGATGCTCGCGGCGATCGACTTGAAACGCGAAGATATCTACATCACCAATGTCGTGAAGTACCGGCCGCCGGAAAATCGAGATCCGTCTCCCGAAGAAATCGATGCGTGTATGCCCTGGCTGCATACGCAGATACGGATCATCCGGCCGAAAATCATCGTCACCCTCGGGCGGCACGCGCTGGGACATTTCATCCCCGGCAAAAAGATTTCCGAGGCGCACGGCCAGGCATTCCGCCGGACATTCGATGATATCGGTGAGCAGATATTCTTCGCGCTCTATCATCCCGCAGCCGCGCTCTACAACGGCGGCATGCGCGCGACGCTTATCAATGATTTCAAAAAAATTCCAGCGCTCTTGGAGAAAATAAAAAAAGACTGAGCATCGCTGCTCGGTCTTTTTCATT
>MFRV01000023.1 GCA_001784695.1 Candidatus Moranbacteria bacterium RIFCSPHIGHO2_01_FULL_54_31 | reverse complement strand
GAAGCGTCGCCAGATCAGCTTCATAGGAAGCCAGAGCTTTCTTGAACGAGCTCCCGTCCCCGCCGCCGACAGCCTCCAAGAGAGCGATTTTTCCATAGGCCTGGGCAATGCGCTTGGACACCTTGGCGACGTCTTCCGCTATTTCCTTGGCATCATGGAGGTCATCGTTTCTCGCGAAATGCGTCAGCTTCTTCGCTTCTTTCGCCAGACGCTTCGCCGCTTCGAGATCGTTCGCATCAAAAGCGCCTCCCACCGAACCGATGGCGGCTTTCGCCAAAGCAAGACGGGCCAGCGCTGCCGTGACATCCACGCCTTCGGCCTGCTTCTCGAGAATTTCTTTCTCAGCTTCCGAAATCTCCTTGGCTAATTTTGACAAAGTCTTGGTACGATCCTTGAACATCCCATTGTCATCGCCGTCATCATCGCCGTCATCATCGCCATCGTCATCGCCCTCGACTTCGTTGGCATCATCCTCTGAGTCATCGCTGTCATCATCGCCATCGTCATCGGAACTCTTGTTCGATCGCTCAAGCTGCTTTTTGGCATCCTCGCGCTCACGCTCAGATTTCTTCTTGGCATCTTCAGCCTTCTTCTCCTTCTCTTTTTCGGACTTTGAATCAGAGTCATCGTCGTCGTCGTCATCATTATCATCATTGTTGTCGTCATCATTATCATCTTCCCCTTCATCAGCCGAAGAAACAGGCGCGAGGCTGAGTTGGTTCTTGGTCACGAGCGCGGCCGCTCCGGCAAAAGCGCCGAACGCCAAAACAACGATGATAAGCGACGCGGCTGTCCCCATTTTGTTTGTATTTGTTTTTTGCATATTTTTGCTATGAAAATTAAAAAATACTCATTCAAAAAACCTCGCAGGCGAACATTTCGACCTTAAGCCTGCTTCTCATAAGACACGGTGTGCCTCTTTTTATTACAAGTTCTAACTCTTCAGCCAGAGACTGCCTGACCGTATTTCCAGCATACCATAGGTTTTTAGAAAAATAAATGGTATGTACCCCAGGAGCTTGCTCTGGACACTGAAACAAGCTAAAGCTTGTTTCACTTCCGCGGCAAGCCGCGGAGTATGCTACCCTGTGTTCCCGTCACTCGCTCGGAAACGAAAGCAGGCTTTCGTTTCTCTCGCTTCGTTAGGGAATAAACGGTCCCCAACACCCCCCGGAGGGGATGCGGCCTCAGACGAGCGCACGGAACAGATCGAGGGTATGCTGCACGGTCTTGTCCCAAGAGAAAGAAGCGGCGCGCTCGAGACTCTTCTTACGGAGCAGATCCGCGAGCGCATTGTCGAGGAGCACTGCCCGCAACGCCTGCAGGAGCTCATCAGGCTGATACGGGTCGATGAGAACGCCGGCATCCCCGACTATTTCCGGCAGCGATGAAGAATGGGACACGATGACCGGCACGCCGCACGCCATCGCCTCGAGCGGCGGAAAACCGAAACCTTCATAGAGCGACGGATACACGAACACGCTTGCCAGATTGTAGAGCGCCGTTTTGTCTGCATCCTCGATAAATCCCGGCAGGAGAAGCTTGTCCTTGTAGGGCGAATACGCGATCGCCTCGAAGACTTCCTCGCATTCCCATCCGCGCGTGCCGGCGATGACGAGGGCGTATTTTTCCAAGGCAGGATGCCCGAGGCGCTGGAGCGCCTCATAGCTCCGGATGAGCGCGAGGACATTCTTGCGCGGTTCGAGGGTGGCGAGAGACAGGATGAACTTGTACGGCAGATGATACTTCTCCTGCACGCGGACGAGTTCGGTATCGTTGCGGCTCATCATACGAAACTGCGTCCCGATACCGCTTCGGATGACCGTGATCCTGTCGGCCGGAACGCCGTACCGCGTGATCAGATCGTCTTTGGTGGACTGCGATACGGCGATGACCTTATCGGCCGCAAGCGCCAGCCGGCGGAAGTTGATGAAGAAATGCCACAGCCGCCGTTTCCAGGAAAACGTCTCGGGGAACATCTCGAACGAGAGATCATGCGCCGTCACCGCCAGTTTAGTTTTGCGAGATACCGAAGCGAAGTTCAAGTTCGGCAGAAAGAAGACATCCGTACCGCCGATCAGCCGATCCAGTTTCGGAACATGCAGATACCAGAGCGATAGATTCAGGAGCTTGTTCGGGAAGCGGAACGCCCGCAATGTCACGTTGGGATACTTGGCCACGCACTCCGAAACGAAATCAGGGACGTCTTTTTTCCAAGCGTTGAAAAAAAGAATATACTCATTCTCCCGATCATGCTCGAAGAGGCCTCCGAGGAGCGCGAGCGTGTATTCTTCTACTCCGGTGCGCTTCCCCTCGGCGAGGCACCGTATATCGATCCCTATGCGCATTGCAGTTACTCCCGAAAAAAGTAATGCCTGATGAGTACCGCCCAGAACCCGATGAAGATTCCCAGGGCGACGCCGACCGAGAGCGCAAGCGTAAATCCGATACGCGCATCCCGGATGACCGGGTCGCTACCGATCACGACGAACCAGCTCGGCTCCTTGTTTGCCACGTTAAGACTCTCGGCGTAGCGATTGAGCACCAGAGTGGCTGCTGCCCCGATATTCCTGAGCGTCTTTTCGCTGGCATCGGCATAGGTGACTTCGATCATCTGCGAAGACAGCCGCTTCGCCGCAAACGCGCCCTTCAGATCACGGGTGCTCACTGTCTCCGGATTGAATCCTGCCGTGCCATAGATATCTTCCACGACGCGCGGGGTGGCCAGCCAGCGCACCACCGTATCCGCGAACCGCTCATCCGCCTGCAAGCGATAGAAGCTGTCATACGTGTAGTTCGCAGTATTCTGCACCCCGCCGCGGCCGATATTGATGAGGAGTGTCGCCTGCAGACTCTCAGGCTGGCTTGTCTGCCAGACGATGCTCAAAAGGGCGCTTGCGAGCACTATCGCCCAGAATACCTTCTCCTGTTTCTTGAAAATAGCGATGTAGTCTCTCAGTTCCATAGATTTGAGCGTATATGCAACTAAGTTGCGTTTACTTCGGGGACCCTGCATTTCTCCAGATGGGCTGCCAATGCCTTCTCCACATAGTTTTTTATTGTAGCCTTAAATCGCTCTTTGTCAAAGGGAATGGCTTTGCTCCGGATATACGCCGCATCATAGTCGGTCTCGCGGAAATGCTCCACCGCCCGCATGATGGCCTCCGGAGTCTGCTCGTCGAAGAAAACGCCGAGCTTGCCTTCCTCCAGATGCTCGACGATATCGCCGCCTCGGTACGCGATGAGCGGACGCCCCGATGCCAGGGCTTCGATGGCGACGATGCCGAAATCCTCTTCCTGAGGAAAGATGAATCCCTGACACTCCCTATAATACTTCGGCAATGCTTCTTCCGATACGCGCCCCAGGAATTCGATAGTCGGCCCGGCCATTTTCTTCAGACGCTCGAGCTCCGGTCCGCGGCCGATGATCTTGAGCGGCAATTTCAGGCGATTGAATGCCTGGATGGCGATATCGTGCCGCTTGTAGGCGATGAGACGCCCGACCATCAGGAAATACTTTTCCGGCGTGGCAGAGATGGAGAAGCGATCGACATTGACCGGCGGGTGTATCACGTACGCTTCCTTGCGATAATATTTCCGGATGCGTTTCGCCACGAACTGCGAATTGGCGAGAAACTGATCCACCCGATCAGCGCTCGCCTTGTCCCACAGGCGAATCGGACTCATAAAAAACGGCACCAGCCTCTTCACCAGCTGGGGAAAACCGAAATCCTGCGTGTATTTCTGACAGTCATCCCAGGCATAGCGCATCGGCGTGTGCATATAGCAGATATGCAGCGTTTCCGGGCGCGTGATGATGCCCTTGGCATAGCTCGACGAGTCGGAGAGGACGATGTCGTATTTGCTGAAATCGAACTGCTCGATAGCGAGCGGCATGAGCGGCGGGAAGAGGCGGTGGCGCTTGCGCGAGAACGGCAGCTTCTGGAGAAACGACGTATAGACGCGCTTCTCTTCGAACGCGCCGCGCATCGCCTCCTTGTCATAGAGCAGCGTATAGATCGGCGCATAGGGAAACAGCTCGGTGAAGGCTTCCAGCACCCGCTCCGCTCCCCCGTACTGCACCAGATAATCGTGTACCAGCGCGATCTTCATACCCTATCATTGCCCTGATAAATCATACGGTTACTCTATCGCAAAACGCCGTTTTCTGCGAGCGTCCTCTAAAAAAGAGGCTCGCGGCCTCTTGTGCTCCGTACACGGCAACCCGAAGAGCGCGGCTCACAGCCCATAGAGATTCTTGTTCTTGAGATGCTCTTCGTAAGTGACGGAAAAGATGGTCTTGCCGGTCTCCGGGTCGCTCAAGAAATAGAAATAGGGATTGCTCTCCGGAAAGATGGTGGCGCGAAGCGAAACAAGTCCCGGATTGCCGATGGGTCCTGGCGGCAGCCCCGGATACAAGTAGGTGTTGTACGGCGACTCGGTGCGCGTTTCCTCATACGAATACTGCGTCCGGTCAACGCCCAGGATATACTGGAGCGTCGCACAGCTCTGGAGCGCCTGACCGACAGCGAGACGGCGCAAGAAGATGTCCGCCACTATTTTCCGATCTGCCTCGCTCTTCACCTCGTTTTCGACGATACTCGCAAGCGTCAGCGTCGCGTACAGATCGCGCTTCTGCCCCGTAAGCGCTCCGCGAAGCGTCGGATCCCATTTTCTCCCGAAATTCGTCAGCATCTTCTCGATGATAGTATCAGCAGATGCTTCCGGAGCGAAGAAATAGGTGTCAGGAAACAGAAAACCTTCCAAAGAGGCATTGGGCGGGATATCGGCAAGAAAATCGAACTGCTTGCGCCAGTCCGCCTTCGGCGCCTTCACGAGGCTGAGGAAGTCCGCTCCGGGCAGGCCATTGGTCGTCAATCGCTCTGACATTTTCCTGCTGTTCCACCCTTCCGGAAACGTGATGCGGATATCGCGCGATACGATTTTTCCCTCCGTCACCATAAAGGCGATTTCCGCTATGGTCAGGTTGCCGCTCAGAGCGTAGGTCCCGGCGACAAGGTTATGCGTCTTGCCGGCGCGGGCGAGGTACCACAGCAGCGCCGGACGGGAAGCGATGAGCTCCGCGTCGCTCAAACGGCGAGCCAGGCTGAAGATATCTTCTCCGGATCGTACTTCGAAACGCTGCTCCGCCCTGCTGATCCCGTGAGAATGTTCCGCGACGAAAGACAGGTACGAAAACCCTCCGAATGTCAGGAGTGAGAATGCCAGCGCGATGATGAGGAAAAGACGCACACGCGAAATGGTTAGGGAAATTAAAGCGATTTCTGGACGAGCGGAACGAACACGAATCCCGGAAACTCTTCCTTGTAAAAATCCTTCTCGCCGCGCTTTTCGAGGTAGGTCAGATGGTTGTGCACCGGGATCACTATTTTCCCGCCGACCACGAGCTGGTCTTTGAGCGCCTGCGGCACCTCATCAGCGGCTGCGGAAACGAGAATGCGATCATACGGCTGTAGCGGCGCATATCCCTGATGACCGTCGCCGATCACGCATTCCACAATACCGGAACTCATCAATCCGAACTTCTCCACGTTCCGTTTGGTCATCTCGTGGAGCTCCGGCAACAGCTCGATCGCCGCGACTTTTCCCTCGCTGCCGACGATGTTGCCCAAAAGCGCGCTCGTCCATCCAGAACCGCTGCCGACGTCGAGAATTCTCTGACCGGGATGCGGATCGAGGAGCTCGAACATGATCGCCACCGTCGTCGGCTGGGATATCGCCTGGCCGTAACCGATAGGCAGAGGAATGTCCGCTTCGGCCTGCTGCTCGAATTCCGGCGGCACGAAATCCGCCCGGGTAATCTCGTTGAAAGCCCGGATGATCGGTTCTGATTTCAAGTACCCATTGCGGATGAGAAGTTCTACCAAGCCGCTGCCCATATCGTGAAATGCTAGAGGAATCTAAAGCCCTATGACCTGTATGACAACGTCGCGCTTGCGGGAACCGTCGAACTCGACCGCGAAAATATTCTGCCGCTCCGTCAGGAACAGCTTGCCTTTCTCCACGGGAATCGTCTCGCTGTTCCCGAGAAGGATCGCCTTGCAATGCGAATGACCGTTGCTCCGGCCATCGGAATTGGCCTCGCGGCGCAATTCGAAGAGATCGTGGGAATACTGATCGTCCACCGGAACGATCTTGTAGAGGATGCGCATAAAATCCTGGAGCAGCATCGACTCGTTGTGGTTGATCGCCACGCCCATAGTCGTGTGCGGCACGTAGATGAGCACCTGGCCTTCGCGCACGCCGGAGCGGTCGACGATTTCCTGAACCCGGTCCGTGATGTCCAGAAACTCGATCTGAGTCTTGCTTTCCAAATCGATCCTTTCTTTGTAAATTTTCATACGTTTTTTGTTTTGTCCCGCGGAAAAATCCGCACGGGCGCTTTAGAGATTTTCCAGTTCGCTTTTGAGCTTGTCTTTCTGCTGCACGCCGATGAATTCCTTGACGACCTGCCCGCCCTTGAAGACCTTCATCGTCGGAATC
This sequence comes from Candidatus Moranbacteria bacterium RIFCSPHIGHO2_01_FULL_54_31, assembly GCA_001784695.1. Taxonomy (GTDB): domain Bacteria; phylum Patescibacteriota; class Minisyncoccia; order Moranbacterales; family UBA1568; genus UBA1568. The sequence continues at coordinate 22,074 of MFRV01000023.1, read as the reverse complement.
GACATAATGCCGTAGGTCGAAGCGATGCCGGGGTGCTCATCGACATTCAGCTTCCCGATTTTCACCTGGGTCATCTCCTGGGAGAGCTCCTCGATCGCCGGTTCCATCATCCGGCACGGACCGCACCACGGCGCCCAGAAATCGACGAACACGGGCGTATCGCTCTTCAACACTTCTTGCTCGAAATTCGCTTCAGTCAATTCCAGCGCCATAGGTATTTTCCGCACCGCCACAGAGACCTGTGCGTCAGCCGGACTATGCTCAAAAAATTATGAAAATATACTCCGCTCTCATTATACCGTTTCGAACATAAAAAGGCAAAACAGGAAAACGCCGCCGTTACTTCTTCAGTACCGCCAGAAAAGCCTGACTGGGAATAGATACCTTGCCGATATCGCGCATCTTCTTCTTGCCCTTCTTCTGCTTCTCGAGCAGCTTCTTCTTGCGCGAGAAATCCCCGCCATACAGCTTGCCGGTCACGTCTTTGCGATAGGCGGAGATCGTCTCGCGCGCGATGACTTTGCCGCCGATCGCCGCCTGCAGCGCGATGGCGAAATTCTGCCGCGGGATCACTTCTTTCAGCTTTTCCACGACCCGCTTGCCTTCGGCGTAGGCGTCGCGTTTCGGTATCATCCGCGCGAACGCATCGACGGGCTCATTGGCGACCATGATCTCCAGTTTCACGACATCGCTTATGCGGTAACCGAGCGGCTCATAGTTCATCGAAGCGTATCCCGACGAGGCGCTCTTCAGTTCATCGTGGAAATTGATGATCACATCCATAAGCGGCGCCTCGAAGGTGAGAAGGATGCGCTCTTCATCGATGTATTCCGTATTCTTGTACTCGGCGCGGATGGTCTGCGTGAGATTCATCACATTGCCCAGGTACTCGCTAGGACAGACTATCGACAGCGTGACATAGGGCTCATAGATCGCCTCGATGGTCGCCGGATCCGGCAGATCGGCGGGCGAGTAGAGCGCGATACGGGCATCCGATTCGCGCAGCTTCAATTCATAGACGACGGACGGCGTGGTGATGGTCGGTGCCATCCCGAACTCACGCTCCAGGCGCTCCTGGATGATTTCCAGATGCAAGAGTCCCAGAAAACCACAGCGAAAACCCCGACCCAGCGCCTGGTTGCTTTCCGGCTCGAACGTGAAGGCGGCATCGTTCAATTTCAGCTTATCCAAAGCATCGCGCATCAGCGTATACTCGTCGCCATCCACCGGATAGAAGCTCGCGTAGACAGCCGGCTTGATCTCCTTGTAGCCGGGCAGCTGCTCTGCCATCACCTTTTCCCGCTCCTTCGGCTTCCAGGTGACCGTGTCGCCTACCCGACAGTGACCGACCTCTTTCAGTCCTGTCGCGATATAGCCTATATCTCCGGCCTGCAGGATATCGGTCGGCGACAAGCCTGGCCGGAAGACGCCGACTTCGACGGTCACCCCCTCCTGCCCGGTCCCGAGCATATGAAGCACATCGTCGCGCTTGACCGAACCGTCCACCACTTTCACATACGCCACGACGCCTTTGTAGGTATTGTAGACGGAGTCGAAGATCAGGGCGCGGAGCGGCGCCTGCTCATCCCCTCCCGGCGCCGGCACCCTTTCGATCACGCGGACAAGCACCTCCGGCACTCCGGCACCGGTTTTCCCGGAAGCCAGGAGGATGTCCCCTTCCTTGCACCCCAGGATATGGACGATTTCTTTCTTGGTCTTTTCTACTTGAGCGTTCGGCAGGTCTATCTTGTTCACTACCGGGATGATTTCCAGCCCCTGATCGATCGCCAGATACAGGTTCGCGAGCGTCTGCGCCTGCACCCCCTTGGTGGCATCGACGAGCAGGATCGCCCCTTCGACCGCTGCCAGAGAGCGGGATACCTCATAATGAAAATCGACGTGCCCCGGGGTGTCGATCAGGTTGAGCATATACTCCGTCCCCTGATAGGCGTAGTGCATCTGCACCGGCTGGAGCTTGATCGTGATGCCACGCTCGCGTTCGAGATCCATCTGATCGAGGAGCTGCTCTTTCATTTTCCGCATTTCGATCGTTTTGGTCAGCTCAAGCAAGCGGTCGGCCAAGGTGCTCTTGCCGTGATCGATATGCGCGATGATGCAGAAATTGCGTATGTTGTGTTGACGTGGAGACATATATTTACGGTAGAGGAAAAACTGCCCGAAAGCAAGGATTTCTTTTTTTGATTATCGTGTATTTCACAACAATATTCTTTTTTCTTTCTCCGGTCGACGCCGGTCACATTTGTGGCGGAAGTGCCGCTAGAAAATGAGCGTGACGCTCGGAGCCGTTCCGGCTCTTAGAGCAGGACAGATATTTTCTCGGCGACTTCCGTCGGAAATGTTCGGCGGAGAGAAAGGGAATGAAAAAAGAATATTGTTGTGAAATACTAAACACAGACTTTGTGCAGCGTAAGCCTCCTGCCGCAAGAATCTTACCGGGAGAGTTGAAGTTTTTTCGAGCACGGTGCCGTCGTCTCGACGGATCGAAAAAAATTCATAAAGGAGTTTGCCGGCTGGGGCACACGACTGACTCCCGGGAAGGTTGCTTGCGGTCGGGAGGCTAAAAGAAAAGACAGACACGGGACTTACCAGTCGCCGCGTTCCGGATGATCTTCGGTGAGCGCCGCTGCCTCCGGCTGGCGCAACACCCGACACAAGAGGAAACGCTTCACCATCTGCAGCTCATCTATCCTGAACCAATGACACAGCATTACGAATGAAACTCCGCCGATCAGGAGTCCCGTCACGAGCTGCAGGAACACCTCGACGAACGTATCCAATTCATTGGTCGTCAACGCGAACACCGATTTGGAAAGCTGCGCGATGATTCCGGCCAGTGCCGCCGCCAGGAGAATTTTCAGCATCGGAAACAAGAACGCGCGATCATCCCAGAAAGATATTTTCTTCCGCAAAGCGAAATAAAGCAGTACCACATTCAGAATGCTGCTCGCGGAAAACGCGATCGCCAGCCCTTCGACGGCATACTGCGGCAACAGGATCGGGATGAGCGCGATATGGAGCGCTTCGCTTACCAGGGCGATGTAGAACGGGGTCTTGGTATTCTGAAGAGCGAAAAACGCGCGTGCGAAAAGCGGTATCAGGCTCTGCGCGAACAGGCTCAGGGAAAGGAATTTCAGCACCTCGAACGTCAAAATGGTGTCTTCCCAGTCGAACTGCCCGCTCCCCAGGATCACGCGCACGAACTGGGCGCGGAATATGATCATGAAGATACTGAGCGGCAGAACGAAGAAGAGGATGCGCCGCGCTGTCTCGGCCAATGCGATGAAAAAATCTTTTTCTTTCTTCTGCGCGATGAACAGGCTGAGCGATGGGAACACGGCCAGCGAAAATGCGATGCCGAACAGCCCGAGCGGCACGCTCTGGATATTGTTGGCCAAAGTGAACACGGCCAAGCTGCCGGAAGCGAGCGTCGAGGCGAAGATGGTCATCACGAGCAGACTGATCTGACTGACTCCCATACCGAGCGAGCGCGGGATCATAAGTTTCATCACGCGCCGGACTGCCTGATCTTTCCAGACACTCGCAAAAGAGAGGCGGTACCGGAATCCCGCACGGCGCACAGACGGGTACTGCACCAGCATATGGAACAATGACCCGAGCACGACGCCCCAAGCCAAACCGATCGGGCCGAACAGTGGCACGAGAAACAGCACTCCGCAGATGATGCCGATATTGTAAAAAATCGGCGCGAACGAATAGGCAGCGAATTGCTTGAACGACACGAGAACGCCTCCGAACACCGCGCTCATCCCGAGAAACAACGGGGAAAGCAGCATCACACGCGTCAGCATGATCACCATTTCTCGCTTGTCGGAAGCGAAGCCGGGCGCGATCGCCTCTATCAGCCATGGCGTGAAAACGATGCCGAACAGCGCGAGCAGACCCAGAGAGAAAATGATCAGGTGCAGGATGCCGGAAGCGAGTTTCCAGGCATCGGTTTCCTTCTTCTCGCTCCACAGCTCGGTGAACACCGGGATGAATGCCGCGCTGAGCGCCCCCAAAACCAAAAAACTGTAGATCATATCCGGGATACGGAACGCCGCATAATACGCATCCAAAACATCGCCGGCACCGAACTGGGATGCGAGAATGCGGTCCCGAAGAAATCCGAGAATGCGGCTCGCCACACCGGCCAGAGCGATAAGCAAAGCCGCGCTCCCGATCGTCTTGCTGGGAGAGCTGCTCCAAAGAGCGAAATTGTCGGCCCATCGTTTGACCATACTATTGTTTCGCAATACCGAAAACCATACCGGCGAATACGTCGGTTTTCAGCGTCGTTTCAAGTTTCGATTCACGACCATACGGTATCAGATTCCCGCCCATCTGCCAAGTCGGCGCGATCGTCTCCGGAAAGAGCACCACCGAGACCAGCTTGCTCCCTATCGATCCCGATTGCTTCTGATACAGCGCCGCGTACGAATCGACGCCGCCTGCCCGTATCTTGTCCACATCGATGGAGAACGGCAGGCGATACCGATATTCGACGGTCACCGATTCCTGCGGACTGACATACACCCACGCCCCGAAAACGGTCTTGCCGGCGTCCCGATACACGCGCGTTCCGCTTTTCTCATCGACAACGATGGATCGCTCTTCGCGCTCTACATCGGCATCCCGCCGGAAACCGAGTTTCTCATAATCGAGCGGCGCTTGCGGGAATTCCCAAGTCGCCCCCTTGGCCGAAAGCAGCGTGGAGCCGGCCGGCACGTAGACGCGCATATAGTCCGCATTCACCCGGTTCCACCAATCATACGGCATCTGACCGCCGCGATGCGTCCGCGTGATAGCGACCGTATCGACGATAGAACCGTCCTCCCCTATCTCCGCAGTGTGTTTGATAGTCTCATCGATGACGCCATCCGTCTTATACCCGTTGATATTCGTATTGATGACGGAGAGATAATCTCCCGGCGTCTCGAGTACTTTCCCGGACCACCCCGCCTCATCGATGAGCGCTTCTGTCTCATCGTGGCGCATATAGACGAGCATCTGTTTCTCATTCAATCCTTCAGTGAACGCCTCGGCGATCCTGTAGAGCGTCGTCTTGTCTTGCGAGGCGAAGACTTTTTCCAGAAGGAGCGCGGTCAGATCGGCCAGCACTTTCTTGGGTTGGTTCTCTTCCTTGTCATACTTCGTCTCCACCTGTTCCTGGATGACCGGAATGAAATTGTCCGCATCCACCACCAGGCCATACTGGGGCAGCGCGATCGGCCCGGTGACAGCCAGAAGCTTCTGCATCACCGTCGGCGTCAGCGCGATGACGCCGTCCACAGTCGGACCGCCGGTCTTCTCGTAGAAAAATATCGCCTTTTCCGCCGAAACAGGAAAGTCGGGAAACCAGTTGCTGTCATGCAGGCTCCACGCGGCGCTGACTTTCTGGATCGCTTGCGGCGGCACGATATTCTCTTTCAATTGTCCATCCGGATTGAAAATACCGTCGACAAAAAAACGCCGCACCACGCCGTTGTTCACATCCATCAGCGCATAGCTGCCGATGAAGCCGCCCGTCGCGCGCATCTCGTTGTTATTCTGGAACAGAAAAAGATACTTGCGCGGTCCGTTGCCGCCCAGAAGCTCTTCCAAAAGCGCTTCATTGTGGTCGAAGGTCTTGATCAGTCCGATAAGCGTCGGCAGGTGCTGCTCAGCCGCAAGAAAAGCTTCTCTCTGTTCCGCGGGAATATCTCCGATCTGCACTTTGGCCAGGGCCTGATTGCCCGCCTCAAGCTCGACGCGAGTTTCCTGAAGCGGCGCTTTGACCCGCGTGATGAAATCAAGCAGCGAAATCTTTTCGCCTGGCGACGACGCTTCCTGAGACAGCGCCAGTTCCCCGGCCACCCGGGCGAGCGGAATGCCCGCAGCCGCGAAATGCTCACCCGCTTGGAGCGCGTATTTGCCCGTTGCCGCCTTGGACAAGCCCGGGATGAAGCGCGTGAAATCGAGGAGCGGACCGCCCCACAGAGACAGACGTTCTTCACCGCGGGAAAATGCTCGGTGGGCCGCACTGAACTGATCAAGAGAGTCTCCGAAACGCTCGGTCCGCATGCTTTCCACGGCCGATGCCAGATACCGATACCCAGCTTCGCCGTCTGCCTGTACGGACGCTTTCGTCTCGAACGCCTGGTACGCCCCCCATACGATGCCGCCGAGCAGCAGTACTGCCAAAAGCACCATCACCTTGACCGAGCGAAAGCGGGCGCGTGATCGCATGAATTCCCCGCTCTGTCGCAGGCGAGAAGCCTGCTGCCATAACGACGGCCCTGCTTGCGGCGCGGATGGAACATCCGGGATGTACCATTCTTCTTTTTTCCCGAGTTCTGCTTCCGGCCACAGAGAATTTTTCGGCCGGACAGGCGGCCTGATATCCGAAAAATGTGAAGGTTGCTGACGATAAGGAGAAGACATAGGCTGCTCTGTTTTGCTATTTGTTTTCGATGGAGCGATCGTATAATGCCAGTGTTTCAGCGGCCATTTTTTCCCAGCTATAGCGGGCGGCTTGCCGGTATCCATTATCGGACAGTTCCTGGCGGACCGTTTCCGAATCGAGAATGGCTGCGAGCTCTCTTCGAAACGATCCTTCGGCATACGGATCGAAATAACGCGCGGCAGTACCGAGAATTTCCGGAAGCGACCCCTGATCGGAAGAAAGGACGGGTACGCCGCGCGTCATCGCCTCGAGCGGGGGCAGGCCGAATCCCTCATAGAGCGACGGAAAGACATAGCAGCGAGCGAACCGATAGAGCGTGTTCAGCTCTCGATCATCGATGAAACCGGTGAAAATGACGTTCTGCAGTCCTTGTTTCTCCGCGACTTTCCTGAGACGCGCATAGAAATAATCTTCCTTGCCGACGAGAAGGAACGCATAGGTCGGAAACGCGGCAGCAACCGCGAGCAGAGCTTCGAGATTCTTGTGCGGGTAGGCGTTCCCCACATACAGGAGGTATGGCTTCAGTATATCACGGATGCTTTTGCTCGAAACATCCGCCGACGCGCCCCGAAGCAGCCCGAGTCGGCTGAACACCGCTTTCTCGCGCGCCGAAGGAAGCCATGGACACGCCAGGTCGGTAGCTTCGTAGGTCACCGCTATTTTGCCGCAGGCCGCAGGATAGCGAGCCAGGATGTCCTGCTCGGTGAAGCGCGAGACCGTGATGATGCGCGTCGCACGGCGAATCGCGCAGGCGATGATGAAGCGATAGGCTGCGAATTTGAGGAGATAGAACGCCCGCGAGCGCGTCGTGTTGCGGAGCGTCGGATGGTGCAGCAGGATCAGGTCGTGAATGGTTACGATGAATTTCTTGGGATACCAGAACGGCACATTGAAATGCGGAAAATGAACCACATCCAGACGAAAGTGGAGCAGCAGCAGCGGAAACAGGAATTGTTCGGAAAACCCATACCACGGATACTGGGCGAGCACCTTGCGGAAGCGCGCGTTTTTCGGCACGTACTCATCGAAGTTTTCCTGCCGCAAAAAAACAACGTAGTCGTTGTCCTGATCGAGCGCCTCCAGATGCTCGATGAGTTTTTCCGTATAGCGGCCCAGACCCTTGCCGACCGAACCATAGAAACGAGCGTCGATGCCGATGCGCATATGTTTCATCGCTTTTCATTGATCCGCGGCGTTTCCCCTCTGGCAGCGCCGTAGCGATCGATACAGAACAAGAGCAGCGCCTGCGACGCGAGCATCTTGAAGATTTCCGCGTCATCCACCCGATTGGTCGTCTTGGGGAAAATAAGATACGCCATCATATGTTTCGCGCGCTCGGGCGAACTGACGACAATGCACTCGTGATCCTCCCAGAATGTCTTTTCCGATGCAGAGAGCGTCGGCGCATCGAAAACGTCAAATGTCTTGGCAGAAGAATTTTCTACCGTATGCTCTATCTTCTTGGTCCGCAGATTCACGAAACGAAGCGACACTGAGTCGGTTTTCGCCAGAAGCTTGGCTGCCTCGATGATCAGCTGATATGTTTCCGGCTCTTTCTTCGCGAGCATATCAGCCGTACCCTGCGGAAGATGGAAAACAAGGTCTTTCACGATGTCGAATTTGCGATTCATCTCCCCGATATACGAATACGAATCGGACAGGTCGCGCGTGATGATATTGGTCCGTTTCTGCAGGCGCAGCTTTTCCTTGAAGACGCGCAGAAGCGCTTTTTCCTTGGCCAGATACAATATGAAAGCGAGGATGCCGAAACCGAATATGATGAGCGACTCTACATCCTCTTCACGCAGAAACAGGATCCCGTCCTGGATGATTTTCGGCGTAAGGATGATGAGGATGAAAATGGCAAGGTATATCCAATACATACGGTATGTCCCGAACGCCTCAAAAAATTACTGTCATGGTACGCGGCTCAAAGCGGAAGCCCTTTCAGATAGCCACGCAGCTTCTCCCCTATTTCCGGATGCTTCAGTCCGAGGTGGATCGTCGCGCGCAGAAAATTGAATTTGTCTCCGGTATCCAGCCACTCTCCCTCGAGCATCCGGCCGTACATCGGTCTTTGCTTCGCAAGCATCAGATCGAACGCGTCCGCGAGCCGGATCTCTCCCGACTTGCCCTGATTCATAGAAGAAAGCGTCTCGAACACTTCGCGCGTGATGATATATTTTCCGACGGCCACCGCCCGGCTCGGCGCCTCTTCCGGCTGCGGCTTCTCTATCATATGCGTCACCTTCCAATCGCGCTCATCCAACTGCTCGCCGCCGATCACGCCGAACTTCGATACGTCTTCCGGCGCCACCTCCGAAAGCCCGATGATGGGCGCCTGATATTTCTCGTATGCCTCGATCAGCTGTCGCGACGCCGGCACGACGCTGTCATAGATGCAATCGCCGAAAATCACAAGCACCGATTCGTCATCATCGACGAGGTGCGCCGCCTGAAGCAGCGCGTGCCCATCGCCGAGCGGCACCGGCTGACGCACATACGAGAAACGCGCCAAACCGGAAATTTTCTGTACGGTTTCCAAAAGATCGTGCTTATTCTTTTCCACGAGCGTATCTTCGAGCTCGTATGAGACATCGAAATGATCCTCGATGGCCCGCTTGCCGCGACCAGTGACAAAAATGATCTCTTCGATGCCAGAAGCCACCGCCTCCTCCACGAGGTACTGCACGACCGGCTTATCCACTACCGGCAACATCTCCTTGGGCTGCGCTTTGGTGGCCGGCAAGAAGCGCGTCCCGAAACCGGCGACCGGCAGGATGGCTTTTTTTATTTTTCTCGGCTGATCGGTATGCATACGCTCTGATTATTTCTTAAGGGAAACTATTTTCTTGAATTCGGCATTGAACTCCCCGAGCGCGTCATTGACCATCGGATGGAAACGTTCGCTGAAACGATGCTCGCGCGCATAGGCGCTCGCTTCAAACAGCGATTCATATGTCCCAGTGTCGAACCATGCGCCCTCGACAGTGCGTACATCAAGCTTTCCTTGATCCAAATAATGCTTCTGCAGATCGGTGATTTCCAATTCGCCGCGTGCGGAAGGCGTCAGCCCCTTGGCCGCCTCGACGACTGCGGCATCGAAGATATAGATACCCACGATGGCGAGCCGGCTTTTCGGCTGCTCCGGTTTTTCCTCGATGGACAGCACCTCGCGATCCGTCCCGAGCTCTACCACTCCGAAGCGCTCCGGGTCAGACACTTCCTTGGCGAAGATCCGTCCACCGCCCTGGAATGTCTGGATAGCTTCGCTGAAATCATTCTCGAAAATATTGTCCCCGAGAATGAGCGTCGTCGCCTCGCCATCAATGAAATCCTCGGCCAGCACATACGCCTCAGCCAAGCCGCGCGGCTGCTTCTGCACCATAAAAGAGATATTCACGCCGAATTTCTGGAACATCGAGCCGAGCAGATTCAAGAAATGCCCCGAATGATCGGGCGCCACGATGATGAGGATATCCTTGATACCGGCCTGGATGAGGGTATTGAGCGGATAGAATATCATCGGCCGGTCATACACCGGCAGCAATTGTTTGGAAGTGACGGCCGTCAGCGGCAAGAGCCGCGTCCCGGTTCCTCCAGCGAGAATGATTCCTTTCATAGCGTTCACGTATAGAGTGGAAATTTCTTGCACAGTTTCTTCACTTCTCCGTGCAGTTGTTTCAATAATTTTTTGTCGCTGCGGTTGCGGAGCGCCTCGTCCATAATGCGCGCCAGCATCCGCACTTCCTGCTCTTGCATCCCGCGCGTGGTGATCGCCGGCACGCCGATCCGGATGCCGGAAGGATCGAACGGCGAACGCGTATCGTCGGGAATCATATTCTTGTTCACGGTGATCCCCACCTCATCGAGGGTCTGCTCCGCCTCTTTGCCGGAAATCCCGAGCGACGCGAACACGTCGACGAGAATCATATGATTCTCCGTGCCTCCGAACAAGACCCGGTAGTGCCGTTTCGTGAATTCCTTCTCCAGCGTTTTCGCGTTCTTTATGGTCTGCTTCGCGTACCGCTTGAACTCCGGTTGCAAGGCTTCTCCGAAGGCGACGGCTTTGGCCGCGATGATATTCATATGCGGTCCGCCCTGCAGCCCCGGAAACACGGCCTTATTTATCGCCTGCGCCAAGGCCTGCTTGCACAGGATCATCCCGCCGCGCGGACCGCGGAGCGTCTTGTGCGTCGTAGTCGTCACGATGTCGAAATACGGCACCGGATTCGGAAGCGCTTTCCCGGCGACCAGTCCCGCTATGTGAGCCATATCCATCATCGAGTAGGCTTTCACTTTTTTCGCGATAGACGCGAACTTGGCATAATCCAGCTGCCGCGTATACGAAGAGAATCCGGCCAGAATCAATTTCGGCTTTTCTTTTTTCGCCAAGGCCGCCAGCTTCTTATAATCGATGGTGCCGTCCGGTTCCGTCTTGTAGCGGACGAAATGATACACTTTCGCCGAGAGCGTCACCGGATGCCCGTGCGTCAGGTGTCCGCCGTGCGAGAGATCCATCCCGAGGACCGTATCGCCGGGCTCGAGAATCGCCGCATAGGCTGCCATATTGGCCGACGCTCCGGAGAGCGGCTGCACGTTCACGTGCTCCGCGCCGAACAATTTCTTCGCCCGCTCGATCGCGATGGTTTCCACGGCATCCGTCCATTCCTGCCCGCCGTAATAGCGATGGCCGGGATAGCCTTCGGAGTATTTGTTCGTGAAGACCGTGCCGAGCGCTTCCAAGATAGGTTCCGAGACATAGTTCTCAGACGCGATCATTTCCAATCCTTCCTCCTGGCGCTTCCCCTCGCCGAGAATCGTAGCGTGTACCGCCTTGTCCCGCTTCTTCACCGCCGGATAGTTCATCATATGTTTGCGCAGAGTATCAAAATGATTCAATACGAAATGACGGAAGTCACATCGCAGCTCGACAGCGTTAAAACATCTTCATCGTACCAAATAAACACCCTTTCCGCACCATTGACAAAAACGATGAAAAGGTGTATAATTATATTGATATGAGAAACCGAAAAACCATCTTTTTGAGGATGGTTTTTGTATTATTTGTTTCCTCTCAGGAATGCTTCCAATGCTTCCGTATAGGGACGGAGCGGCGGCCGCTTGGTATTCAGCAGGGCGGAACATTTCGGCCTACGCGCGGCGCGAGGAAACGCGTCCGCAGCAACCGGCTTCACGAAGATGTCCATTTCGGCCGCCCGGAATAATTCCCGAGCCGCTGCATACCATGTCGCAGCACCCGCATTGGCTAGATGGTATATTCCATACGGAGCATCTTCCTCGATCAGCGCTTTCGTCGCCTGCGCCAGATCGGGCGCGTAGGTGAAACAGCTCAGCTCATCGTCCACGACGCTTATTTCGCTTTCCATTTTTCCTTTTTCCAGCATCGCCTCGAAAAAACTCTTCTTCCCGGCAGCCGACACTGCCGGCTGGCCGAAGAGTTTCGAGAGACGGATGAGATAGAATTTTCCTCCGGCCGCCCGTACCGCTCTTTCCCCCTGCAACTTGCTCTCGCCATAACGCGAGAGAGGATTGGGCACCGATGCCTCATCATACCCGAGCCCGGATGAACCGGCCCCGCAGCATCCGCCGCCGCAGCATCCGGTTTTCATCTTGTTTTCCTCCAAAGCTCCATCGAAGACATAATCCGAAGAATAATGCACAAACGTCGCATTCATATCTTTCGCCAGACGCGCGAGGAATTCCGGCACTTCGGCATTGAGGCGGAGCGCCTTCGCGTATTCCGCATCGTCTGCTTCGCACTGATCTACCGCATTGTATGCGACAGCATTGACGATTATTTCCGGCGCATATTCCCGAATCTTTTTTTCCGCCATCGCAAAATCCGTGAGATCGATGTCATCCTTGTCCCAGGCCGCCACTGCATACGCGTTCTCTGAAGAAAACGCCCGGGACAATGCTTGTCCGAGCATCCCGAGACCGCCTAAAATGATGACGTTCTTCTGTTCCATAGAGAGATCAGCGCTTATCGTATTGCCTGGCATAATATTCCTGATAGTCTCCCGACTTCACATTTTTCCACCAGGGTTCGTTCTCTTTGAACCAATCGACGGTTTTTTGCAATCCTTCCTCCAGAGTGACTTCCGGCTGCCAGCCGAGTTCATCCTTTATTTTTGAAAAGTCGATGGCATAGCGGCGGTCGTGTCCCGCGCGGTCTTGCACGTACTCGATGGCGCTCTCGTCCTTGCCGAGCAAGGTGAGCAGCTGTTTCACGATCCAGATATTCTCCCGTTCGCTGTTCCCGCCGACGCAGTAGGTCTCGCCGATCGTGCCCTGATGGATGATGAGGTCGATCGCCTGGCAGTGATCCGCGACATACAGCCAGTCGCGCACCTGCCGCCCGTCGCCGTAGACCGGGACATTCTTGCCTGCGAGCAGGTTGGTGATGGCGAGCGGAATCAATTTTTCCGGAAAATGGTATGGCCCGTAATTATTGGAACAGTTGGAAATCGTGATCGGCAGGCCGTAGGTATGGAAATACGCGCGTACGAGATGATCGGAGGCCGCCTTCGACGCGCTGTAGGGACTGCGCGGATCATACGGGGTCCGCTCATCGAACGGCGCATCGTCCGGTCCGAGCGCGCCGAACACTTCGTCGGTCGAGACGTGATGGAAGCGCTTGTTATGCTGCTTGGCGGCTTCGAGGAGCACCTGCGTCCCCTGCACATTGGTCCTGATGAAGGCACCCGGGTCCAGGATAGAGCGGTCGACGTGCGACTCCGCCGCGAAATGCACCACGATATCGCATGCGGCAACGAGCGGCTCGATCACGCCTGGATCCGCGATGTCGCCTTTCACGAAACGATAGCGCGCGTCGTTCTCCCACATTTTGAGGTTTTCCAGGTTGCCGGCATACGTCAAAGCATCCAGATTGACCACGCGGTAATCGGGATATTTCCTCAGGATATGATGGATGAAATTCGCACCGATGAATCCCGCTCCGCCAGTCACTAATAATTTCATACGTTATGGTTCGAAAATATACTCTTTCGAGATATCTGCAAGCAACGGATGCTGCTGATCTTTTTCCGAAACAATCGGGTCAGCTACGCCCCACTCGATACCCAAGACGCTGTCATTCCACCGCACGCCGCGGTCATGCTCTTTGGAATACAGGGCGGTGCACTTGTAGGCGAAAAGCGCCGTGTCGCTCAAAACGGCGAATCCGTGCGCGAATCCGACCGGGATAAAAAGCTGGCGATGATTCGTATCGGACAACTCCACCGCTATATGCTGCCCGAATGTCGGAGAGCCGAAACGTATATCCACTGCCACATCCAGCACAGTACCCATAAGCACTGAGACGAGCTTTCCCTGGCCGAACGGCGGCGCTTGATAATGCAGTCCGCGCAGCACGCCTTTTTTGGAAGAAGAAAGATTATCCTGCACGAAACGCACATCCGCTCCGAGCAGTTCCTGATAGCGTTTCTCCTGGAATGTTTCCATGAAAAACCCGCGCTCATCCGCAAGAACGTCCGGCTCGATGATCACCACTCCATCCAAAATTGTTTTTTCGACGTTCATATATCTCTTTCATTGATTCTGGAATTCTGAGAAACGTTTCTTCCCAACCGAAGTATGCTCTCATTCTAAAATACCCTGACTATAAAAGCAAAAGCCGCTCCCTGCGGAGCGGCCGTTTTTCGAAAAAACTAGATTTGGATATCGTTCATCACATCGTCCAGAGTCTTCTTTTCTTCAGGAGCCGCCGGGCGTTCTTCGCGCACCTCACGCGCTTCGCGTGACTCGCGGGTCGGGCGTTCCGAGCCTTCCGGTTCGTTGATTTTCAGATTGACACGGGCATTGTTGCGCGCGCCGATCACGCGGAGCAACGTGCGCAGCGCTTTGGCCGTCATCCCTTCGCGTCCGATGACCATCCCCATATCGTTGGGATTCACATCAAGGGTAATGAGCACTCCCATCTCATCGATCTTTCGTTCCACCTTCACATCGTCCGGATTATCCACGAGCATCTTGACGGCATACTCGATGAAATCCCTGTCCTTCACATTGTCTGTCATAAGACTTGCATAGTACGGATTAGCTGGCTCACCGGAAAAAATCGCGCCGATTCCTTCCACCGCTATGATATCCTTTTTTCATACGGCGCGCAAGCCATTGTCAAGCATCAGATGCTGCCGCGAAAGATGAAAGAAGTAGCCGATGATGAAGAAGGTTATGGCAGGCGCGAACCACTCCGGCACATGCACCCCGAAGGCATCCGAGACCATCACCAGACCGAGAAAAAAGACTGAGTACATAGCTCCGTTCTTGAGAAACACGTATTTCTTCACCCGTTCGATATTGGCCATCGTCAACTGACGCACCATCACAGCTCCGATACCGTTGCCGAGCAGGATAAGAGGCACCGACAGCGTGAACGCGAACGCCCCGAGCACACCGTCGATGGAGAAACTCATATCGATCACCTCGAGAAACATGATCTTGCTCACGTCCGACATCGCGGTATTCCCCATCATCCTGCGCTCGGTCTCCTCGGCATGCTGGCGGAATCCGTGGGTGATGAAAAAGGCCGTCGATCCGACCACGGCTCCGAATGCGAGCAGCGGATCCAGTTTCATCGCGAACCACACGACGAGCATCAGGAGCATCGACACGGCAGCATAAAACCAGGCACCCTGTCTCAGGAAAAAAGATTCTCCGCGCAGACCGAAGTGCTTCGGCTCGAGGAACAGCCAATGCAGAAAAAGGAATAGGAGAAAGATGCCGCCGCCCAAGAGAAGGATAGGCGCCGACGACTGGATCGCCTGCGCCACGTTCGGATCATTGGAAAACGTGGCGGTAAACGAACCAAGGAAGCCGAGCGTCGGTACGGTGACGAACACGATCAGCCATGGCAGCAAGCCGCGTACCAGAAAAACCGCGAAAAAAATCCCCCAGGTGAGGAAGAAACGCTGCGCCTTCTTTCCCATCGTCGACAGCACTTCGGCATTGATGACCGCATTGTCGATGCTCGACACCGTTTCGAACAGCATGAGCCCGAGTACGATCAGCAGCATTGAAAAAAAATCCATATCTGAAGAAGAATCGGGAATCAGGAATTATGAATCAAGCATAAACAAATCGGGGCTCCAGCGCAACCCCCCCCCACTAGAAATTATGATAATTCCATCGATACCCTATTTTATTTTCTCACTTCCGCATCTTCTCTCCTGATGCTTCATTCGTTATTCCTTTTATATCATCCATTCGGCAGGCGGTAGGAACGGCCTGTTCCGCCACTCGGCAGACTGGCAGCAGAGCAGAGTTTCCGCTTCCTCCGGGTCAGCCAGCAGGCGCTCGGTTATTTTCTCCATCCGCATACCGCGCGATCCCTTGATGAGAATCAGGTCTTCTGGACGGACGAGCGAAAATACAATATCGATAGCCGCGATCGGATCAGGCAGAGAAAATACCTGCTTGCGTGAAAACCCGGCCGCCATCAGCGCCTCAGCGAGAGAGCGCATATGATGACCGACAGCGATGATGATCTGGGCTCCCGAAGCGCCGATAGGCTCCGCAAGCATCCGGTGCGCCTCCTCGGTGCCTGCGCCAAGCTCCAGCATATCGCCCAAGATGACCACCTTGCGCGGCGCCATAAACTCCCCGACCGCTGCCAAGGCTGCCTGGGTAGAAGAAGGCGAGGCGTTGTACGTATCATCCAGCAGGATCATCCCGTCCCTCCCTGGCAGGAGGCGGAGCCGTCCCGGCAGCGGCTCGAAATCTTCGAGCGCCGAGGCGATCTCCACGAGATTCATCTTGAGCGCGACACCGACAGCAGCAGCTGCCAGAGCGGCGGCGATATGATGCCGGGCGACGATTTTCGGCAAACGTACCGGGATCGTCTTGCCGTCATAATTCAGCTTGAGACTGAACCCTTCCACGCGTTTCGCCTCGCGATGGAACAAGAGATTGTCTACCCGAAGCATCGCATCCTGCCCGAATCCGTACGTGATGACTTTCGCGCTCGTTTTCTCTCCCATCTTCTGCACGCGCGCATCATCCGCATTGAGGATCGCGAAGCCGCTGTCCGGGAGCGCCTGCGTCAGCTTCCCTTTCTCTTTGGCGATATTGCCTAGCGAACCGAAAAATGCCATATGGCTCGAGGACAGCTCTGTCACGACGCCGATATCTACCAGCACGAAACGGAGCAGATACTCCATATCGCCGGGACGATCGATGCCCATCTCGAGCACCAGCACCTCCGGATAGCGCACCGGAACCGCCATGATCCAGAGCCACTTGCAGAATACTCCGAACCAGCGCACAAGCGATGCGCCACCGCTTCTGGCGCCGATGATGGTGAGCGGTATGCCGATCTCATTGTTGTAGTTGCCTTCCGCTTTGCGGACAGCATACGCCCGAGACAGGACCAAAGCCACTGCCTCTTTGGTCGAGCTTTTTCCCACCGAACCGGTGATGCCGACGATCAGTGGATGGTATTTTCGGAGCACCGCACGCGCCATAAAGCGCAAGACGGTTTCAAGCAGTTTTCTCTTATTCGAGATCATAACGGTATTATTTCGTTGGCGGCGTCTCTTCTGTCGGCTTGATCTTGGCGTACTCTAACAGGAATCTCATGATCTTGCCAAACGTCGGGGCGGCGCTCGATTCTGCCCATTCGACATTCTTCGGATTATCCAGCTTGACCAGCACCACGAAACGCGGATTATCCAGCGGGGCATACCCGACGAACGAGCCGATACTCAAGCCATCCTCATACCCCTTGGCATTATTCTTGGCGACTTGCGCCGTACCTGTTTTGCCGCCCACCAGATATCCCGGGACATCGGCCCGTTTGCCGTGCCCATTCGTCACGACGCTCCGGAGCATCTGTCCGATGGTCCGGCTCGTCTCCGCGCTTACGACTTGCCGCACTATTTCCGGCTGCACCTTCTCTTCGCGCCCATCCGCATAGATCGTCCGAGCGATGATGTGCGGCCGCAGCAGCACTCCGCCGTTCGCGAGCGCGGCATACGCGTTGATCATCTGCAGCGGCGTCATCGTCACGCCTTGCCCGAAAGAGGCGGTGAAAAAGCTGATGGTCGAGCGGAGATTTTCCAAATTCCTGGTACTGCCAGCCAGTTCCGCCGGCAGCGCTATTTCGGTCCGCTCGCCGAAACCGAAACGCGTGAAGTACTCGCCGAAAGCCTTGTTCCCGATGAGCTTTTCGACATGGATCACTCCCGTGTTGATCGACTCCTCCAAAACTTTCGTCATCGTACTCCTGCCATACACCTTGTTCTCGGCATTGCGTATCGCGTACCCGGCTTCCTGCACCACGCCCGTATCCGTGTATTCCGTGTTCGGAGAAACCTTCCCCTCTTCGATGCCCATCGCCATGGTGATCGGCTTCATGATTGATCCCGGCTCATATGTCACGCTGACCGCCGGATTGAGAAACACGGAATAATCTTCCACCTGGGAATAATTGTTCGGGTCGAATTGCGGCACGGATGCCATCGCCAGGATATCTCCTGTTTTCGGGTCCATCACGATAGCCGTCGCACGATCAGCCTGATAGGCTTCCACGGATTCCTTCAGTACCTTCTCTGTCTCGTACTGGATCACCCGATCAAGCGTCAAGACCAGGCTGTCTCCGTTTTTCGGGGATACCAGATCGCGATCGGAAAGCGGGATCCAGCGGCCGCCGGCATCTTTCTCCTGTGTGACCGTGCCGGCCTCCCCGTTCAGGCGGCTATTCTGCGATGACTCTATGCCGTACCCGCCCGCTCCGCCCTGCTCTCCTAGGCTGGCGAAACCGACGACTTGGGCAGCCAGTTCTCCGGCAGGATAATACCTATATTTTTCCGGCAACAGCGCCACTCCCTTCAAACGCGCCTCCCTGATCTGCCTCACCTCATCATCCGTCAGGCGTTTCTTGATGATTTCGAAAGGATCATTCGGCATACCGAGCCTCTCTCGAATCAGGGTGGCGTCTATCTGCAGGATGCGCGCGAGTTCAAGTGCGGTATGGTCTGTATCAGTAATATCTTTCGGTACGGCATAGGCCATCTGGTATTCGCGATTGACCGCCAGCGGATACCGACCGTCGCCGTCGCGCATATATATCTCCCCCCGATCGGCCGCAAGTTCCTGAAAGGCGCTATGCTGATCAGCCGCGATAGCGAGCCACTTGTCATGGCTCAGGACTTGGATGAAATACAGGCGGAAAATCAAAAACGCGCCGACCAGAAAAATGATCGCCACGAGGCTTCGCATGCGGCCTTCGCCGCTTGAAAAAACGCCTTCTTGCGTGTCTGCCCTGGATCGGACGTGTCCTCCGTTTCGCATACGCGTATCTTTGCACCAACGAATCATCTCATCCCGCGCCTGCCTATCTCAGAGCGACCGGTCCGTGTTCTTCGAGGTAAATGACCGCATCAAGCTTCTGCATATTGAGCGCCTCCCCTGCTGCCTCGATACGATAGAGCGAACGCAGATCAGCCTCGGAAATCTTGAGTTCCGCATTTTCCTGCTTCAGTCTGTCTATTTCCTTTTCCAAGGTACGCATATGGTAGCCCTGGACGGCGCTCTGGTTGACCGAGTACAGATACCCGCCGCCAGATGCGAATACGATAAGCAGGATACCGAGCATCCAGATGTGCGTGGCACCGGAAAGCTTCATATCGAACCTGGTTCTCTCTGCCCGAGACGAAACCAGGGGCGCGTGACGGCGGTAGACTGATGACATAAATTGTATTTTTTGTTTGTATGTGTCTCGGGACTGCGCGGACTCACTCAGAGTTTTTCTATGCCGCGCAGTTTGGCGCTCCTGGAGCGCGGGTTATCCCGTATCTCCTGCTCGCTCGGCAGCAGCGGTTTTTTGGTCAGTATCCTGATGCGAGGCGTCCGTCCGCAGCGGCAAAGAGGGAATTCCGGAGGACAGACGCAGCCTCGGGCCTGCTCTTTGAAACGCCGCTTCACCAGACCGTCTTCGCCTGAATGGAAGGTAATCACCGCGAGCCGCCCGCCCTGCTTCAGCCGCTCGATCGCCGCCGCGAGAAATGCGTCCAGACGCTCGAACTCCTGATTGACCGCGATACGCAGAGCCTGAAACGTTTTCGTAGCGGGGTGGATCTTCATCCGATAGCGCTTGCTCTTGGGATAAGCGTGCTCGATGATCGTCCGGAGCGCATCGGTCGTCGTGATCGGCTGCTCTTCCCGCGCCGCGCCGATCGCTCGCGCGATGCGCCGGCTCTCGCGTTCATCTCCGTACTCGCGCAAGATGCGTTCGATATCTTCGGGAGAAAACGTATTCACGATCTTCTCGGCCGTGAGTTCCGTCTCCTGATCGAGGCGCATATCAAGCGGTCCGCTCTGGAGAAAGCTGAACCCCCGCTCGCCCGCTTCGATCTGATCGGAAGAAAATCCGAGATCCGCGAGCATCGCATCGACGGAGCCGATTCCCAACTGTTCGAGCGCCTCTCCTACCGAAGCATAATTCTTATGCTCGAGCATGAGCGATCCGTCTGCCAGCGCTTGCTTGAGCATGGTATCGGACTGCGCGCGCTCCCGGAAACGTTCGATGGCATCGCGATCAGCATCGAACGCGATCACTCTGCCTCCCGGCAGCACGCGACGCAGCAGCTCCCGCGTATGTCCGCCGCCGCCGAGCGTCGCATCGACGACCGTAGCGCCGGGTGACACGCGAAGCAGATCGACTGCCTCTTGCAAAAGAACCGGTATATGTCTCGTCCCTTCCATATATTTCATTCAACCTCCAAAATATTGATGCAAACGATTCTTCTATCAATATTTTGGTTTTCAAATGTTTCTGTCGCTCTACCCGCGCTATGTCTCCTCATTCCTGATTCATAATTCCTGATTCCTGCTTGCCCGCCAGAGCCTTGGCGGCGGAGGGATTCCCTCTAGTACACGCCGAGCTTCCCGAGCTCATCGGCGATCTTGCCAGTATTCTTCTCTGCCTGCGTCTTGTACTTGCGCCACCGGCCCGTATCCCAGATTTCCAGACGATTGAACAGCCCCACGATCGTGACATCTTTTTTCAGCCCGCCGTCGGCTTTCAGATATTCCGGCACCAGGATGCGGCCCTGGCTGTCGAGCTCCACATCAGTCGCCCCCGCCAGCATAATACGGATGAAGCTCCGCGTGCCTGCTTCGCCGACAGGAAGCGTCCCTAATTTCGTCGCAAGCTCATCCCACACCTTTATCGGATACACGAAGAGACAATTGTCGAGTCCCCGCGTCACCACGACCTTGTTCCCCAATTCGCCGCGGAACTTCGAAGGAAGCGCCAAGCGCTTTTTGGGATCGATCGTATGCGAATATTCTCCGATGAACATGACATTCGTATGTCATACTGAACTTGATTCAGTATCTATGATTTATTTTCCAGATCCCACATCAAGTTTGGGACGACTGCGTTGATTTCCCCACTTTCACCCACTTTGATTAACTACTCCACATTATATGCCACCACAAGGGAAAGCGTCAACACAAAAGTTATACACCAAAAAAATGGCTCGTAAGAGCCATTTTTTCAAAATCTGGTTGACAACAATCTAGAACTTCTCCAGCAGTTTCACCAACAGCCGCACCGGAGCACCAGCGGAACCTTTGGCGAGGAATTCATCCGGGAGCGTCGTCATACGCGGCGCGATATCGAGGTGCACCCACGGATAGGCGCCCGCTACGAATTGCTTGAGAAACACTGCGGCCGTAATCGCTCCGCCCCAGCGCGTCTTGCCGACATTTGCAACATCGCCGAAAGTGCCTTTTATCTCTGCGTCATATTCATCCCAGAGCGGCAGCGGCCAGACATAATCCCCGCTTTCTTCGCCGAGGTGGCGGAATGTCTGCTCCAGCGTTTCATCCTGCGTGAAAATCGCGGTCGCCCGTTCTCCGAGCGCAACCATAGCGGCACCGGTCAAGGTCGCCACATCCACAACCAATGCCGGCTTATACCGGAGCGCGTATGTCAGCGCATCGGCGAGAATGATCCGCCCCTCCGCATCGGTGTTGAGAACTTCGATCGTCTTGCCGGACATCGAGCGGAGTACGTCGCCGGGACGATAGCTCGAGCCCGACGGCATATTCTCGACCGCCGGAACCAGCGCGATGATATTTTTCTTGAGTTTCAGGCGCGCCGCAGCGGCCAGCGTATGGATCACGGCCGCACCGCCTGACATATCCATATTCATCCCGAGAGCGGCATCGCCGGGCTTCAGATTGATGCCGCCGGTATCGAAGGTCACGCCTTTGCCGATCAATACGACCGGCCCGCCTGACGGCGAGGCAGGCTTCTTTTTCTTATCGGCACCGAAATATTCCAGAATGATGAAGCAAGACTTGGCATCGGAACCCTGCCCGACGCCCAAGACGCCGCCCATTTTGAGGCGCTTCATCTGCGCCTCACCCAGTACGGTGACTTTCACCGGCAAACCTTTCACGGCCTGCTTGGCGTGAGCCGCCAAAATTTCCGGCGTCATCTCTCCGCCCGGCATCGTCGCGATGTGACGGGAACGATTCACCTCAACGCCCACGATCATCCCGCGTTCGATACCCTGCCGCGCTTGCGCCGGAACATTCACGAGAGTAATGGCATC
>MFRV01000022.1 GCA_001784695.1 Candidatus Moranbacteria bacterium RIFCSPHIGHO2_01_FULL_54_31 | reverse complement strand
GCCTATTACGCCGATTTCTGCTTCATATAAGCCGATATTTCCGACAGCGTCAGCGCCGAGCGATGGCAGCGCGACAGAAATTCCGCTGGAAAAAATCGTGCCCAACCCGCAGCAGCCGCGGCTGCATTTTGATGAAACCAAACTCGGCGAATTGGCGGATTCCATCAAGGAGCACGGGATTCTGCAGCCGCTCATCGTGAGCAGGGTCGGCGATAATTACGAACTGATCGCGGGCGAGCGGCGCTTTCAGGCGGCGAAGCGTATCGGACTTCAGACGGTGCCGGTCGTCGTGCGGAGCGTCACGGAACAGCAGAAATTGGAACTGGCGATCATAGAGAATATCCAGCGCCATAACCTCAATCCGATTGAAGAAGCGAAGGCATACCTGCGCCTGCTCGACGAGTTCAGTATGCAGCAGGAAGCGGTGGCGAAAAAAATGGGGAAGAGCCGGAGCTCTGTCGCGAACACTCTGCGGCTGCTCCATCTGCCGATCGAGATCCAGCGCGCTGTCGGCGAAGGCAAGATAAGCGAAGGGCATGCCAAGGCGCTTCTGGCGATAGAGAATCCGGAGAAGCAGCGCGCCGTGTTCGACCTGATCATCAAGGAAGAGCTGACGGTGCGCGAGACGGAAATGAAAGTGCGGAGCATCTCGGTGAAGCCGCATATGCGGAGCGCCATAGCGCTCAACCCGAAAATCCTGGAGCGGATGGAACACCTGACCCAGATGCTCGGCACCAAAGTGCGCATTGCGCCGTCCGGCAAGGGAGGAAAAGTGGTGATCGAATACTATTCTCCGGAAGACTTAGACGAGCTCTTTCGGCGTCTGGAAGAGTAGCAAAAATAGCATCGAGAACAATGTCCGCGTTTCGGTGAAATCCCAGCGCGGTTTCTCGTTTTTTTATGGCCGTTTCCGCATTGTGGATAACTCCGTTTTGCTCTTTTAGAAAGGGGGTTTTTGTGCTATATTGGGAATATTATAAAAAGAAAAAATGGCCGCTCAATTTCGGCCGCTCTCGCCAGTCTTGGTGGGTCAGAAAAGACTGAAAAAACACGTATGGCAGAAGGGGAAAAATTCGATGTTTTTACCTCTGAAAACAAACGGGGGATGTTGAGCGGTATCAGCCCTCGGGGCAGGTGGCTCAGCGTGTTTTTCGTCCTCATCCTTGCGGCCCTCGGAGGGTATCTTTTGTGGCAGCGGACGAGAACTCCGAATCAGGGAGCTCCTTCCGGTTCATCGGTCTCCGGATCCGTGCCATCAGAAACAACTCAAGCGCCGCAGACCAAGACGGTGCCGGTCACCGAGCCGGTGCCGCTCTTCGGCGATGCGAATTACCAGAGCGAGAATTTTCGCGTGGGGGATATCGCGATCGGCGGCGAGGCCGAATTCTTGCTGACGGAAGACACGCCCAGCCCGATCGCGATCAGCGGAGTCCGCGGCGAAGCGTTCATCGAGAAAAACAAGCCGGAGGTGAAATTGGTGCTCAGTTGGAAAACCAACAAACTGGCGAAATCCGAGGTAGCGTACTCCAAAGGCGTCGGACAAGCCGAAAAGACGATGAGCGAAGAGGATTATAGCCTGAACCACAGCCTGATTATCCCGGGGCTGGATCAGGCTTCCACGTATGTGTACACGATCGTTTCGACGGACCGATTCGGCAATCAGATTACGAGCGATTCCTATGCCGTTTACACGGGTCAGAAAACGGTCTCATTATTCGATCTGATAGCCGGTGCCGTAGGCGACGTTTTTGGCTGGGCTGTCAGCAAAAAGTGATTTTCGGATAGTATGAAAATATGCTATAATTATCAGAGTATTTTGGTAAGAATCCAATGCCATTATATGTAAAAAATAAAAACCGAAAAACAGCATATACTTCCCTCATTTTCGCACTCGCGATAGGGATGAACATATTAGGGTGGTTTGACCTACGACCCGTTTTTGGGCAGGCTATAACCCCTTCAATCAAGCAAATAAGCCTTTCTGCATCGCTCTTCAACGCTGAAAATCGGATCATTCCGAACGGAACCTACGAAGTGCGCTTCGGAATCTACACCAAAAATCGCGATACGGCGGATCCGTATCCTTCGAATGCGGACACCGGCAGCCGCTTGTGGGAGGAGACACAGACCGTGACGGTGAAAAACGGCATCTTCCGCGCGTTCTTGGGTTCGGTGACGCCGTTCCCGGCGAGCATCAATTTCGAGACCGGTGATTATTACATCGGGATGCGCATCGGCACCGATTCCGAGATGGTGCCTCGCAAGCAGCTCGGATCCGTGCCGAGCGCCATCAATGCGCAGTTTTTGCAGGGCAGAACGATCGGTACCACATCCGGTAACATCCCCATTCTCGGGAACAGAGGGAAACTGAATATCAAGAATTTGCCGACAGGGACTGGCGACAAGCAGCTGGTACTCGGCAATGATTCGCGTCTGCAGGATGCGCATCAGCAGAATACCGATACCGGGACGGATGCCGAAGTTTTCAATCTCGGATCCGGCACGGCGATATCCGGCACCAATTTCGATCTGACGGTTTCCAGTTCCGCGACTCCGCCGGCGCTCCGTTACAACGGCACGACGCAGGCGTGGCAGCTGTCCAACAACGGTTCGACATTTTCCGATATTTTGTCCGGCTCCGCCGGTATCTCCGGGACGGGCACGAATGGGTATGTGGCGTACTGGACCGGTACGGATTCATTGGGATCGGAAGCGACGCTTGCGACGAGTCGTGGCGGTACCGGTCTTGACGGTTCCGCCGCTGCCAACGGCTCTCTCCTTATCGGCAACGGATCGGGCTACACGCTCGCGACGCTTGTCGCCGGCTCCGCCGGTTTGACAGTGACCAATGGAGCGGGGTCGGTGACGTTGGATGTGGACACGACGACAACCGGAACAACTGCCACCACCTCTTCGAATTCTGGTTTGGAGACAATGGCTTCAGGTATCCGTCTTTTGGGCGGCTGCAGCAATGATCAGGTATTGGCCTGGAGCACGAGTTCGGTCGCGTGGGTGTGTTCGAACAAAACCGGCGGCACCAGCGATTGGACGAGCTCAGGAAGCGTGACCTATCTGACCGACACCACCGACAACGTAGCTTTCGGCGGATCGACATCAACATCTTCGCGTTTCTTCTTCGACGTCACCACCGGCAACCAGATCCTATTCGAAGGCACCGGTGCCGATGACACGAGCGAGACCGCCCTCGTCGTCACCAACCCGACCGCCGACCGCACCATCACCTTCGGCGACGCTTCCGGCACCGTCCTCCTCTCGAGCACTACGCTCCTCACGCTGGCCGGCACGTCCGGTTCCAATCAGACCCTGACCTCCGGCGACACGCTCACCATCGCGGCCGGCACCGGCATCACCACGACCGGCGGCGCGACCGACACGGTGACGATCGCCGCGACCCTGGGCACGAGCGTCGACGGCTCCGAGATCACCGACAACACCATCGAGGAAGCCGATCTCGAGGTGACGAACGCTCCCACCGGCCTCAACGGCTACATCCTCTCTTTCGATGAGGCATCGGGCGGCTTCACCTGGATCGCCAACACCGGCGGCACTGGCTCGTCCAAATTCACCGATGGCGGCACCTTCACCTACCTGACCTCGACCACCGACGATTTCCTCCTCGGCGGGGCGACCACCGCCGCGGCGCGTTTCTTCTTCGACGTCACCACCGGCAACCAGATCCTATTCGAAGGCACCGGCGCCGATGACACGAGCGAGACCGCCCTCGTCGTCACCAACCCGACCGCCGACCGCACCATCACCTTCGGCGACGCTTCCGGCACCGTCCTCCTCTCGAGCACTACGCTCCTCACGCTGGCCGGCACGTCCGGTTCCAATCAGACCCTGACCTCCGGCGACACGCTCACCATCGCGGCCGGCACCGGCATCACCACGACCGGCGGCGCGACCGACACGGTGACGATCGCCGCGACCCTGGGCACGAGCGTCGATGTTACGAGCGAAGTGACGGGAGTCTTGCCGATCGCGAACGGCGGTACCAACAAAGCGCTCACTCTCGCCGCCGGAGCGGTCATATGGACTGATGCCGACTCTTTCGAAGTGACTGCTGCCGGAACAAGCGGCCAAGCCCTCATCTCCGGCGGCACCGGCACGCCTACCTGGTATGCGCCGACTGCCGGATCCGTCCTCTTCGCCGGCACTTCCGGCATCCTCCAGCAGGATAACTCCAACTTCTTCTGGGATGACAGCACTAATCGGTTGGGGTTGGGGACGACGTCTCCGGCTGCGATGCTCAGTATTTTTGGCACTTCTAACGCGCTTCGCCTGTCGTACGATGCATCGAACTATGCCACGCTGTCAGCATCAGCTACCGGAACTCTGGATGTCACGACGAGCGCGACCGGCGAGGCAGTGCTGATGATAGGCGATACCGGCAGCGCTCAGGATTCTTCTGCCAAATATCGCAATTCTGCGCAGACCTACTACGCCGGACTTGACGGATCGACCGGCAGCTTTATGATCGGCAACGGCTCGACTGTCGGAACCAATGCATTTCTCACAATGACCTCTGCCGGGCTTTTTACGTTCACCGGCTCCGCTCTTACTGGCAGCACTTTCACCACGCTCGATGCTGCCGCCCTTACCACCGGCTACGCGATGGATATCAATGTGAACGGCGCCGCTGTCCTGACATCGGGAGGCGCGATCAATATCGACGGTCCGACCGGTGCGGCTGCCCAGGCCGCCGGCTCTCTCCTGAAGATTTCTACCACCGGTGCTGTCACCGGCACGGCTGGCAGCGGCAACTCGCTCCAGATTTCAAGTGCTACCGTGACCGGCACCATCGCTTCGATTACCGATGCCGCCGTGATGACGACGACTGGCAATCTCCTGACGCTGACAGCGAACTCTGCTACCACGGCGACCGGGCTCCTGACGATGACCGCGAACGCGCTGACGTCCGGCGGCGCGCTGACGATCGCCTCTTCCTCTGCTGCGTTCACCGGAGCGCTCCAGACGATCACGCTCTCAGGATCGAATGCCGCCAATACCGGCAGCCTCCTCCTCCTCGCCGATACCGGCGCCCTCAATACCTCCACTCCGTTCAAAGTGACCGCTGCCGGGGCGGCTACCCAAGTGGCAGCTCTGATCGAGAACACCGGAAGCGGTACGAGCTTCCGCGTCAATGATGCCGCCTCTGATTCCACGCCGTTCCTCATTGATGCTTCGGGTAATGTCGGTATCGGCGACAGTACGCCCGCCTCTCTCCTGACAGTTGGCAGCGGCGATCTCTTCAATGTGAATACGTTCGGCGATGTCACCTCGACCTTCTCGGTGCTCGACGGCTCGACGACCGCCAATGGTGCCGGTACGGCATCCACGACGCTCATTCTCACGAGTGCGACCAACTTCAATGTCGGCAATTATGTCTTGGTCAATTCCACCTATGCCAAGATTACCAACATCGCTACGAATACGCTGACGATTTCTCCGGCGCTTACCTGGGCAAATCTAGACGCCGTGACCGAATATCATATACCGGAAATCGGCGCGACCGATCTTACCTCGACGCTTGCCAACCGCTATGGTCGCGGCTATTTCATCGACGGCGTGGTGACGGGGAATGCTACCACTTACTACACCGAAAGCGGTATAACCAGTTCGGTGGCCACGTTCAATCTGCTCACGAGCGACGTGACGGCTGTGAATATCGGCGGCTCTTCCGCTGCGGTCACTATCTCTGGGTCATTGACGGTCAGCGGCGCCGGCGCCCCCATTTTTGCCGGACTTCCGACAAACGGTGTGGTGTACACATCCGGCGGTACCGGAACGTTCAATACTGAGGCACAACTGGCCCTCGCTCGCGGCGGCACCAACAAGAATGTGACTGCTTCGGCTGGGGCGGTGTTCTATTCCGATACGGAGTCTTTCGAACTGACGGCCGTCGGCAATTCCGGCGAATGCCTGAAGAGCGGGGGAACCGGAGCTCCCACCTGGGCTGCGTGCGGCAGTTCCATCACGGCGGATTCGCTCGATTTCATCGATCTTGAAGACACGCTCGATCTCGATGCCGCTCTCACTGTGAATCAGGGCAGCAATACCTGGATACAGAATTTCACAGGCACTTCGGCGACGGGACTGACCTACAGCGCGACCGCGCTGACTACCGGCAGCGCCCTCAATGCTACCGCTACGAACACGGCTACCGCCAACACGGCGCTCTCGGCCATCCAATTCAATCTCACCAATGCCCAAGCGACCAGCGCCAACACCAACGGCGTCACCGGTCTCGCGGTGAACTTCACCAACAGCCCGACCATCGCCGGCAATACCGAATACGTCGTGAAGATCCAGAATCAGCTGACGGCCAATACCACGGACAATGCGGTTGCCGCTCTCCTCCTCCTCGACAATGCCGACTCGACGGCCTCCGGCACCACGGTCGTCACCGATGCGATCAGTATCACCAACTCCGGCGGATCCAATTTCACAAACTTCTTGAATACCCCGACCCTTGACATAAGCGCCCTCGGCGCCATCACCGGCGCCACCAGCATCACCTCCTCCGGCACCATCACGTTCTCAGGACTCTCGACTGCCGGCATCGTGACCAATACCTCGGGAGGAGTGCTCGGCACGACGGTCTCCGTTCCGATTGCCAACGGCGGCACCAACGCTACGAGCATCGGCTCAGCCGGCTCCATTCCGTATTCCACCGGTACTGCCTACGCCTTCTCCGCTGTCGGCACGACCGGCCAGGCGCTCATCTCAGGCGGCACCGGATCCCCGACCTTCTACGCTCCCACTGCCGGATCGATTCTCTTTGCCGGCACCAGTGGCATCCTAAGCCAGGACAATGCCAGCATTTTCTTCGATGATACGAACAACAGACTCGGCATCGGTACCGCCGCCCCATCGACCCTCCTCGAAGTCTCAGGCTCCGCCGCCGATGTGGTCTCGACCATCACCGCCGCCGATGCCACCTACGATCCGATCCTCAAATTCCGCACCGGCTCATCGCCATCCGTCCAGTTCTCCCTCGGCGTCGACAACTCCGACAGCGACAAATTCAAGATCTACTCAGGCGACGGGCTGGGCAGCGGGGATGAATTCGTCATCGATGCGAGCGGTGTCACCACTATCGCCAACCTCAATTTAGGCGCGACGACATTCGATACGAACGCTGGTATCATCAGCTGGATCGATATGCCGGTGACATCGAGTGCCACTATCGGTACCGTCGAGAGCTATAGTGCCCAGATTGATGGCAACTCTCTCCTGACTATCTATGCCGAATCCGATGGCGCGGGCAGTATCCAGAATCAGGCTGTCAATCTTCTGAATGGCACGGTCAGTGCCAAACTCCTGAGCACCAATTTCGGAGCCGCGGTCTACGGAGGCGCCTTTATAGACAACACGGCTTATTATGGTCAGGAATTCGGAGCCGATACGACAGCGGGCGTGACCGCAGACGACGCGACGGTCGTGGGGGATGACGGGAAGTGGTACTTCGATACCACTGATACCACAGCTTCCTACGTCCAAGCCGATCAGATCAACGGGTATGGCACGGTAGCGGTCACTACGACAGCCACGGATACTGCCGGCGGTATTTTCTTCGGGGACGCGCAGAACAATCTGAGCCTCGTCTTTGCCAAAGCCAATTTGCCGGTGGTGCAGATGAAGTTGCGCAATACCGATGGCGGGACGACGGGCAATGATGTGGTGTGGGGACTGATGGATCAGGCGACGTCGGTCGCGGTCGATGACACGCTGCCGGCCAATGGTATCTTCTTCTGGAATAACAACACGACCACCTGGACCGGCGTGGTGCGGAGCGGCGGTGCCAATGTGGGGACGGCTACCTGCGGCACGGTGAGCACCACACAATTCGCCGTCGGCCGCATCGAAGTCATCTCCAGCACCTCAGTCAAGTTCTATATGGATACCGATGCTTCTGACGGTGTCAGTCCGACGCTCTGCGGGACGGTAACAGGCGCCAACCCGACAGCCGCTCTCGGTCTGGGTGTCTATGTCGTCCATACCGGTACGACGGCTGCCAATGTGGATGTCGATTATGCGCGGGTGTGGCAGGATGATGCGGCACCCGGTTCCGTCGTTACGATGCCAAGCAAAAAACGAATTGCTTCCGTGACTGACTACGGCGAGCTGGGGAGTCTCGATCTGATTACCGACTCCAACGCTTCCAAACAGTCCATCGATGCACTCTTTCAGGTAGCCGGAGATGCCCTGAACACGCTCTCCGATGAAAACTTGGCCACAGCAGACAAACTCGCGGAGCATGACACCTATTTTGCCAACAACTTGGCCAGTATCACAGCCTTGCGAGCCACCGCTGAAAAGCTCGGTCTGGATGCCAATGCCCAAGCGTCCAAGACCGCACTGCTCGAGATCCAGATGCAGACGCTGACCGAACAGGTCGCGACGCTCGCCGACTTCTTCACGACGTTCGATCTCGGCAATATGGTGGTGAAAGACAGTCTGGGCAATGTCGATCTCTTGGGCGGCACGCTGAAAGCCGCGATCCTCGAGACGGGAGCGCTGACGATCGAGGTGGTGGATGCAGAGGCACCGACCATCGGCACCGCCACGCTCTATCCGGTCGCTACGGATACGGACAATGATGGCAATGATGATTACACGGATCAGCCGATGACGGATCCGGGTGTCGTGGCGCGCGATGGGAAATTCGTACAAGTGATGACCAAGGCGATGATCCCGATGGTCAATGGTTCGCGCATCTTCACGACGTTCAAGAACAATCCGAACGGCTTCAGCTGGATCGAGAAAGTCAAGGATGATAATGGCGACTACGTCGGGTTCAAGATCCGCCTCTCGGATGCGGTCACCGAACCTGTGAAAGTCGACTGGCTCTTGGTGGAACAGAAAGAGGGCATCGTTCCATAGAGTGATGAATGTCTGATTCCTAATATCTAATTTCTAATAAAATGCTCGAAGTAAAGAAAAAAGTCTATGATTTAGAAGAAAGAACTGCAAAATTTTCCGAAAATATAATACAGCTCATAAAAAAAATTCCAAAAAATGACATTACAAAACCCATCATTAATCAACTCATTCGTTCCGGTACAAGTATTGGAGCCAATTATTGCGAGGCTGATTGTGCTGAATCAAGAAAAGACTTTGAACACAAAATAGGTATCTGTAAAAAAGAAGCTAAGGAAACAAGATATTGGATTAGAGTGATGGCGGAAGCATCACCAGAGATGAAAGAAGCATTGAAGGTACTATGGAAAGAAACGAACGAGTTGCATTTGATTTTTATCGCTATCGTAAAGAAATCCCGTTCAAAAAATTAGCAATTGGAAATTTGGCATTAGAAATTCATTAGAAATTAGGAATTAGAACTTAGAAATTATTCTTGTATGACTCTCACCTCGCACCGCGTTCTCCAATACATCGCCATTCTCCTCATCATCGCGCTCTTCGGCGTGGTGTATTGGTATTTCCAAGTCCGCGCAGCAGCCACGCTGAACAGATCTGCCACTAGCTCGCTCACCAACGGCTTGGTGGGGATGTGGTCTTTTGACGGGGCGGATGTCTCTCAAACAGCAAGCTCGCTTACTACGACAGCTTTCTCTTACACCGGTTCTGCCCAGACATTTACGGTGCCGGCTGGGGTAACGATTGTTACGGTACAATCATGGGGCGCCGGAGGAGGGAATGGTCCTAGTGGCGTAACGGGAGGTGCGGGTGGCTATGCATCCGGTATTGTGAGCGTTACCCCAGGAGAAGAACTGACAATTATTGCGGGCGGCGGCGGTCATGGTTGGACAGCCGCTACATCAAGCGCTTATGGCGGCGGCGGGCCTGGAGCCGGAAGCAGCGTAGCGAGCGGTGGCGGAGGAGGAAGAAGTGCTGTGAGGCGCGCATCCGGCACAGAATTGATTACTGCTGGCGCCGGAGGAGGAGCAGCTGGTTCTACTAACGGTGGTGTCGGAGGAGGGGCATCTGGCGGCGCTGGAACAGGGAGTGGCGGCGGAGGAGGTACGCAATCGAGTGGCGGCGCTGGTGGGAATACTGGTTGTGGAACAGGGCAGAGCGGCTCTCAATTTCAAGGCGGGTATAATGCTACAACATATGGCGGCGGCGGCGGCGGCGGATATTACGGCGGCGGAGAAGGGGGCGACAGTTGCGGACAAGGCCAACAAACTGGCGGCGGCGGCGGTTCCGGTTATATTGATGGTGCTTCCAACGGAACAAATACTGCGGGTTCTGGCACAACACCTCCCAACACAGGTGATGCAAATTATGCTGCAGGGATAGGTGTTGGTGGTTCAAGCGGGGATGGTGGCAATGGTCGCATAGTAATTTCTTCTGCCACTCTCTATAGTGCTCTTGATCGTTCCGGCTCTGGCTACAACGGCACCTTTACCGATAGTCCGACCGCTATCATTGGTAAGTCCGGCCAAGCCCTCGATTTCGACGGCTCGAATGACTATGTCGATATGGGCGATGTCCTCGATGTCACCGATGGCAGCAAATTTTCCATCTCCGGCTGGTTCTACCGCGATACCGCCACAGCTACCCACACCATCGTCGCCAAGAAAAACGCTTCCGGCA
>MFRV01000021.1:1071-28529 GCA_001784695.1 Candidatus Moranbacteria bacterium RIFCSPHIGHO2_01_FULL_54_31 | reverse complement strand
CTTCAGACTGCCCTCTCATTTGCGCACAAGCGGCAAATGCAATGATCAATGGCCAACTGCCAATGATCAACTAACGAAGCAAAATTCTTAAGTTTGAAACTTGGGAGTTGAAGACTTAGTTGAATCTTGAAACTTGATTTGTTCGCTTGCGAACAGGTGAGAGGGAGGAAGGCGGGGATGACGTCAAATCAGCATGGCCCTTTGACACCTTGGGCTACACACGTGCTACAATGGCCGGAATAAAGGGTCGCCAAATCGCAAGATGGAGCTAATCCCAAAAATTCGGTCTCAGTTCGGATTGAAGGCTGCAACTCGCCTTCATGAAGCTGGAATCACTAGTAATCGTGAATCAGCCACGTCACGGTGAATGCGTTCTCGGATCTTGTACTCACAATAAAAGCGCCGGGCAGCTTGTTATTCTAAGGAGTTCAAATCTCCTCCTCCGTTTCCCAGACGGAGCGTAGTTGAAAGGTAGTCGCATATCGTGAGGTATGCGGTGAAGGACCTGGAGACAAATGGTAGTCCAACGCACAAATGGCCGTATCGACTTCTGAACCTAGGCGGTGAGCAGAAGGAAGATGCAAGGACTAAGGTCTGTTGGAATGTCAGGAACAGAATGATAGGTAACCCCGGGAGATCTTATGCTGTTTCGATATTGTGTTATAATGGTATTGAATAATAAAACTTACGCAGCGTAAGAAGTCAGCTGAGCTATAGTAACTTCTGATAGCAATATCAGAATGAAGGGCTCACTCAGATGCATATGGAGAAAATAACCCCAGATTATATTGTTGGTCTTGTGGATGGAGAAGGAAGCTTCACAGTCTATGTGAAAAATCCTGATTCAGATAAGCAAGTCAAGCGACGGACAAAAGTAGAGCCGCGGTTTTTCCTGAAGTTGATCGAGAAAGACAAGAAAATCCTCGATGAACTCAAGAAATTCTTCGGTTGCGGGAACGTGTATTTCCAAAAAGATACCCGTCCCAATCATCAAAATTGTTATCGCTATGAAGTATCCAATCGAAAACATCTGGAAAACATTATCATTCCATTCTTCAAAAGTAATTCTTTGAGGTTACGCTCGAAGAAAAGTGACTTTGAAACATTCTGCAGGATTTTCAAGATGATTATGAAGAATGATCATTTCAAAGATTCGGGATTGCGTAGGATATACGCTCTCAAGCAGACGATGCATTAGAGCTCGTCGTGTGCGGGAAATCCGCAGGCACGATGGGAACATCAATTCGTAGTTTTACGAAGATAATCGCCCGTCACACCAAGAGAGCCGGCAATACCAGAAGGCCCCGGGTCAAATCGGGGACGACGGTAGGGTTGGTAATAAGGGTGAAGTCGTAACAAGGCATCCGTAGCGGAAGCTGTGGATGAATCACCTCCTTTCTAGGGAGTAAGGTGTACGAATTTTGATCTAGTATCAGAATCACAACCATCGGTCGTTCATTGTATAATTATCTGCCGACGTTTCGACGGAAGCAGATCTAGCAATGAAACCAAGCAACCTAGAGACCTTACGTAAAAAGTTCGTCGTGATGGAAACACTATGACGAACATAGGACTAACCGCAAAAGGTTTTGATTATTGTTTATAGTCTGGCTTTATACGCACAGTATTCCAAGATAAAGCCTGCCTGCCGGTAGGCAGGGAATTTCTTCGGATATTGCTGTAAGACACGGAAACTCGTCGCAAGACGAGTTTTCTTGTTTTTTTAGTTGTTCAGAAGCCAGCCTCGCAAGGGCTGGTTTTTATGCTATAATTACGCGTAGTGACATCTCCGTGGCGTGTTGTCGGACATTTGATTTTGAAAGTATTAAAATAAAAAAATGAAGAGAAATATTTCCGTGGGGATCGCTCTCACCATACTTATACTTCTTGCTGTTGCTATAGGGGGGTTGATTTGGCTGGATAGCACACGGGACTTAGCCATTTTTTCTACAAAAATACAGTCGTCTCAAGAGAGTGGGGAAGCTTCAATAAAGGACTCTTTGTATGCTGACAGGAATAACGGCTCATTAAATGAATTAGTGCCTTCTCCCGGAATGGTGGTAGGGTCACAAGTGGTGACGGGGTATATATGGCATTCTTATAAGGGGAGCCCAAATTTTTCGACTGTCATATTACCCGTATGGGGTCTCTATCAGGATAAGGAATCTACTGAAAGAGAATATACAGTTGATATTTGGGATGGAAAGGATTTCATTTTCTATACCAAGACCTCACCACTCAAGGAGATCACTTTTCCGAGCGGAGGAGTATACAAATTTAGGGTTCAGGGCATTAACTCTGATTATGCTATTTGTCCAAGCAGTGGTTCCTCGGGGTATAAATGGGGGATAAAATTTGCCACCCAAGGAACATTTAAGGGAGAAATGACGCCTATTACGATTGATGTTTCTCCTCAAGGAAAGAGTTGTCGAGCGCTTACATTTTTATTGCCGGCATCGGGTAATTTCAAGTTGAAAGTAGGGGAAAGCGCACAGGGCGTTGTTGATGGAAAACAAGTAGTACTTTTAAACACTGGAGGGGGCCACTCAACTATCCATGTGGGGGATAGTACGCCCGTAGAAACAAGTACAAACAATACCATTGGAGAAACCACAATAGTATTTATGGATCGTGATAAGAATGATGAATCGATAAGGTTCGTTGTTATTCCACCCAATCCAAACCCTCATAACGAAATCACTACGCCTACCGCCGGAATTATGCAGGGCATGGAAACCCCATCCACGAGTATTTTAACTGGTGAAGTATCTGTCCCAGCGGGATTCTTTGCTCCATCTCCGACATCTTTTCCATCGGAGTACAAGTTATTTTTGCAGTCAAATCAAAAAGACAGTTATGCGATTCAATATAATGTAGGTACTGATCGTATTTTTGTGCGTGAGTTTACGGAAGATACGAAAGATAATTGTGACACACGGATTGAAGAAACAGAGAAAACTGGTGCCAAAAAATTGAAGGAATTTATTTTTGAGAATTCCGCTGGAACAATAATGAAAGAGCTTGGTCAATATAGTCACACTTATCTTTACTGGAATGATGGTAACAGATGTTTAAGCATCCAGCAGAGTGTTACAAAGAGCGATTATGGTTTTTCTGTTGATGATATGGTTGCGATATTAAAAACTTTTATCAGACAGTAAAGACAGAATAGTTTATAGGGAGTTTCTAGTGGAAGCTTTCCTGATATTGTCTTAGAAGAATGCAGGAAGAACCCGAAAGGGTTTTTTGCTTTGCATGTAAGCTATTTGACAGGTTTTGAGGTATAGGTGTATTATTCTCTATGTAAGTCTGGTAAACAATTATGAGTATGCAAAAAAAATCAAAAATAAAGACAATCGCCCTCTTCGAAGGGAAACAGATTCGTCGTCATTGGGACGATGAAAAAGAACTCTGGTATTTTTCTGTGATTGACGTGGTGAAAATACTGACCAATAGTGCTGATGCGAGAAAGTATTGGAATAAGCTTGCGGAACGACTTCGTAAAGAGGGGAATGAGTCGGTGACAAAATGTCACCGACTGAAACTGGAGTCATCCGACGGCAAATACTATCTGACCGATGTCGCCGATACCGAGGTGATGCTTCGGCTTATTCAGTCCATCCCT
Organism: Candidatus Moranbacteria bacterium RIFCSPHIGHO2_01_FULL_54_31; assembly: GCA_001784695.1. Lineage (GTDB taxonomy): Bacteria > Patescibacteriota > Minisyncoccia > Moranbacterales > UBA1568 > UBA1568. Next base: position 24,904 of record MFRV01000021.1, on the reverse strand, counting down.
TCGCCGAATGCGGAACCGTTCAAGCTGTGGCTCGCCCGTGTCGGCTATGAGCGATTGGAAGAAACTGCCGATCCGGAACTCGCCATTGATCGCGCTCTGAGAACCTATTTGCAAAAAGGCTACAGCCGCGAGTGGATAAACCAGCGTCTCAAGAGTATCGAGATCCGCAAGACTCTTACGGATGAATGGGAACAACGAGGTGTCAAAGAAGGGTTGGAGTTCGCTATTCTCACCGATGAAATCACAAAAGCGTGGACCGGTATGACCACGAAAGAATACAAGGGGTTGAAAGATCTGAAGAAAGAGAATCTGCGTGACAATATGACCAATTTGGAGCTGGTCTTGAATATGCTGGCAGAAACGGCTACGACAGAAATTTCTGAAACACGCGAACCGAAAAATCTGGATGAAAATAAAGTTGTGGCTCGCGAAGGAGGGAGTATCGCCGGTAATGCACGCAAACAAATCGAATCCAAGACCGGCAAAGGTGTGATAACGAGACGAAACGCTCAAACATTACACGGACGAAAAGAGTCAAAGAAATTGGATGGTTGATGAGAGGGATTTTCGGGATGTCATGGATCGGTTGAAAAGTTTATTCTAAAAAAATCGGACCCACCTTTTCAGGTGAGTCCTCGGAGGCCGAAGCCATAAGTATCTACAGTATAGCGCTTCAACATAAATCTGTCAAGTATTTATTCAACCAAAATCATTAATAATACGTTAATCATAAACATATGCAGATACTCACACCGAAGCAGAAAATTGTGTTGCAGGCGATCAAGGAATTCTTTTCCGAGAATAAGATGATGCCGACCGTGCGCGAGATCCAGGCGGAGTCGAGCCGGCTCGGACTGAAGCTCAAAAGTTTGCGCAGTTTCTTCATCTATCTGAATGAGCTCGAAGAAAAAGGCTATATCGAGCGAACGTCTGAGGACCGGGGCATCAAGTTGAAGGGCGTGACGAAAGAGACATTTCTCGACGTGCCGGTCTTCGGTATGGCGAACGCTGGGACGGCGACGATGTTCGCTGATCAGTATATCGAAGGGTATTTGAAGGTCTCCAAGCGCATCGTCCGTGATAGCCGCAATGTCTTTGCTATTCAGGTGTCGGGGACGTCGATGAACAAGGCCAAAGTGGCCGGCAAGACGATACAGAGCAATGACTTCATTCTGGTAGATGCGACGTGGAAGCACTACAACAACGGTGACAAGGTGCTGGTGGTAATTGATGGCTTGGCAACCGTCAAGACCTACCGCACCGTGGATGGCAAGAACATCGTGCTCCTGCCGGAATCGAGCGACAAGAAGCACAAGCCGATCTTCCTGACCGAAGACGATGAGTTCGTCATCAACGGCAAAGTCATCGATGTGCTCAAGATGAGCTGAGCGTGCCGCGACTCACAAGAGCTCTCCCCATTGACTTCTAGGCCCTTTTCTGCGATACTCCGGGGAAGTTCTTTAAAGTTGTTTCCATCAATCTGATCTCATGGAGGGCGCATCATGAACATGAAGCTTCGAAAGGGTATTGAAGTAGGCAGCCTGCTTTCTGTCAGGAATTCGCTTGACCCAAATTGTTGGCTGGGGCTTGTCGTAGACCAGGAAGCGGGGAAGAAGTGGGTTGCCAGGGATCCTTGTCTCGACTATGAGCCTTCCGAGAACAGACAAGATTTTCTTCTTGTTCGGGTTCTTGGGCTGAAGTGGACGGAGTTGCTTCCCAAGATTGGTAAAAGAAGCTTGCCGATCGAAGAGCCTCATGAAACAGAAGTAGTCCGCTGGGCTTTTGTGCAACTCACCCAAGCATTTGTTGTTGCCGGTCCCGATGCAGCCTCGATCGAGATGTTTTTGGAGCATTGCTCGGTTTGCGATAGTCTCGGTATGACGGGGGGAACCTTTTTCCGCGACGTAAACCTCCTGGTGGAATATCTCCAGGGAGTGAAAAGAACAAGGTCGCAAATGAGCTATCCCGAGTCGAAGTTCTTCAAAATGTTGGAAGACGTGCTTCCGCGACAGTAAGGCGTCTTCATAAAAGAAGATTAAGATTGAAAAGAATAATTCAAGGGATGGTTTCGACCACTCCCTTTTTTCTTGCATACAATGCGGTATAATAGGGGGATGGAAGAGGAAAGAATCATATATACGAAGAAGAAACGGGGGTGGTTTCTCGTCACGCTTAAGCTGGTTTTTCTGGCGGTACTTTTGGTGGCGCTCTACGGCGTCGCGTACCAGCCCGTACTCCTGCCCGTGCTGAAGAATATAGAGGAGTTGGCTGTCGGCACGGATACCGTCCAAGAGGCGGATAATGCGACCCAGGCACAGTTGCCTGCGCCTAGCGGGGAGAAGGCCGTGTCGTTCGATTGGAAGTACCGGGGCAAGAAATATTCTCTGGGTACGAAGCTGTATGATTCTTATTACCAGTTCTACAGTGCGCTTCCGACTGGCGTAGCAGAGGGTCCGTCCGAGAGGGAGCAGCGGACGCTGGGCAATCAGATGTTCGTCACGCTGTTCGATGGCGATGATACGGTGCCGGCATTGGCGCGTTCGCTCCAGGCGCTCGGCGCGGAGAACAAGCTCGATGAGAATCAGATGGTAGAATTGGTGACGGCGTTCGTACAGACTATTCCCTATGACCAGGAGAAGCTCGACAGGCGGACGAGCGGTCTCGACGGCGCTACGGAAAAGATCCTGTATCCCTATGAGGTGCTGTATCAGGAGACAGGCGTGTGCCAGGACAAGAGCCATCTCGCCTATGCCCTGCTTCGTGAGCTCGGATACGGCGTCGCTTTCTTCCTCTTCCCCGATCCGAGAGACAACCATATGGCGGTGGGCGTGAAGTGTCCGCTCCAGTATTCCAATTATGATTCCGGGTATTGCTTCCTGGAAACGACGAGCCTGGGCAACCGGATAGGGGTCGTTCCCGATCTGATACCCCAGAGCCGCATCGCCACGTCCGATATAGCGATCGCCTCGTTTGCGAGCGATCAGCCCGAGACGGAGTATGAGCCGCTCGGGCGGGTGGAAATTCTCAATACTGTCGAGGGCAAGGAGTACACCGGCATCATCCAGACGATCAGTATGGAGCGTGAGCTCGCCAGCCTGAAGAAAACCCTGAATACGCAAAGCAGCCGGCTCACGGCGCTCAATGCGGATATCGCTGGCGAACAGGCTGAGCTGGATGCTCTGGAAAAGAAGCTGAAAAGCCTGAGCAAGGATGAGCGCTATGACGAGTACAATGACCTCGTGCCGAAATACAATAAGAAGCTGTCAGCCATGAAGAAAGACATCAAGGCATACAATGCGGATGTCGCGGCATATAACCGGATGGCGGACCGGTACAATACCGTGAAAAACACCCTCTATCGCTAGGGCTTGCCCCGGTTACATATCCGGTCAGGCTCTATGCGACGGCAGGTAAAAGCCGGTAGGCGACTACGTCTCTCACTGTTCCTGTACAGAAGGTGCTGTTAAGATATGTAACGGGGCTTGCTATTTTCCATAAAACAGTCTTTTTTGGGTGTATACTAAAAGAGGTAGAGGAATAATATAGTTCGCACGGCAGGGTCGATGCGTGCGCGTCACGAATAAATTATTATTATAAACTCAAACGTATGCAATTACACAAAATAACGTTTATCCTTTTGGTCATCGGAGGTTTGAACTGGTTGTCGCTAGGGTTATTCCAGTGGGAAATCGGGACATTATTCGGCGGCCAGATGGAGCTGGTATCCCGCGTGATTTATGTACTGGTCGGTGCTGCGGCTGTGTACGAGGTCTTGACTCATAGGACCAATTGCAAGGCATGCGGCGCATCGGCTTCGATGTAGTCTCATAGGGCGCTGACCATCGGTTCAGCATATGAAGCACCTCCCACCCGGAGGTGCTTCAATTTTATGCTTGGATACGTATCGCGTGGTATAATGAGACAGTATGCAGAACAAGAAAAAGCATATCCGGAGCCCTCGGTTGCGGAAATTATTGAAACTTCATACCGTGATCACCGCCATTTCTTTGGGAGTGTATTTTTTGGCGGCTTTTTTCGATCCCGGCTTCCTGTCGTACGATCTGCGGCAGAAATATCATGCTCTGGCGGATGATACGATTGCGATCACGGCGACGGTGCTCGGTCCGCCGGAACAGCCTGTCGTGACTGCTACCGCAGAGTGCAATGTAAATACCGGAGTATTGAGCGTCCTCGTTGACTGGGCCGATGATACGAATACCTCTACGTACGATATCGATCGGGACAGCCTGCCGCTCGTGACCGGACTGCTCGCATCTGCCTATTCCGATACCAATGTCGTGGTAGGGACGACCTATGAGTATGCGGTGACCGCCAATGGCCCGATGGGCCCTGGATTTGCGGCATCCTCACCGGTAACGGTTACGATGCCTGCTGAGTGCGTGATCACGGCTACCGCGCCTTCGGTGAATATTATGTCGTTTGGCGGACGAGGGGTCGGCTCATATGATGGGACGCCGAGCGTATCCGACCGCCGCCCGGTATTTTCCGGTACGACCAATATGCCCGATGCGATCATTCAGGTCGCCATCGGGCCGGTCAATAGCCTCATCGCTTCATTCGTAGCCAATGCCAATGGGTACTGGGAATGGAAGCCGCCCTTCGGACTTTCCACGGGCACGCAGACGTTCACGGTGACCGCTATCGATCCGGATGATGCGACACGGCAAACATCAGCCTCTCTCAAGTTCGGTATCAAAAAAAGAGATGATGACGCGAATGATTCGAAACAGGAAGCTGCTTTGCCGACAGGCAGCGGGACGATCCAGCCTGGACAGCGATCGCCGGTTGATTTTTCTCTTGCAGTGGAGAATCCTGATAAAAAAGTCTGGCAAGGAGAGCCGGTAGATCTGTTTCTTTTGATCGAGAGCATCTCCTTGCAATATAACAATGCGAATATCCCGATCCGTTTCAGTATCGTCGATGCCAAAGGAGACGCTGTCATATCCGTGATGCACGAGGAGCTGCTCCGGAAAGGGAGAGAGATCCGGAGGGTGCTGGAAACCCCATCCTATATAGCCGCCGGAACATATTCCTTACGGGCGGAGATCCTGTTTGATCAAGTCAATGTCAGCCGAGCAGATACGTTTTTGGTAACGGAATTGCCGCTGATATCGATCGGCGGGGGAGCATTCATCACGTATGCGGAAATTATCCGCAATCTCGGATGGATAACGCTCACATTGCTCGTACTGCTCCTGCTCTGGCTGTTTCTGTTCGTCAGAGAATACGGGATGTCTCTGCATGCCGTCCGGCACATCACCGAACAGCAGCTCAAGAAAGCCGGATTCTTGACGAAAAGAAAGGGGGTGGCTCGATGACTATGAAAATACTTCTGCTCGGGATGGATTCGATGACGCTGGCGATTCTTCTGCTCGTGCTGGTTTTTTCTGTGGGGATCGTGTGGCGCGTGGAAAAAGAATTGGACCTCTCATATAAGTTCTTCGTTATGGCCGCCGGATGTCTCGTGTTGGCGGAACTTATCGGCTTTTCTGCGTACCCCGGATTTGATGCGGCTACTTGGGGTGCGGGGCTGCGGATGGGCGGGGCGGTTTTTCTTTTAGTGAGCGTTATCTTGATGCGTGATCTCCTGCGTAAGCTCGATGGCGAAAAAGAACCAGGAAACCAATAAAACATCTCTCGCATTGAAAATACCTATGTTAGAGTCGGCTGATGTATCATTGGAAAGGCGTATGTGGCGTGGCACCGCGCTGGTCACAGCGCTGACATTCATATTTTTCGTGGCGTATGTGCTGCTCCTCGACAAGGGGCTGACACTTGTCGGATGGAGCAAATGCGTCGCCGGGACGAGCGGGATGCTGCTCGCCTATTCGCTGTCGCTCTCGACGCTCGGCTATTATTTCAATTTTCTCGATAGCAAAGTGATCTATAGGAAATACCTCGGTTTGGCCGGGTATTTTTTCGCGCTGCTCTATTGCTTCCTGCTTCTCGTAATCAACCCGGAGCGCTATTGGTACGGATTTTTCGAGAACTTCTGGTCGGCGGACTTCATCCTCGGTTTGTCTGCGATGGCTATCCTGACCGTGATGGCGGCGATATCCGCTGACGGCGCGCTGCGGGCGCTGGGACCGGTACGCTGGCGCGCTATCCTGCGTCTCGGCTATCTTGCGTTTTTCCTCCTGGTGCTGCGAGGGGCGATCCTCGAGGGGGATATGTGGCATACCTGGATCGTCTCCGGTAGCGGTCTGCCTCCGGTGCGTCTCTTCCTCTCGGTCGTCGCGATGTTCGTCATTTTCTTCCGCGTGTCGATCGTGTTCTGCGAGTGGCGCAAAAAAAGCGGTGCGAGAGCGGTATGAGCGTCGCGATTTGCTGGTATGAAAAAAGACCTGATAGATGTTGCTCATCAGGCCTTTTTTGTGATGGGCTCAGCTGTTGCTGATGCCCTGTTCGAGGTATTGCAGATAGTATCTGCCATTGAGACCCATCTCTTTGCGGAGAGAGAAACACGACGCCCTTCCTGAATCGGCATAGTAGCATGCGATCCTGTCGAGGAGCTCCTCGATGTTTTGTTGGGCCTCCTTTTCTGAGAAGCCGTGCCGTGCCATTATCAGCTGCGCAAGTTCGTCATAAGTCCGATAGCGCTTTCGTTGAAATAAGCGATGTAGAGGATTTATGCCGATAAACATTTTCCGGAACTCATCTGCATCAGCGATAGCGCTGTCGTTGTTTCCTGGGATTACTAGTGCTTGGTTCAAGGTACTTCCCTTTCATGGTTGTTAAAATGACCACATATAATATAGCATCAAATTAGGATATTGTCAATAGCGCTGTCAAGCGGAAAAGAGGGGGTGGCATTTTGACGAAAAAGGCGAATCGTGACAGGCTGAAGGGAGGATTTATTCCCTAACGAAGCGAGAGAAGCGAAAGTTTACTTTCGTTTCCGAGCAAGTGACGGGAACACAGGGTAGAATACCCCGCGGCTTGCCGCGGAAGTGAAACAAGCTAAAGCTTGTTTCAGTGTCCAGAGCTTGCTCTGAGGTAAATACCATTTATCATACGAATATGGCGCATCTCACTACTCCGGAACTCATATTCCCTCTGGAACACTACGTGGTCAACGGCGTGCCATTCGGCAAGCGCTCGGTGTACGAAGGTGTCCTCTGGGGACTGCACCTCGGCGAGGACTGTATCGTGCCGGCCGGTACGGATGTGCGGGCCTGCGGCCGGGGCAAGGTGGTCTATGCCGCCCTGCACCCCGGGACAAAGGAGAAGGGCAATTGGGGACATATCATCATCATCCGCCACAAGCACGCGAAAACGCGCAAAGTCTTCTATTCGGTGTATGCTCACCTCGGAGTGTGTTTCAAGCGGATCGATGAGAAGGTAGAACTCGGCGAGCCGCTCGGTTTCATCGGCGAGAGCAATACGCCCGAGAACGGATTCTGGGAGGCACACCTGCATTTCGCCATCTATACCGGCCCGTGGAAAAACGACGTGCTGCCGGGGTATTGGAAAGAAGGGGAGAAGCGTACCCGTCCGGAATGGTGGGAGAACCCGAGCGAATTCATCCGGAATTACAAGAATCTGTAGGGGATTGACCCCAGCACCTATCTTTTGCAATGGCGAGTGAAAGTTTTTTTATCAAAGCCGCTAGGCGACTGCGTCTTACAATATGTGTAACCGCCATCTTCTTTTGAGATAGGTACGGGGTTGACAAAAGGCGAAAAAGTGGCCAGTATAAGGGCACGTTCTTTCACATGACAGGAGGGAAAAAATGAAAGCTCTTTCGCAAGCTTTTGCGAAGTACCTGCCTGTGCAAGGCGGGCATTTCCGGCAGTGTCCGGATCGGAATGAGCCGCCTCTGGCTCACAATCATGGCCAAGGATGCTATCGGTGCAAGGCGAAGGCGTATGCATACGCTATCGTCTTGAACGCCCTGGTGGCCGGCTTGGAGTTCTGGGGAAGTCATCAGACAGCCAGTCTGGCGCTCGAGAGCGATGCCTGGCATATGGCATTTGATAGCCTCGGCTACTGTATCGGCCTGTTCGAAGCCGTCGCTATCACCTGGTTCGTCCTTTCCGAGAAGCGGGTCGAGACGAACAAGAGGAACCTCGAGAGATTGATGGCGGTATTTCTCATCGGCACGGGCATTTTCATCGCTTATGAGGTGGGTCTGCGTATGCTGTCTGGCGATGTGCCGCACATAGTCGAGAGCGGGCTGCTTTTAAATATCGCTGTTCTCGGCCTTCTGACCAATCTTCTTTTTTTTGTTTTGTTATGGGCGCTCGGTATCCAACATACGCACGGAGACGGGCATCATCATGCTGATCCGCATACGCACAGGGATACAGACAATATTTTGTCTGGCAATCTCTGGCACACCTTGAGCGACATTGTTTCTTCGGTGCTGGTGGTCGGTAATGGGATTACCTATCAGTTCGCAAGCTCCTCCTCGTGGTTTATCCTGGAGTTCCCGGTGTCGTTTTGCATCGCGAGCCTGCTTGTCTGGCAGGGATGGAGAATCTTCTTCCCGAAAAATGACGCAAATCATTGAAGGCCGTTCCTGAAACTAGGAAAGGCCTTTTTTCTTTCGTCAATTTGTGCGCTCGGAGGGGATCTCCCTCGACTAAACTTTTGTCGTCACAAAAGTTTGTCTGGGCACCGTCTCGCGATTTCGTCTACTGACGAAATAACGCTCCGACGTTCGATTTTCTACGCAAGCCAAGCAGTTGGCTTGCTCCGAGGCTCAAACTCACTGCGTTCATTTGTGCGCTCGGAGGGGATCGAACCCCCGACCCTCTGGTTCGAAGCCAGATGCTCTAATCCACTGAGCTACGAGCGCGGTATGATACAGTATGTAAGCTACCCCAAACCAGACTAGCCGTCAACCGCGCTCTTGGTGTATACTGTGAAAAGAAATAACTTTTTTAACCTTTTTCATATGTCAGAAGAGAGAATACAGCAGATAAAAATCGCATCCTTAGTCGTGCTCACGCTTTCTGTTGCGACTTATGCCTATCAGTATGCCCGCTCTGTCAGTCAGGCGTATCCGACGAAGACGTTTACGGTCGATGGCGATGCCAAGATTGAGACCGTGACGGATGTGGCGACCTTCACCGCGAGTGTCGTGACTGAGGGTGGCAAGAACGTCGCTGAGATCCAGAAGCAGAATGTGGACAAAATGAACGGCATCAACGCATTTTTGAAAGAGCAGGGCGTAGAAAAGAAGGATCTGCAGACGAGCCAGTATACGCTTGTACCGCGCTACAATTATCCGAACTGCGATGGTCAATCCGTCTGTCCTCCGCCATCTATCGCCGGGTATACCTTGACGCAAACGCTCGCTATCAAAGTGCGTGATCTGGAGCGCCTGGGCGATATCCTGTCTGGCATAGTCGAGAAAGGTGCCAACACGGTTTCCGGCGTCAGCTTCACCGTGGATGACGAGAATCTGGCTGCCAAAGAACAGGCGCGCAGCGAGGCGATCGCCGAGGCAGCCAAGAAAGCGAAGATCATCGCCAAGGCAGGTCACTTCCGACTCGGAAAAATCGTTTCTTTCTACGAAGATTCCGGTATCACTCCCGATCCTGCCCAGGGCGGGTATGATGGGATGGGCGGCGTAGCGGAAATGAAAGCAGTGCCTCCGGTTATTGAACCAGGGACTCAATCTGATACGGTGCGCGTGAACCTTACCTACGAGATCCGCCACTGATACTGCGGAAAATAGCAGTCTTGTAGCGATACAGGAAAGCGCCTGCTAGGGAATTGACGAGCCGGTGGTTTTTTGATATTCTAAGACCACTGTTTGGAAATTTTTTCAAGCCAGTTCCTTGGTTTGGGTGTATAGCTCAGTTGGTAGAGCAGTGGCCTCTTAAGCCAACGGTCGCAGGTTCGAATCCTGCTACACCCACCCTCAAAGAAGATAACTTCTATGAGCCCTCGTAGCTCAATGGATAGAGCAGGGGTCTTCTAAGCCCTTGATGAAGGTTCGATTCCTCCCGAGGGCACAGGTAAAAAAAGAAAGTGTTCAGTGTGGTGGCTATCGTTCAATGGTAGGACAATGGTTTGTGGTACCATGAATGAGGGTTCGATTCCCTCTAGTCACCCCAGTGAACATTTTCAGACGTTGGAATGGACGGGCCTCTTTACCCGCCTTCGGAGGGTAGTCACCCCTATGGGGTTTTTTGTTTAAGGATGGATTTTCTTGTAGGCGTCCCATTGTTTCTTGGACCAGCCATCCGGTTTTTCTTTGTAGATGGTCTCTTCGCCCGGATGCGGGAAGAGGCTCGGGGATTTGTAATTGCTCCAGAAGCTGTCATTGATCATACTGGTGCCAAAAGCGTCTGTGACCAGTTGGCTAAAAACGGTTTTCATACTGCCGTCAGGATTGCTTTGCAAAATATGCGGTCCGTCAATGGTGATAGAGCGTCCGTCCTTGGTGCCATAAAAACGGAAGATGAGCTCGGTACCTTCGATAGTTGATTGCACCAGGATCGCGCCGGGGGTGTTGTTGATGAAGCCGAGATCCGGCTTGGGAATATAGACGGTCGCATCCATCCCGTAGGGGGCATAATACTTCACGGGATAGGCGTGGTTGCGGCGTGATGTGATCTTCATCCCGCTATAGATGGCGGCGCGGAAAACGGTGGTCGAGACCTGACAGATGCCGCCGCCGAATTCCGGCGTGGTCTGATTATTCTTGATGACGAGTTCCGGCAGGTAGCCGTGTTCGCCATCGACCTCGCCGAGATATTTCACGAAAGAGAAATCCTCGCCGGGAGCGATGATGACGTTCTGGAATTGCTCCAGGGCGCGCTTGATGTTGTAGACGCGATTTTTGGGTGAGCCCTTGAAATTGGTACGGCCTTCGCCTACCAATTCTTTCAGGCCGAGGCGCTCACGATCGCTTGCAACCAGTTTCGGCTGCGTGATCTCGGTCGGGAGAGTGACTTTCAGCATCTGGGTCTCAGCGGTCTGGAGCGCATCTGAAAGGATGGTGAGACTCTCGGTCTCTTTCAGGCGGCGACCGACTTTTTCCGGTTCGGCGACGACGACGCGGCCGTCAGACACGGTGAATTTCACATCCAGCGGATCCTGGACGACTTTGTCGGCCAGTTCTTTGACGAATGTTTCCAGAGCGGCCGTATCCGTGTCGTAGAGGAGGGTATTCTTCAGATGGTGGCGGGTGGAACGGGACAGTGAGAATTCGCAGAAGAGTTTTGCCGCGGGGCAGAAGGCAGTGTTTTCTATTTCGGAATGAGCGGCGGACGAGTAGGTGATGCGCGTATACATGTGTGTGAAGCGCGCGATATCTGAACTCGAGAGAGTTTCCGTATAGTTGCCGGCTTGGAGCACGAGCGTCTCCGGCGTCATGCCGGAAACGTGCCCCGGGAAGAAAAAACTCATACAAAACACTCCCGCTATGAAAGTACGGGCAAAGGATACGCTGGATGGATGGGCAAAAAACCGTTTCATTGTTTTGTTGGGCGTAAGAAAAAGAAAACCGATTCCCCGAGCGCGGAACCGGCATTCATATTCAATGAGATATTCCGCGAAGTAAGTTCAAGCTTAGAAGCCGCGCACTTGGATTTTCTTGGTCTTGGTGACGTCGGCTTTCGGCAAGCGGATCGTGAGGATGCCGTTCTTCAGGGAAGCGTCGGCTTTGTCCGGAATCACATCGACGGGCAAGAGGACGGAGCGGGAGAAGGCTCCCCAGTAGCATTCCTGATAGTAATAGTTGCCATTCTCGACGATCTCTTCATTCTTACGCTCGCCTTTGATGGTGACCATATCGTTGTTGATGGCGACATCGAGGTCTTCCGGCTTGACGCCGGCGATCGTGGACTTGATCACGATATCATTCTCGGTCTGATAGACATCGATCGTAAGCTGCCCTTCGGCGTTGTCGCCTGACTGGCCGAAAGCGGTCGGCGCCCAGGTTTCCTCATCGCGGGCGGCAAAAGCCTGAGCCGGTTCGCGCATCTGGATCGGTGCCTCTACCTCTTCGTTGTAGACGGGGACGGATTCTCGGTAATTGTCGGCCTGGATATCTTTGGCACCGGTCAGACGTTCGAAAAAAGAGCGCTTTTGTTTCGTCATAGGGATACTGTTATGCGTGTTTTAGCGGATGAAATATTACCTGCAGTATAAAGGATTTTGCCAAATGGTGCAAGAAGTCTCCGGGGCGGATACTCTGTCAGAAGAAGGCGATTATCGCGTTATAGAGGGTATGTAGCACCAGGGCGCCAGCAATCGGCGCGGGGGCGAACCAGGGGCGTTTCTGCGAGAAATACAGGAGGAAGAGGGCGAAAATGAGGCTGGTGACGATGTGGATGAACAGGATGCCGAAGAGCGGCCAGACAAGCCAGCCAGAGCTGTTCCAGAGGATGAGGGCGATTTCGAGGGAGGCGAAACCGATGCCGAACAGGAGGCCTGAGAGCAGGGTCGCGCGGACGCTTGCGAGCGTGCCGGGGAAATAACGGAGCGCGTATTGGCGGAGAAAGAGATAGGCGGACGTTTCTTCGATGAGAGCGACGCCGAGCAACGTGAAAATGCTGCCGAACGCGAAGTATTGGGATGGGCCGGTTATGAGGGCGTCTCCTGGCAGCGTGACGAGCTCGAGAATGAGGGCGAAGCTTCCGGCGAGAGCACCGAAGATGATGGCGAAAATGAATGGCATAGATGATGCTCGGATTTAGGCGGCAAGATTTTCGATGTAGCTTGCGAGCTCGGCGATTTTCTTCTCTGTTTCTCGGAGCGCGGTCCGGTTCTGCTCGAGGATATGGGCCGGGGCTTTGCTGGTGAAGCGCTCATCGTTCAGCCGTCCCTCGATGCCCGCCTTGTATTTTTCCGCCGACGCTTTTTCTGCCAGCAGGCGCGCGCGTTCCTTCTCGATATCGATGATGCTTTCGAGAGGGACCGATGCGTCGAAGAGCGGGTTGATGATCCTCGCCTGAGCGGAAACCGTTTGCGCGGTCGTCACCGTGGCTCGAGCCAATCGTTCGATGAGGGGAGCGTTTTCTCGGAACAGCGCCGAGTCGGAGGATGGCGAGTACTGCAGGGGAACCTTCATATCGATACGGTAGACGGCACGGAGATTGCGGAGCGCGGCGATCAGTCCTTGCAAGGCGGTGAACTGCGCATTGGCTTCCTCGTCGCGCGTTTTCATATGCTCCGGCCACTTCGCGACCATCAGGAGATCATTTCTCCCCGGGTTGAATGTTTGGAAAATCGCTTCGGTGGCAAAGGGCATAAACGGGTGCCAGAGCCTGAGCAGCGTATTGAAAACGAAGACGAGCACCGCGTCATTCTTCTCGATCTTGTGGACCTCGATGTACCAGTCGGCGAATTCGTTCCAGGTGAAATCGCGCAGGGCTTCGCTTGCGAGAGAGAGGTGGTTGTGGTCGAGGAGCGAGGTGACGGCATCGGTGAGTTCGGACAGGCGGGAGAGGATCCAGCGGTCGGAAAGGGTTTTTGCTTCCGGGGCAGCTGTGGGAGCAGTCGGTACGGCGAGCGCGATATAGCGGCTCATATTCCAGAGCTTGTTCACGAAATTGCGCGAGGCGATGATCTTCTCATCGGAGAGCTTCAGGTCATTGCCCGGCGTCGAGCCGATGACGAGGGCGAGCCGGAGCGCGTCCGCGCCGTGGTCATTGATGACATCGAGCGGGTCGAGGATATTGCCGAGGCTCTTGCTCATCTTGCGTCCCTGCTCGTCGCGGACGAGACCATGGAGGTAGACGGTTTTGAAAGGGATCTCGCCCAAGAGGTATTCCGACATCAGGATCATCCGTGCCACCCAGAAGAACAGGATGTCGTAACCGGTCTCGAGTACCGATGTGGGGTGATAGGTTTTCAGGTCTTCCGTCTGTTCCGGCCAGCCGAGCGTGGAGAATGTCCACAGTCCTGAAGAGAACCAGGTGTCGAGGGTGTCCGGATCCTGTTCCCAATCCTCTCTATCTTTAGGCGGTTCTACCCCGCAATATATCTCCTCCGTTGTCCGTTGTCCGTTGTCCGTTGCCGGTTGTTTTTTGTACCAGACCGGTATCTGATGGCCGTACCAGATCTGGCGTGAGATGCACCAGTCGCGGAGATTATCGATCCAATGGAAATAGGTTTTTTCGAAGCGTTCCGGCAGGATGGCGATTTTCTTGTCGCGCACCGCATCCTGCATCAGCGACTTGAGCGTGACGGTCTTGCCGTCTCGTTCGAACTCTTTGCTGACGGCGATGAACCACTGGCGCATCGGCAGGGCCTCCGTGACATCGTTGAAGCGATCAGACGTGCCGACATTCTGCACGACGTCTTCCTCTTTTTCGATGAGATCGTTCGTGCGGAGCCACGCGACGAATTGCTCGCGCGCATCGAGCGTCGTGAGGCCAGCATAGCCCGTTCCGGCTGCCGCGGTCATTTTCCCGTCCTGGCCGATGACCTGGACGAGAGCGATATCGGGGTGGCGTTCATACATCTCGAAATCCGTCTGGCTGTGCGCCGGGGTGACGCCGACCGCGCCGGTGCCGAACTTCGGATCGACGGCAGGGTCGCCGATGATTTTGATCTCAAGCGGCTTTTCTGCTCCGACGTCCGCGGTGAATGTCTGGCCGATATACTGCTGGTAGCGCGTGTCATCCGGATGGACAGCGACAGCGGTATCGCCGAGCTTGGTTTCCGGCCGCGTGGTCGCGATCGGGATGGGGAACTCTTTCGAGTAGCGGAACGTGTAGAGTATCGCCTCGCGTTCGATATGCACCAGCTCGTCATCCGAGCAGGTGGACTGGCCGGCGACCGACCAGTTGACGACGCGGTAGCCGCGGTAGATGATGCCGTCATCGAACATCGTCTTGAACGCGGTACGTACCGCGAGGCTGCGCTTCTCATCGAGCGTGTAGGCTTCGCGCGACCAGTCGAGCGACGCGCCCATTTTCTTGGTCTGGTGGATGATGCTGTCGTGGCTTTGCTGCGCGAATGCCTCGACGCGCTGCAAGAATGCCTCGCGGCCGAGGTCGTAGCGGTTCTTCCCTTCCTGTTCGATCAGGTTTTTCTCCACGCGGCTCTGCGTGGCGATAGCGGCATGGTCGGTACCAGGGAGCCAGAGCGTCCGATCGCCGCGCATCCGGTGGTAGCGGATGAGGATATCCTGGATGGCGAGCATCGCGGCGTGGCCGGAATGGAGGCTGCCGGTGACGTTGGGCGGGGGGAGGACGATACTGTAAGGAGCGGCATCGGCCGCTGTCACCTTGGCCTTGATACATATGTCAGGGTTGAAAAATCCGCTCTCCTCCCATTTGCGGTAGAGAGCGTCTTCCCAATCCTCGGCAGCGTAGGTTTTCGGGATCCCGGTTTCGTTCATATGTCTAACGATACCAAGAAAGAGCCTTTGTTTCAAGGCAAAAGAAAAACGGGTCGTATGGGACGGCCCGTTTGAGAGGGGGAGGATGCATTGCATCACCCGAGTGCAGTATTTTGCTTGGGGGTTGGCGGCGTTTTAGAAACAATGTCGTGGTAGTAGCTCATTCCTTCAAGAAATGCCCACCAGCCACAACCCCAGAGCGCTATCCAGAAAATCGGATGTAAGTTTGTGGCGATAAGCTCCAGATTGATGAGCTCGATACCGAACGCTCCGCCAAGAACCCAGAGTCCGAAGATGAAGCCCATCGAGTATTGCAGTGACCGCCTTTTTTCATAGCGTCCCTCAGCGTATGCCCGGCCGATGCGGAACAGTATCAGCAACAGGATCAGGCACGTGAGGAGCAGTAGAATAAATTTGGAGAAAACAGTCAGACCCAACGAATACAACATCGGCATCGCATCTTCCTTTCAAAGAACGCATTGCGAGTTTGCAATAAGTCTATTATAGCACAAAACAGCAGAAAATGCAATAGCTCCCAAAAGGCTATTCTGAGGCTTTATTCGCTAGCATTTGCAGGGGCAGGTTGGCATCGGGATCGAGGGTGAGGGCGGTGTCCATCAAGGCTCTCTGTGCCGCCTCGTTCATATGCTCGTAGCGGATGGCGGCGGCGATGCCGATCATCGCGGCGTTGTCGAGCGAGTAGGCGAATTCCGGCGTGAGGAACTCCGTCTTCGGGAAATCGGTGTCGATCAGGTTACGTAACCGGTTACGTAACCGCACATTGGCAGAAACGCCGCCGGCGATGACGAACGTCTGCGGGGCGTAGAGCGCGAGGGCTTTCTTGGTCTTCCCGACGAGGACATCGACGACCGCTTCTTGGAAGGCATGGCACATCGACGCGACGAACTGCTCATCCGACAGTTTTGCCGGGTCTTCTTTCTTGAGCGAGTAGAGGACGGAGGTCTTCAGTCCCGAGAAAGAGAAGTTGAAATCATCGCTGTTCAGCATCGGCCTTGGAAATTTCTCAGTTATCTCCTTGATTTCTGATTCTTGATTCTTGATTCTATATTCATCTGCGCGTTTCGCGATTTCCGGGCCTCCGGGGTAGGTGAGGCCGAGGAGCTTGGCGACTTTGTCGAAGGCTTCGCCGGAGGCATCGTCCTGGGTTTCGCCGAGCACGGTGTAGTCGAAGTGCCGCTGCATCAGGACGAGTTCGGTATGCCCGCCAGAGACGATGAGCGCGATGAGGGGAAACCGGAGCACCGTGTCTTCGCGGAGCAGGTTCGCATAGATATGGCCTTCGAGATGCTGGATGCCGATGAGCGGCTTCTTCCAGAGGAGCGCGAGCGTCTTGGCAGCGCTCACGCCGACGACGAGCGCCGGCATCAGTCCCGGCCCCTTTGTGACGGCGATGAGGTCGATATCGGCCGGTTTCATAGAAGCGCGCGTCAGGGTTTCCTCGATCACCGGGACGATGTTCCTGATATGTTCGCGGGCTGCCAGATCGGGTACGACGCCGCCCCATTTCGCGTGGAGCGATGCCTGGGAGGAAACGGTATTAGCGAGCACTTGGGCGCGATTGCCTGACCACGCTACGATGGCGGCCGCCGTTTCGTCGCAGGATGTTTCGATGGAGAGGATGTTCATAGTATATCCACTGTAGCGAGGGGGCGGGGAATTGGCAAGAAAAAACCGGCTCAAGTCGGTTGTTTTAATTGGTAGCCCCAAGGGGAGTCCTCCTCACCCATCGCTCCGCCGGAGGCTCTACGATTCCTTCAGAGCCTGAGTTTTTCAAAAGCAAAGCAGTTTGCTTTTGAAAATACCCTTCTCCTCCCCTTGGATAGAAATACCAATAAAAAACACCGCTCTTTGCAGAGAGTGTTTTTTATTGGTACATGTAGCCCCAAGGGGAGTCGAACCCCTCTTACCAGGATGAAAACCTGGTGTCCTAACCGATAGACGATGGGGCCAAAAAGCTAAAAGAAAAAGCAGTCTGTCAACTGCTTTGCTATGGTAGCATAAAAACCTGTTTTGGCAAGGGTCATCAATGTTTAAATCACCGCAGTTTCCAGCGCATTATTCTTGCAGATTTCGGCATAGGCGAGGGCGCTCGGGCGGACGGTGCGGGTCTGCGTGGCGTAGTCGATCGCGACCAATCCGAAGCGCGGCCAGAAGCCCTTGTCCCATTCGAAATTGTCGAGGAGCGACCAGTAGAGATAGCCGCGCACGTCGGCGCCGTCCGCTATCGCGCGATGAACGGCGGCGAGGGCGGCGGGGATGAACTTTTGGTGCAGTTCGTCGGAGGCATCGGCGATGCCGTTCTCGGTGATATAAATCGGCTTGTTATAGGGTTTCAGTTCGACGAGTGCCTGGTAGATCGAATCGGGCTGATATTCCCAGCCGAAGTCAGTTTGGGTCTTATTCGGATTCTTTCTGAAGCCGTTGTCGATGACGCTGCGATTGTAATGGTTGAGGCCGATGAAGTCCTGATGATTTTTGATGCGATTGAGGAAGAAGGAGTTCCAGCCCCAGTCGGCTATCGCTTTGAGAAAATGGTTGATGAAAGTCGGGCGCGCCATCTGAAAAGCGATCTGATGTTTGGCGATGCCGATCTGCGCCGCCGGAGAATGCTGCTTGATAGCCTGGTACGCGAGCCGATGCGCGCGGATGAGGAGGTGGAGTCCGCGGAGATACGTGAGAGGATTTTTCTTCTGCGGCGGCCACTCACCCTTGAGATAGGCGTGGGCGGATACCACATCAGGTTCGTTGAGCGTGATCCAGAATTGTATCTCGCTTCCGAGCGACCCCGCGATTTTTGCGGCGTAGCGTTCGAAGTATCGCGGGAAGTCCTGTGAAGCGGTGCCACCTCGCTCGGCGAGCCAGAGGGGGAGTGTCCAGTGCCAGAGGGTGACGAAGGGTTCCAGCCCGCGTTCACGGAGCGCGGCGATAACAGTGCGGTAATGTTCGATAGCTTCTTCATTAAACTGTCCCTCCTCTGGTTCGATGCGCGACCACTCGATGGAGAAGCGGTGGGCGCTGTGATGGAGCGACTGGGCGATATCGAAGTCCTCACGGAATCGGCTGTAATGATCGCAGGCACTACCAGAGATATAATTCTTCGGATCAGTAGCGGCGGCTGCGAATTTTTTCCAGTTCGGATTCCAGCGGAAAGCCTGTTCCGATTCGCGCGCGAGGCGGTCGGCATTCTGTTTCTCCCATTCGGACCAGTCGTTATGGTTGCCGCCCTCGACCTGGTGCGCAGCGGTCGCCGCGCCCCAATAGAAATTGTCTGGAAATTGCAGTTTTGGCATAGTTGGGGGAGGATAAGAGCTGCAGGATACGTGATGAGTGCTGGCTTGCTGGAATGGCTTATCTCTGATATAGTACCACATTTGCAGGGAAGGCGGGGTCGGGACGGTGGTATAATGAACACTATGTCAGATAGAGTTTCTCACAATTTTGTTTTCCCGGATCCGAAAACGACTGATCCGCGCAAGCGCCGCGCGCAGCGGATATTCGAGATGATACCCGGTCTCCTGACGTGGACGACGCTTCTGGGTATGGTCGTTTTTTCTTTTTTGGCGCCGGTGTGGGCGGCGATTTTCGTGATCGTGTTCGATATCTACTGGATTCACAAGGCGCTGTACATCTCCCTCTTTTCCGTAGTCGGGCATCAGAAGGTCAGGGAAGGCAAGCGGATCGATTGGTGGGAGCGCTGCCAGAATATCGCGCATCCCGAGCAGTATAGCGAGATGCTCAAAGAGCGCATCAAGAGCCTGTATGACGGGATGCGAGAGATGCCGTTGTTCGATCTGCGCAGGCGCCATATCGTCAAGAAAGAAATACGGCGTCTGAAAAAGATCCGCCGGGAAACGCGCGCACTGATCCCTATTCAGGACACAATAATGGATTGGCGCGATATCATCCATGTCGTGCTTTTGCCGACAGCGGGGGAGCCGGCAGACGTGATCGAGCCGGCCATCCAGTCGCTTGCGGAGAATAATTTTCCCAAGGAGCAGATGATCATCCTGCTCGCGACCGAGGAGCGCGAGGATCCCGAAACGCGCCTGCCGAAAGCGGACTACCTCAAGAAGAAATTCGACGGCGTATTCCGGGATTTCCTCGTGACGACGCATATCGTGGCGGCTGGCGAGATGAAGTGCAAGGCATCGAACGCCGGGTTCGCCGCGCGCGAGCTCCGGAAATATCTCGACGAGCGCGGTATCGATTATAAGCGCGTCATCTTCTCGAATTTCGATTGCGATAGCGTGGCGCACCAGGAATATTTCGCGGCGCTGACGTATCAATACATCATCGATCCCAAGCGTTTGCAGCGCGCCTACCAGCCGCTTCCGATGTATCACAATAACCTGTGGGATACCAACGCCTTCGTGCGTCTCGTGGTGACAGGGTCGTCGTTCTGGCATCTGTATCAGAGCACGCGCCAGGAGATGGTGACGTTCTCCTCGCATTCGGAGCCGTTCGATACGCTGGTCAAGGTGGGCTTCTGGCCGGTCAATATGATCAGCGAAGATTCGGTCATCTACTGGAAGTGCCTCGCGTATTTCCATGGGGATTACAAGGTGCAGCCGATCCATCTGCCGATATCGCTCGATGCGGTGCTGGCGGAGACGTACTGGAAGACGCTCAAGAACCAATACAAGCAGAAGCGCCGCTGGGCATACGGCATCGAGAATTTCCCGGTGACGATGCGGGCGGTCTGGCCGGACAAGCTCATCGCCTTCCGGACCAAGCTCCGCGTGACATTCGAGATGCTTGAGGGGCATTATTCGTGGGCGACGACCTCGTTCATCCTGACGTTCCTCGGCTGGCTGCCGCTCCTCCTCGGCGGCGCGGCGTTCCGCGAGAGCGTGCTCGCCCACAATCTGCCGTTCGTGACGAAGACGCTCATGACGCTCGGGATGCTGGGGCTCTGCATCTCTATCCCGATGTCGCTTCTGTCGCTGCCGCCCCGTCCGAGAAAATACCATTGGTCGCGGCATTTCCTGATGATCTTCCAATGGATCCTCATCCCGCTCGTCGGTTTCCTCTCGGCATTTCCGGCGATCGACTCGCAGACGCGCCTCCTTCTCGGCCGCTACTTCGGAGAATTCTGGGTGACGGAGAAGATGCGCAAGAGCTAGAATAAGGAATCAAGAATCAGGAATCAGGAGGAAATGCACCCAAATTTAGAAAATCATGATTCTTGATTCGTGATTCCCGATTCTACTTCATATGAAACGCCTGACTCGCTCTTTCTACCGCCGTCCGACAGTGGGAGTAGCCAAAAACTTACTCGGTTGCTTCCTGGTGCGGAAAATCGGCAGGAAGATGATACGTGCGAAGATCACGGAAACGGAGGCGTATGTCGGAGAAGAGGATCTGGCGTGCCACGCGAGCCGGGGACGGACAGCGCGCACGGAGACGATGTACGGCGCGCCGGGGCATGCCTACGTGTATATGATCTATGGGATGTACCATTGTCTCAATATCGTGACGGAGCAGAAAAATTTCCCGGCAGCGGTACTCATCCGGGCTGTTGAGATAGACGGCGTGCCGCATCGGGAAACCGATGGGCCGGGCAAGTTCTGTCGTTTTCTCGGTATCGATCGGAAGCTGAACGGTTTCGATGTCACCGAAGGCGAGAAACTGTGGATCGAATCCGGCGCAAAGATCGCTTCGAAAAATATCCGAACCGCCAAGCGCATCGGCGTAGACTACGCCAAGCACTGCAAGGAATATCTCTGGCGCTTTTCGATAGCTGATTATTCCAAATGAATCTGTTCCTCGAATTTTTGGAGGGCGGAGATGAGGAGGGGATGCCGTTTGAGGCCTGGGTCTTCGGAGAGGATGAGTTCCGCTTCCTGGTGGGCGATGGTGATGAGTTTCAGGTTGGTCAGATTCTCCATCGCGATATCCGGCATACCGGATTGGCGCGTGCCGAAGAATGCTCCCGGGCCGCGGAATGAGAGATCGGCTTCCGCGATCGCGAAACCGCTATTGGTTTTGGCGAGGACTTTCAGCCGTTCATTGTTTTCGCCGGATGGTTTGCCGGGAATGAGAAAACAGTAGGACTGATGCTCGGCGCGACCGACCCGGCCGCGGAACTGGTGGAGCTGCGCGAGCCCGAAACGCTCCGCTTCCTCGATCAGGATGATGCTCGCGTTGGGCACGTCGATGCCGACTTCCACGACTGCGGTGGCGACGAGGATATCGTATTTTTTTTCCTTGAAATCGCGCATTACTTCTTCTTTCTCTTTGGCCTTCATCCGTCCGTGGAGCAGCCCGATAGAGAGATGGGGGAAAACCGTTTCGGCCAGATGCTTGTGCTCGGCGACGGCCGCTTTGACTTCTTTGAGGGCGAGAGATTCTTCGACGAGAGGGAAGATGACGAAGGCTTGGCGGCCGCGGGCGACTTCGCTCCGTACGAATGAGTATATTTTTTCGCGCTCCGGGTCGGTAGCGGCGATTTCCGTGATGATCGGTTTGCGGTTTTTCGGCAGTTCATCGAGAAGCGACAGATCGAGGTTGCCGAAAAAAGCCAGCGTCAGCGTGCGCGGAATCGGCGTGGCGGTCATCGTGAGAAAGTGCGGCACTGAGGCGGGGGTCGCGTCAAGGCTACCGAAGCTTGCTTCCTGGAGTTTGGCGCGCTGAGCGACGCCGAAGCGGTGCTGTTCATCGACGACGATGAGCGCCAGATGGTCGAAGGCGACGTCTGCCTGCAGGAGCGCATGCGTCCCGACGATTATTTTCGGTATGCCGGCGCTGAGCGCCTTGAGGAATGTCGGCCGGGTCACGGTCTTGCCATCCAGGATGCGATAGCTGCCGGTGAGGAGCGCCACGTGATGCTCCGTGTGCGCGAAGACCTGCGAGAGGTTTTCGAAGTGCTGGCGAGCGAGGACTTCGGTCGGGGCGAGGAGAGCGGTCTGCAGGCCCCGCTCGGCACAGGCGAATGCGGCGAGGGCGGCGACGATGGTCTTGCCGCTGCCGACGTCGCCGTTCAGGAGGCGGTTCATCGGGCGTGCCTTGCCCATATCTTTCAGTATCTCTGTGCTTGCCTTGCGCTGGGCGGCGGTGAGCGCGAAGGGGAGGGTGCCGATGAAATGTCCGAGTGCGGCCTCGTCCGTCGGGATAGACTCCGCTTTGGCGGTTTCGAAGAGCGCCTTCATCTGGAGCGCCTTCAACTGGACGAAGAACATCTCATCGAACGCGAAACGCTTGCGAGCCAGGAGCGAGGGTTTCTCGTTCTTGGGGAAATGGATATAGAAGAGGGCGTGTTTGAGGGAGGGCAGGTGGAGACGCTCCAGGATGTCTTCCGGTACGGGATCGGGGAACTCGGAGAGTTTCTGGAATATCCCGGTCAGCTGCCAGCGGAAGAATTTGGACGTGAGGCCGGCGGTCTCCGGATATATCGGCACGAGGCGTCCCGTGTGCGTCGCATCGCGCTCGGAGCGTTCGAAGGCGGGGCTCTGCATCACCAGTCCCGCTCGGTCGCGGGTGACTTTGCCGCTCGCGCGGATGACCATACCTGATTTCAATGTCTGCGCGACGAAGCGCTGGTTGAACCAGATGAGGCGGATGCGGCCGCTCTTGTCCTCGATGGTCGCCTCGGTGAGGAACATTTTCTTCTTCCAGGTGCGTCCGGCATTGATGTTCGCGACGGTGCCCTCGATGGTGTATTTCTCATCGGGTACGAGCGAGGCGATGGGACGGATGGCGGAATAATCCTCGTAGCGGTGCGGGAAGTGGTAGAGCATATCGCGCACGGTGAAAATCCCCAGGCGCTCGAGCTTGCCGAGGGTCTGCGCCTTGATGGACGCTATCTGAGAGAGGGGAGTATCGAAAGTCAGCATATCTCCAGTATACTCTGGAATGCGAAGGGGATTCAAATGAAAAAGAAAAATCCCCCAAAGCGTGTTGACTTCAGGGGAGTTTCGAAAAAAAAGATGCTTGTAGTTATATGGCCGAGCTGCCTAGGTTCAGGCGAAGCTGGGCAGAGGACTGAACAACCCCCATTCTGTTTGCGGAGGAAGATAGTTTTTCACTACGCGTTTGTGGAAAGGGAGCAAGCTTTCATCGACAGCGATATTTTCTTCCCATTCAGGAAGCCCCAGGGCGACACCGAGCCATGCCTGGTATTCGCCGACAGCATCATCGCGTGTCATGAAAGATTTCGCAGACTTGGGACTGGGCCAGATATGGAGCTCATTATCGAGGCATCTGCATTCCATAAATGGGCCGCCCTGATTGAAGTAGTCATCCCGTGCCTGGCGTATGACGGTGCAGTGGTTTTCATTGATGTCGTCTGAAAACGTTATGGAGAGAAAGCCGGGATCAATAACATTTTTCTGTTGCGTGCCCCCTCCTATTCCCAGGGCCACTGCTATTACGGACAGGCCGGACTGTTGCAGTGTCTGTGCCGGAGTGAATAATGCGGATTGCTTCATTGGTATTCCCCTTTTGGTGAAGTTGGAAAAAAATATGGCAAAGGAGTCACTTGCCTTC
>MFRV01000021.1:0-1042 GCA_001784695.1 Candidatus Moranbacteria bacterium RIFCSPHIGHO2_01_FULL_54_31 | reverse complement strand
TCCGAAACAAACATCTTTTTCAGTTGTTAAGTAACCTATATATTATACTCCTTTTTCACTGAATAGTCAATCGGCAAGCAGTGTCTGGTACGGAAAATTGGCTTGTTTGGCGCATTGTCGATATAATAGGGAGGATAAGCAGTAATCGAGACTGTGCCTATGGGCGCCGCTTCAGAGACCCTGTGCTATTTCAATGACGCTTTCGTCCCGTTGAATGCAGTGGCGATCAGTCCGTATGATCTCGGCTTCTTGCGCGGGTATGCGGTCTTCGATGTGATGCCGGTCGCGAATGGGCGGCCGTTTTTTTGGGAGCGGCACTATGAGCGCCTGACGCGCAGCGCTTCCGTCCTCGGTCTCGCGGTGCCGGTCAGCGCTCCAGAGTATAAGAAAATCATCGATGATCTGATCGCGCGGAATACATTCAGCGAGATATCGCTTCGGACCGTGCTCTCCGGCGGACCGAGCCGCGACGGGTTCACGCCGGCCGAGGACAATGAAACGTTTCTCGTCTTGGCGGAAGAGGCGCATCGGTATCCGCAAGCGATCTATACGGAGGGCGTGAAGATGATCACCCTCGCCTATGAGCGTCCGCTGCCGCAGGTCAAGCTCGCCAATCACGCGATCGCCATCCAGGATCTGCCCCGGCGACAAGCGGCGGGAGCATTCGAAGCGCTGTATGTGAATGGCGGCACCGTGTCAGAAGCATCGCAGAGCAACTTGTTCATCGTGAAAGACGGCGTGCTGATCACGACGTGGGATAACGTGCTGTGGGGGATCACTCAGGGGGTCGCGCTGGAGCTCGCGGAAGAGCTGGGTATCGTTACGGAAAAAAGGGATATCCGGGTGGAGGAATTGCTCGCGGCCGATGAGGTATTTGTCACCGGTTCCAGCAAGGCGTTCGTGCCGGTGGTGCAGATCGACGACAGGGCGATAGGGAGCGGTGCGCCGGGAATGATGACGCAGCAATTGATGGCGGCTTTCGAAAAGCTGGTGAGGGAGTATTAGATATTTTTTGATTGTGTCCTCGGCAGGAATCGAACCT
>MFRV01000020.1 GCA_001784695.1 Candidatus Moranbacteria bacterium RIFCSPHIGHO2_01_FULL_54_31 | reverse complement strand
CGGGATTTTGTCCAGAGGAAAACGCTACTTTCGGCTCAAACAAAACAAAAACAGGCTCTCCTGAGCCCGTCTTGTATCCCTCCCGCCGAAGGCGGGCAGGCATCCCGCATCACTCATTAAGTATCCTCCTAGATAGATAGAGTCTTTGATTATGAACATACATTCTCCGATCATGAAGTACTTACAGAAAAGGGCTACTTATACTTCAACAATCTCTATAGGCAGTTTATCGGGATCAAAAATAAAAGTCACTCTCTTCCCCGTACGCGGATCTTTACGGAAAGGTTCATAATCGACACCTTGGGATGTAAGGGTATTCGCTAATTCATCAATTTTACTCACTGAAAAAGCTAAATGACGCAAACCAGTTGCTTCAGGATACGTTAATCTGCTAGGAGGATTCGAGAAAGAGAAAAGCTCAATAATGCAATTTCTTGCATCGAGGTAAACGACCGTCGATTGCCTCTCTGGACGTTCTATGCGGTGAAGCTCGTGCAAACCCAAAATACCACGGTAAAACTCTAATGACTTCTCCAAATCCGAAGCAATGATCGCGATATGGTTTACTCCGTCAAAAATCATAGAGGTACAGTTCTCGAATTATAAATAAATAGCCTGACAAGCATCCCTTATTGTCCTTAGTCCCTACCGTTAATATACCACAAATTAACGTAAAAAATGCGCCCTTCGAGTTTCGAGGGCGCAAGGTATATGCGGTAACAATCTGGCTTATAGCTCGTTTTCACCCATTATTTTCCATGGTTCAATCGCAACCAGGTTGCTTGGTTCATGAAAATTGAGCTGAAACGATGGCAAGGCCAAATCCACATTCTCCTCACTTTGATGAAGGATGTGAGCCATTATGGATCTCGTCGCATGAAACGCAAGGGTCAGCTTGCCAGGCAGGCAAGTGAAGAGACCTTGAATGTCATCATCTTTATGATCAATGACACTGTAGCTTGGATTTACCTGCCATTCGTCCGCATACAGATTATTGATGAACTCTGTTTTCGTACATGAGTAAGGCAGTGTAACCGCGGAGTCATACAGGTCGCCCCGAAAAGTCTGCCTCAGCTTTTCCATGGCTTCAACATACTCTTCACCAATAACGCAAAAGCGCTGATTACCATGAATCCAGGGCTGATTGGCACCATAAATGATAACGATCAAATACCCATCATTTGCAGGCGCTAGATTACAACCCTTGAACTCGGTAGATACAATGACACGATCCAGCCGACGGTTCCGCATCACCACAGCACTGCCCAAACGACTCAGAATGCTATCCTGGTAGTGGGAGTTGATTCCTTTTAAAAACTTTTTTACTCCCAGACCGGATGTATTTATGACAACATCAGCTTCGTATGTTCTGCCAGTATAATCACTCACACCCGAAACTCTGCCATTGCAGTGAACAATCTGAGCAATTGGAACATTCACATAGACCTTTACACCGGCTTCAACTGCTTCTTTTACTAAAATATCAATGATACGCTTAGCGGAGAAAATGCTTTCATTGATCACTTCAGCAAACATTCTTCCGGCAGTTTCCAAAAAATACTCAGATGCATCGATTTCTGAGACCATGTCATAGAAAATCTTGAGATGATCCCATTGCACACAGAGTTCTTTCATAGGCTGCGAGGCACCATAATACAAACTTCTCTTGTGATGCAAATGAGCCTCTGGGAAGAACCTGACAAACATACCCTGAGCTTCGATGCATAGCGGAACAATCTCCGGATGTAGCCTTGCATACATTGCACCGGAATGGATTATTCCTTGATTTCTTGTTGAAGCTCCATTACCACATTTCTGCGCTTCGAAAAGAGTCACGCCGTAGCCAGCGCGGACTAGACGAAGCGCCGACATCAGACCGACTACACCGCCACCTATGACAATCGCTTTCATGTTTTGGCTCCTTTTCGGCCTCGTTCAGTTAAGGTACGCTATTCCGACTTGAAATAGTCGCCAGAAACATATCACGCAAAGCCATCTCGGTCAATGATTTTAAATTTTGGTCACACAAGCAAAAACAGCTCTGATACGATATCGGAGTTGTTTTGTTATATCCCTTATTCTGCATCACCTATCACTTGTCTTCCCCCGCATCTCTCATCACCCATCATGTATCCCTCATCCTGTATCTCAATAGATAAACCCCTTGATCACGCGGCTCGAGGCGGAGAGGACGCGCGCCTAGGCAGATTCTCCGAAAGTCAGTCCGCTTACAGTTTTCAATAATTTCAACGTAGCTTGAACGGAAGAATTGCGAGTATTTTTGAAAAATACTCTTTCCTTATATCTCGCAGCAAGCGGCGTGAGGAACTCATCGCCCCAAGATGGAGAAAAAGTGATCACTCCGTCAAAGTCAACCACTATCCCTTCATCATCAGATACAGCCTCTAAAACGGGCTGAAAGGCAGCGAAAGCCTCTTTGCCGGACTGACGAGACACGAGCGTCGTTCCGAATTTTTTCAGTTCTATGAGCATATTTTTTCTAAAAGTTGATTACCGCAATGCAT
Organism: Candidatus Moranbacteria bacterium RIFCSPHIGHO2_01_FULL_54_31; assembly: GCA_001784695.1. Classification (GTDB taxonomy): domain Bacteria; phylum Patescibacteriota; class Minisyncoccia; order Moranbacterales; family UBA1568; genus UBA1568. The sequence goes on along the minus strand of MFRV01000020.1, from coordinate 9,226 downwards.
CCATAAATAGACTCTCTTTCTTTCCTGATATTCAAGGACCGATCCCCTTTCTTGAGCTCCAGCACAGCGGTACCGGTTTGGAAAAACAAGCGCACATCATTTTCTACGATTATCCCTTTCACGTATTTCAACCAATTGCCCCTCGCTTCTGGGGCACGCCCGGAAATTACCTCTGAAAACGCGACTCTGAGGGCCTCCTCATCTGATGCCAATTCTTTTTTCACCCTTTTCAAGGTCTTGAGAATCCCTTGCCCGCGATCAGCAAGCACAATGACTCTTTTCCGTATGTCGTATCCAAAAAATATTCCTGGCACATCCGGCCAATTCCCCAAGTTATGATCAAAGGAGTTGTTTCCTATTTCTCCGACAATAGATGTTATGAGAGGAAACGAATCTTCCAGTCCGGCAACGACACCGATCTCATTCTCCAGTTTTTTCAATCTGTATTGAAAGACAATACTGTTCTGACAATAGAATGAGTCGCTCGGCTCAGATGCAGAGTCGATTGAAACCCATTCTTTTGCGATTTCAAAAATATCAGTCTCCGCAATGCCAAGTTTTACGAGATATTTCTCGATATCCTCCAACCGATAGAAACGTTTTCCGCTTTTTTTAACGGCTGGAAATTTTCCAGCCTTATCCCATCGTCTGAGCGTATCGATAGAAAGATGCATCCTCCTTGCGGCTTCCCCGATAGATAATAGTTCAATACTCATAATTATCGCGGTTTGGAAACAAGGCTTCAAAACTATCATTCCAATTACCAATTGCGCTCATCCCCAAAGGGCATACTCTTTCTTTAGCTAAAGATACCATAATTTTCGTACCTATGCAAACCTATGCATATTAAAATACTCTGATTTGGCTTATATAAAACAAAACAGCTCCGATATCCATCAGAACTGCTCTGTATCCAGCATCTCAATAGATAAACCCCTTGATCACGCGGCTTGAAGCAGAGAGGACACGGAAATTCAGTCCTCGAGAGGTTGCTGGATTTTTTCAAATTTCAGCTTGATGGAAAGAATATCTGCTTTATATGTATCCCACACGATCTTGTCACTTACATCGAAATATTCATGAATGAGAAAGTTCCGCATATCCTTAGCTTCTTGATACGGCAAGTCAGGATACTTTTCCCGAAACTCGCTTGAGAGGCTATCCATCGCTTCTCCGATAAGAGCGATTTGCCGTGCGGCCAGATTGATAAGCAGATCATTGTGCAAGAACTCTTCCTCCGAAACGCTACCGAGGTGCTGGTCAAGAAGCGCTATCGCATCAAGTATATGCTTGACTCTGACAAGATCTTTTTTATTGTCAAACGAAGCGAGCGAAACGAAAATTTACTTTCGTTTCCGAGCGAGTGAAGACATCAAAGAGTAAAAACTCTTTATCTTCGCTCATAGATCATTTCAGCCTCAGAAATTACTTCATCACGAAAATACTTGCTCAAACCGTCTTTCGGGACAAGGTCGACTTTCTTGCCGGTATTGTTCTCAAGAAACTGGAGAATATCTGACATCTTGAAAAACCCGACATGTGCGTTCGGCTGAAATTCAACAAGAATATCGATATCGCTCCCTTCAGTCGCTGTTCCATGAAGCTGCGAACCAAAAAGCGAGAGACTTTTCACATCCTCTTTATGAGGCAAAGCGCTGATATTTTCAGCAATTTTCTGCTTGATAGTGTTTTTGTCCATACTCTTATTACCAAACGGAGTGAGTGAAACGAAAATTTACTTTTGTTACTGTCCGCCAGCTGGCAGACGGTAACTTCGGGTTTATACTCGTTATTTTTATTATACCAAAATATGGCTTCTTTACAAGAAAAAACAGCCCCGATATCGTATCGGAGCTGTTCTGTATCCCGCATCTCAATAGATAAACCCCTTGATCACGCGGCTTGAAGCAGAGAGGACGCGGCGATTGGTCTTGCCCCAGCCGACATAGTTCATCTCGCTCACGGTGATGTTGCCGCCGCTCACTTTCTCTACCAGAGCCACGTGCCCATAGAAACGATTTTCCGTCGTCACGACGATAGCCCCGACGGCCGGCGTTCGACCCGTCTTGTATCCGAGCGCTTTCGCCTGATAGAGCCAGGTACCGGCATTGCCGCGCCACGGCACATAGCGTTTCTGCGCCACATACCAGGTGCAATACCCGTAAGGGAATCGGTGTCCTGTGCCTGCCTTGCCATCGAGCTTGCGGAAACCGGAAGAGATGTCAGTCGCCGTGCCTCCCGCAGGCGTCGCGTACTGACGACGATCGAGACCGCCCGGAGTCGTAGCAGCAGGAGCGGGGACGTCCTTCTGCCCGCCCGGGATGATGATGACGGCGCCTACTTCGATCTCGCCATTGGCGGGCAATTCATTGAATGCGATGATCTTGTCTCTTTCCGCTTTGAATGCCGCCGCGATAGAGTCGATCGTATCGCCCGACTTCACGGCATAGGACAGTCCGGCGACCGGCAGGATGAATATCTGATCGCCCGGCTTGATCTGGTCCACGTTGTCCAAGTCGTTCGCCCACAGGATCGTATTGACCGTAATGTCGTTTTTGGCAGCGATGCCGCTCACCGTATCGCCAGATACTACGGTATAGATTTTCACACCGCCGTCTTCCTCGGGATCCTGCGTGATAGAGCTCGTCTGAGTAGAAAGCATCACCTGGTTCTGCGGGGTGAGCGTGTGGATATCCAAGACAGAGGTGTCGTCCTTCTGGTCGGGGTCGACCGTCTTGGAAGCGCTCGCCAGCGGCACCAGCGAGAGATTTTCTTTCTTGCTCGTCTGAGCGGCGATCCGATGCTTGGCCGAGAGCGATTCCACGCTCGCCACATCGCCATTCACGTAACCGAACAGGAGACTGTCGGAATTCTGACCTTGGGCGAAATTGCTCGCCGACACCAGGAGGGCGCTCGAGGCGACGATGGAGAAGGCTGAGTAGTTGCGGAAAACACGCACGACGCGATAGCCGGACAGCTCCTTGATGAACTGCAGAAAGCGCGTCTGGAGATGATGGATGCGCGTATGCAGATCCTTCAGACGGGTCGCTAAGTCCGTTTTTTCCTGCTTTTCAGAGGCGCGCACGAACAAAGACCGCAAACGCTTTCGGCCTGCTTTGACACAGGCCTGGAAAAACGAAACTATGGATTGAGTACGAATAGGGCTCTCGCCTTTCGATTGATAAAGTCCCTAAGACAGTCTTCCTGGAAAACCAGGGAAGAAATGCTATCAGGAATTTATCCTAATTTTTACAAATTTTAGTATAGCTCAGCTGACAGCTCCCGTCAATGAAAAAATAGTCCTTTTCTTGATTTTTTGGCTTATTAAAAGCAATATTGCAGTGGACAAAATCACTTTTTCGCTCAAATGAAGCTTTTTTTCATTTTTTCCACTCTATCGCTTATTCCTGATCAGTTATCTCGTACTGCGTATCATTCCCCAGCCATCCCTTATCCTGCATCACTTATCGATTATCACGAACAAACATATGGTACAATTCCAATGTCGCATAATATTTTCCCGCCCGTATGGCTGACAAAAAACAAACAAAACCTCAGACGCCGCTCCAGAAATACGCACAGCGCTTCCTCGAGCATCTGGAAATCGAGATGAACCGCTCCCTCCGAACGATCGATAGCTACCACCGCACGCTGAGTGCCTTTTTCACCTGGGGCGGCCTCCGGACCCCGGCCGATATCACCGCAGAGAAGGTGCGCGAATACCGCCTCTACCTCAACCGCAAAGACAACGGTCGCGGCGGGACGCTGAAAAAGAATACCCAGGCCTACCAGGCTATAGTGCTCCGCACCTTTCTCAAATACCTCGCCAAACAGGATGTCGCCGCGCTCGCCGCGGAAAAAATCGAGGTCGGCAAGGCGCCTGACCGGCAGGTGGACTTCCTCGAATTCGAAGAAGTGGAGCGCCTGATCGCCGCGGCTGATGGGACTGATCAGAAATCGCTCCGCGACAAGGCGATGCTCGAGCTGCTCTTCTCTTCGGGGCTCCGCGTATCGGAACTCGTGAATCTCGACCGGGGACACCTGAATCTCGACAAGGAAGAGTTCAGCATCCGCGGCAAAGGAAGCAAGCTTCGCATCGTATTCATCTCTCCGGCTGCCAAGGCAGCGCTCAAGGCCTACCTCGACAAGCGCACCGATGTCGATCCGGCGCTCTTCGTCGCCTATGGCAAGAAAGGTCTCGTCAACAGGGCCAATGCCGCGAGAGAGAGCAAGCGTCTCACGCCGCGGAGCGTCCAGCGTCTGGTGAAAAGCTATGCCAAGAAAGCCGGTATCCTGAAAGACGTGCACCCGCACACGCTCCGCCACAGTTTCGCGACCGACCTCCTCGTCAACGGCGCCGATATCCGCTCGGTCCAGTCGATGCTCGGGCACGCCTCCATCACGACCACGCAGATCTACACCCACATCACCAACGAACGCCTCAAAGAAATCCACAAATCCTTCCACGCCAAGAGGAAAAGGAAATAAAACATTGCTTTTTTTACTATAAAATGACACCTTTAATAGAGAGCCATGAAAAGCTATACTATCAAAGAAATACGAGGGAATAATAAAGAGGGCATCATTGCTCATTTCAAGCTTCTCACAGAGTACCCTATCACTTCAGATCGGGAAGTTTTTTTGGCTGCTCTCGTCAAAAACATCTCTGATTCGAAAAATATCGGCTACGCCGGATTTTTCACGAAAAAAGACCTGAAGGAAAGCTTGAGGTACAATATTTTTGATCAAAACGAGGTGGCGGGTTCGCAATCGTTTAACATTTCAACCCCGGAGTTATTGGCCGTGACTGAAAAAGCCATCGGATTGTGCCACAGCCAGGTCTCTGCCCCTCCCTCACATATTTTCCTTTTCCCTACGTTCAGCAATTTTGTCAGAAAGACGATGGACGGCGTCACCGGCTATACTCCCTACCGGAACACGCTGCTTATTTTCATAAGCCCACAAAAAACCAGCAGCTGGAAACGAACCCTGACAGAAACGATTTGTCATGAGTTCATGCATGCCGCGATGGACAATCACTACGAACGAAAAACTCTCCTGGATGATCTTATCTTCGAAGGTATCGCGGAAAGTTTTGTCGGTTCTCTTTTCAAAACGAGGACTCACTCGCCTTCTCAGGCGCTCTCTCCGAAAAGAGCGTTGAATTGGTACAAGAAGATTGCGAAACGCTTCAAGTCGACCGACCTCTATTATCCCGTTTTTCTCGAAGGCAAAGAATATCCTCTCTGGGCCGGGTATGCTATCGGCTATCGCATCGTCGAGGCTTTTCGGAAAAAACATCCTGAGCTCGCTTGGAACGATATCGTCCGTCTGACTCCGCAGGAAATTCATCGGATGTCGGGATTCGGGAAATAACGGGTATCGACCCGATGTTACCGGCACTGCGTTCGGAAACGAGAGTGCACCCTCGTTTCACTCACTTCGTTTGGTAATAAAAAAGAGGGTCTCAATCATTATGAATGATCAAGACCCTTTCAAGTGAAACCAGAGCGCTTGAGCCTGAATCAGTTACGGTTTGCGTTAACCGTACTGGATTTGCACTTATTGCAACGCTGAGATTGAGGCGAGCTGCTACTCGACTTCGACTTATTCGCCATCCCACCGTTCCGTTCACTCTGGTGTCTCGGTTCGACCGTGACGACCCAAACGAATGGCTGCGCACCTGCACACTGTACTTGCTCCATATATATCACCTCCTTTGCAAACTTCATCAAGTGTAAGGATGAGGAAATCTATTTAACTCATCATAAGAAAGCGGTTCGGAACGAAATCCCAAAATCACGGGGGCTTCGTAGATTCTTTGCATTCCGCACGGTTCTTCATGATAGCCGAAACTCATTGGCACCAGACCTGTAACAAAAGTTTTCACTATGTACAGATCCGATTGTACCCTGTTCGCCTCCAGTCCATCAAGATCGACCACCAGAACATTCCTCCCCTGATCCGAAAGACGCGCCAATAGCATTTCCCAACTTGTGCAGGCACTCTTACCAATGTCACCAAAATCCTTCAGAAGTCGAGACTCCTTTAAGAAATCAGCTTGTCGGAAGAAAGCCTCCTGCTCGTAAAGCCTCCCATGGTCTTGCGTCATGCGCACATCCGCGGGAAGCATCGGTTCCGAAGAGCCGAATGTGAAACAACAATACACCGATGATTCAACCTCCATCAAAGCGCGATCAAGCGCTTCATAGATATCGAAGGAAGAGCAGGCGGCACATGTCGTGTAATGCAATTCCTCGCTCTGCGCAAAAACAAGAAGTACGGGAGCGAGATCCAAGGTCAGATCTTTTACAGTTACCGAAACGCCTACCTCCTCAAGGTTACGAAGGCGCTGTTGAATCCCATCAGGCAAACTTGCATGACGGACGGCAGGCATGTCCAAACGATTCAGCCAGACAATCATGAAAGCATCTCGCTCAATCAGTTCCAATACCCCCCTTTCTATAGCGCCTGCTCTTGTCGGATAAGCAGCCGCACCAGAAGAGTTCGCACTTGCGTAGCACGGATACTCTGAATAGTAAGGAAAGTAGATGCAGTCAGCAAGAACAAAATATTTCTTACCTGATGCAACATCAGCAGCTTCTTTCCACGCATAAACCATTTTCAGATCAAAAGGATGAAATGGAAAATTTCTTTCCGCATACTGCTCAGAGTGAAAAGCGATGACTTGTTCTGGCAACACTGCATTTTGAAGCGACCTGATATCCGTCTTTACCAAAGTCGTCGGAAGACTGCATGCTGTCCATTCCCGTGCTTCAGCAATGGCTTTGGTGTGAGCCAAAAAAGGATTCTCCGATCGGCCGCAAGACCAATCTTCGCTCCCCTGATAGTTCTTCGCCAAACGCGCCATTGCCATACTGAATGGCAATCGATATGACCCTCCTTTTGGCAATGCCCACTCGACTTCAAACAAAGGCTGTTTCTCTTCAATTTCAAGCCCAGAACAACCAAAGACTAGGGTAGTAAGGGGGACGTAGTCTTTCGAGAGACCGAGAGTGTCTTGCATGGCCTCTTCAAGAAAACCGCCAATTTCTACCGTCGCCATTCTCAATTCAGTTGCTGCTATATGGACATTTTGAGCTACATGACCAGCCTCAAGCGGTATATAGAGAAGAGCACGGTTACCGTACTTTCTTTCTGCCACAGCAAATGAGCCACTTACCACGATTACCCCGCTCGCATCCCGCAAGACAAGCGGATCAGCGAAAGCTTGATAAAAATGAGTAAGACTGCTCGATGTTTTGGTCAACCCGATAGAACCTTCCTGAGTGAAGACAACATTGTACAGACCTTTTGATAAATTATCAACAAATCCCAACACAGCAAGAGAAAGATTCAATGGATACAGAGCACCAGCGGAGGGGACAGTGTGCCGATCAAAACCAGTCTCGCTTTGAGGATTGGCAATAATCCCGTAGGCTGACCATAGTATCTGAACGATGCGATCTATGCCTACGGTCTCACCTGAGAAAACACGCACTGACCGACGCTGTGAAAGGAGCTCTTGTAGCGGAAACTTCTCCACCGCAAAAACCTTTCCCGGCACCTGACTTCGATGTCTCAAACAGGCCTGATCAACCAGTCTTGCTACTTCTGCATCAGTAACAGCCTGAGCAAAATAAGTCGGGTTGGAAACAAAAGGCCAGACAAAAGCACTGATTGAAGAGCTATCATACAACACTCCTTTTTCAAAAAGGTGTTGCAGGAAGCTATTCAGATTATCCCTATCCCATTTGGACGCAAGCGACTCAATTACTTTGTCCAGAGTCGCCTGACCATTACAGGAAGCGAAAATATCTGCCATCAGACTTTCTGGAGCCTGAACATGTATCAATCCACTAGCCAAATGAAAACTTGTTTTATCCCCTTTGATGATAGGGGCACCAAGCACCATCGGGCGAATATCATTTTGATTCATGATACGATACCTCCTTTGAGTTTGAATAGATACGGGTTGTTAAATAACCAAACAAGTCACAATATCACACTATACGATTTTAGCAAATAGAGCAGCCCGTGATAATCCATTAAGGCGACTTTTCTGCACGCTACTATTTATACATCAATAGGTATCCTGAAAGACGTGCATCCGCACACGCTCCGCCATAGTTTCGCGACCGACCTCCTCGTCAACGGCGCCGATATCCGCTCGGTCCAGTCGATGCTCGGGCACGCCTCCATCACGACCACGCAGATCTACACCCACATCACCAACGAACGCCTCAAAGAAATCCACAAATCCTTCCACGCGAAGCGGAAGAAGAAATGAAGCGGACTTGTACCCTACTTCTACTTCCCGTGTTTTTTCATATCCGGCAACGCTTCGTCATTGCGCACGAAGCGATCCAGCCAGGCAACGCCCATCGCTCGTGATTCTTGCCATCGCTCAGAGAGCATATGATCGCTGCCCTCGAACATCACCAAACGATGCGGGATTTTCAGGTCAAGCAGTTTTTCAGAAAAATGAAGCGCTGAACGCGGATCAACGCGCCAGTCGGATGTCCCATACATCAGAAGGATAGGGGTGCTTTTCGGAAGTTTTTCCGACCAGCTCAGAACAGATCGCTTCTCGCGCTCTTCCTGTGATCCGCCGAACATCGTGGCATAATGTTCTGTCATCTCCGGACGGAATGCATCATCAAAAAGATCGACTGTTCCGGAAATTACTACAGCCGCCTTCGCCCAATCGGTTTCTGCCAGAAGTCGGAAGGTTGCGATCGCGCCACGACTCGCGCAATACAATCCGATACGCTGTTCGTCCGCCATTTCGTCCGCGTCGATAAACTCCTTGAGCGCCAAGACAGCGTGAAAATCCTCCCCTCCCATCTCATCCGGCGCCCCGTCTTCGGCGAAACCCATACACTGCGAGCCGATGACGATATAGCCAGCCCTGATGACTGAGGTAGCAAAACCGGAAAAAATATGCTTGGCATCGATATGGCCGAACAAGCCCGATCCTCCGCGATTGAGGATAACGACAGGATGTTTCTCTTGCGGAAGGTTTTTGAGCCGGGTGTAGAAACCATTGTATTTCTTGCCGCGCACGATGTATTCGAAATCCATCGCCATAATCTCATCGGCATTCTGGCGCGCCTTCTCATGATTCTTCGGTGGAATCATTTCCAATGATTTCTCATCCAGAACAATATCCTGGACGGAAAGCACTTTGTCAGCAAAAGGAAGTTGCATAACAGTATTGCCTAAT
>MFRV01000019.1 GCA_001784695.1 Candidatus Moranbacteria bacterium RIFCSPHIGHO2_01_FULL_54_31 | reverse complement strand
GTAAATAAATGACCAACAAACGTATGAATGTCAAAATGATCGAGAAGCGGGCAAAACACGGCGGGTTCCGCTCATTCCTGAAACGGGCGCTCACACTCGGGGTACAGATAGAGTTTCTACCTTCAAAAACCCGGCTTATCAAGCTCGCATACAGAGGCGCTATCATCTTCTTGAAGGGAGCCAACGCTCCAGTGATGCGCCGGATGGGAAATTTCACGCGAGACAAGGAAACCACAAAAATAGTTCTCGATGGGGTCGGCATACGGACGCCTCGGGGCATCGTAGCCGATTCTTTCAAAAGCGCGGCGGCGGCAATAAAAAAGAATCGTCTCCGCTACCCGGTCATCCTCAAGCCGACGCACGGATCACGCGCTCTCGGAGTGACGTGGGATATCCGGTCTGAAAAAGATCTTCTCAACGCATTCTCGCACTTCAAGGAAATGGAGAAAAAGCATTCTCTCAAACAGAAAACGTTTCTTGTCGAAGAAATGTTCATCGGTGATGAGTATCGCGTGCTGGTGCTCAATGATAAGGTCATCTCCTGTGTCCAAAAAATTCCTGCCAGCATCCTCGGCGATGGGACGTCCAGCATCAAGCAGCTCATCGCGACATTCAACAAGACGCGTCTGCGCGGATTCAAAATACGGGTCGACGCTGTCGTCGAAGAGACGCTGAAAAAGAATAGCCTCTCCCTCGATACCGTCCTTCCGAAAAATCACCTGCTGAGGCTGCGGAATAATCTCAATATGTCAGACGGCGGCCGCTCAATCGATGTGACCAAAAAGATGCGTCCATTCTTCCGTGAATTATGCATAAAGGCGACCCGTATCGCCGGCCTTTCTTTCGGCGGCGTCGACCTCATCGCCAAAGATATCGCCGCTGATACGAAAAACTATGTCATCCTCGAAATCAATCCGAACCCTTACTACAATATGAATGAGAAGCCGCTTGTCGAGGGAAGGGGCGTCGACGTGTCATTTCTCCTGCTCAAACAGATCTTTCCGGGGATATCTCTCAAAAAATAGGCTGCCGAGCCTTCACTTTTCCCTTATTTTATGGTATACAATGAAGATACCTTCTCTGTATATCCCCTATGTCATTTTTTCGTAAAAGACGCCACATACCGGGCGAAATGAAACGAAACAGCCGTTTCTGGGACATCGCTCTGAAAGCCGCGCTCTGGGGCGGTATTTTTGCTATGGTGGCACTGATTGCCGCCTTTGCCTACATCGCCAAAGACCTCCCCAATCCCGGAACGGTGAACAAGCGCGTCATCGCGGAATCGACCAAGATCTATGACCGGACCGGCACCCATCTCCTCTATGAGGTGCATGGCGAGGAAAAGCGCACCGTCATCCCCTTCTCCGATATGCCCGATGTCGTCAAATACGCCACCATCAGCCTCGAGGATCAGGACTTTTATAGCCACCATGGCATCAAGCTGACTTCTATCATCCGCTCCCTTCTCAAGGACATCATCGAGCTCGGCAAGGCTCAGGGAGGATCCACTATCACGCAGCAGTTCGTCAAGAACTCGCTCCTGACGAACGAAAAGACCCTGATCCGCAAGGCGAAGGAGGTCATCCTCTCGCTTGAGGTAGAGACGAAGTTTTCCAAAGACGAGATCCTGGCGATGTATCTGAACGAGATCCCGTATGGCTCCAACGCCTACGGCATCGAAGCGGCGGCTCAGACTTTTTTCGGAAAACCGGCTCGCGAACTGACCCTTGATGAAGCCGCGCTCATCGCCGCCCTGCCGCAGGCGACCGCCTATTATTCGCCGTATGGCTCGCATATCGATGCGCTGGCCGGACGCAAGGCTTTCGCGCTCAAAACGATGGCGAAGCTCGGGTATATCACCGACGAACAGGCCGATGAAGCGATAAACACCGATACGCTCGACAAGGTGCAGCCGCAGAAAGACATCATCGCGGCGCCGCACTTCGTGATGTACATCAAGGACTACCTCCAGCAAAAATATGGCGACCGGGCCGTAGAAGAAGGCGGCTTCCGGGTCATCACGACGCTCGACTGGGACAAGCAGCAGATCGCCGAACAGGCCGTGCGCGAGGGCGCCGAGAAGAACAAGCAGTGGCGTGCGTCCAATGCCGCTCTCGTAGCGATGGACACAAAAACCGGGCAAATCCTCTCCATGGTCGGCTCGAAAGACTACTTCGATGCCGCTATCGACGGCCAGGTGAATGTGACCATCCGCGACCGGCAGCCGGGATCGTCTTTCAAGCCCTATGTCTATCTCACTGCTTTCACCGAAGGCTATCTTCCGGAAACCATCCTCTACGACACGAAAACCCAATTCGAGACCGCTGAGGGCAAAAGCTACGAGCCGAATAACTATGACGGGAAGTTCCATGGGCCGCTCCCGATGATGAAAACGCTCGGCGGATCGCTCAACGTGCCGGCCGTCAAAACCCTCTACCTCGTCGGTGTAAAAGACGCTATCCAAATGGCAAAGAATCTCGGTATCGGCGGGCTAAATAGCCCCGACAAACTGGGGCTTTCGCTTGTTTTGGGCGGCGGCGAAGTAACGCTCCTGGACCATGTGAACGCCTATAGTACGCTCGCGACTGGCGGTATCAAGCACCCGAAGACCGCTATCTTGCGCGTGGAAGACTCGGGGGGCGCCATCATAGAAGAATTCAAGCCTGGCGCCGGAGAGAGGGTGGTCGAGGAAAAATACGTGGCGATGCTCGATTCGATCCTCTCCAACAACAGCAACCGCGCCTGGGTCTTCGGCGAAAATTCTCCGCTGCGCTTCGATAATCGTCCTGTGGCCGCGAAAACAGGCACCACGAACGAGTTCCGCGACGGGTGGACTATCGGATACACACCGTCTCTGGCAGTGGGCGTATGGGCCGGGAACAATAACAATGCGGCGATGACCGATGGCGCGGACGGGGTGAATGTCGCCGCCCCTATCTGGCGCGCCTTCCTCGACAAAGCGCTCTCGAATTATGCCGTCGAGGAGTTTCCCAAGTACAATCCTGATGATGAAATCGGCGATGGCGAGGGGAAAGTAAGCAAGCCGATGCTCGCAGGAAAACTCGAGCAGAAAGAGAATCTCAAGGTATGTAAGATTCCCGGTGAAAAGCATTCGTACTGTCTCGCGAACAAATACTGCCGCGATAAGGATATCGACAAGAAAGATTTCGTGAGCGACCACGATATCCTCTATTATGTCAGCCGTGATGACCCGCGCGGACCGATTCCCGATAAGCCCGATCGCGACCCGCAGTACAAAAACTGGGAAAAGGGTGTTAAAGATTGGTATGAAAAACAAAAGGGTGCCGTCGTAGCCGACCCACCAAAAGACGAATGCCAGGCGGATGATTTCAAGGAATACTTCCCGAAGATAAGTCTCTCTGCTCCCGGAAGTGCTGCCGTTTCTTCATCGGTGACGTTTTCTGCCAGCGTAGACGCTCCGTATGATGTAGAGAGCGTCACATATTCAGTCAATGGATCACCTGTGGGGTCATCATCCTCAAAGCCGTATTCGGTGTCGTATATATCCCCTTCAAGTCCCACCACCCTTACGGTAACAGCGAAGGTGCGTGATAAGAATGGGAATGAGGCGAAAGACGAAAAAAGTATGGGGATATACTGATTTTGTTTTTTAATGGGCGCAAAAAACCTCCTGTCCAGGGAGGTTCTTGTTATTATTGGCGGCTCATTTTTATTTCTTGGACTGCTTCTGTCCCGAGAGTGCCATTGATGCGCTTGCAGAGTGATTCCCGCTGGAGGAGGATCTCACTTGCCCACAAGGAGCTCCGCGGCGAAAGAAAGAGCTTCTTGTCCCTATAGAGGACTGGGATGATATTCTCGCCTCCGCGTACGCCGTACTCTTCTACTATGATCCGTTTGGCGATATGGAAAACCGTCTTTTCATCGAGCGCTTCCGCTCTGGGATGATTTTTTTTAGGAAGCAGCTCTTTGAGAGTACGCATACCGTTACTTGCGTATCGGCATTATGATATAGACGTACCTATCTGTCAGAGAGGCATCAGCCTCGCTTCGCATACGGAGAGCGGCCGGTGTAGCTCCGTCATTCGCTGAAAAGAGTATTTTTTCGCCAGAAAGCGCCAGTATCCCTTCTGAAACATACCTCGGGTTGAAAATGATGGTGAGCGGGGCAGCCCCTTTCAGCACTTCCATAGGCAGGATGGTCTTGTTCGCGCCTATTTCTTGGGACTGCGAGGTTATCACACATTGTTTCTCTTCTGGCGCGAAAGCAAGTGTCACCTCTCCTGAAGCATACGGGGAGAGCGTACTCGCGATCTTGATAGCTCTCTGAAAATCCTCCTTCCCCAAAACTACTTGGAGGGAGAATTCTTTCGGAACAATCTGCCTATAGTCCGGGTATTTCCCATTGATAATCCGCGAAATGATCTGCACCCCGTCTATCTCGAAAAATATCTGGTTTTCCTGCAAGGCGACTTTTACCTCGCTGCTTCCAGGAGTGATAACCCGCACAATTTCTTGGAAGGTATTTGCAGGGATGGTGAGTGATGAATTATGGGAAAGAAAATCCCCATAGCCGCTCCCAGGTTGTATAAAGGGGATGATTTCCTCGGCTAAGCGGAAACTATCTGTCGCAGCGAGACGAAGCTCATCCTTGAAAAATAATATTTGGACACCAGTAAGTTCTAATCGGGCGCTATTCAGACTGACGCAGAACAAAAGCCGTGAGAGCGCCTCCTTCAGCTCTTGGGCTGGAAAAGAGAAGAAATAATCATCTTTATATTGCGGGATGATAGGAAAATCCTTCCCATCTAATCCTTTTATTTTCATCTGATATGAGGCGCTTTCTATTTTCAAACCCTCAGAGTCACTCTCACATTGAAGAACATCTCCTGAAGGAAGATTGTGTATAAAGCTGCTTAATAATTTCGCTGGGATAGCTATTTTCCCATCCTCCTCTATTTTCGCTCCAATATACGCTATGATCCCAATCTCCAGATTCGTCGCTGAAATTTTCAACCTTCCTTTTTCCACTTCTAAAAGAAAATTACTCAGTATCGGAAGGGTTGATTGCCTCCCTATCACCCTCTCAAGATATGAAAGTGCTGTGTTGAGATTTTCTTGCGTGCAGATAAATTTCATAAGGGTATTAATAGTATCTTTATTATAGTATGTATGAATTTATTATTATGATTAGGAGTGTGGATATCTGGATAAGTGATTAATTTGCTTTTGTAGAAGTTTTTTTAGAGAAAATGTTTTTATATAACTATTATATTTTAAGGGAGTTGTTGTGGATGAAGATAATGTATGTATAAGAAAGATATTTTTATCCATACGTTAGTTTCTTTTATACAGGATTCATCCACAGCCTGCATAGAGTTATACAGGCCTATACACTATACTGGATAATAAAGCCGCTCTTTAAGAGTGTTGAGTTCCTCCTTCAGGCGCGGGTGGACATCTTTGTTTTTATGTATCTTCTCGAATGCGTGCAGGGCGGTAGTATGATCCCGTCCGCCGAGGAGTTCTCCGATAGTCGAGAACGGCGCCTGAAGTTCGGTGCGCAGTATGAACATCATCACTTGACGCGGGTGAGAAATCTCCTTTTTTCTTCCTTTTTTGATCAGATCTTCTTTAGTGACATTGTAAAATTCCGATACCACCCTGAAGATATCGTCTGTCTGGATGGTTTTCTTGTTGTTTTCGATCAGCTGGGAGAGAATCTCGCCGGTATTCTCCAGAGTCGGAGACACTCGATGGAATTCGCAGAAAGCGATGACGCGATTCAGCGCTCCCTCAAGTTCGCGGATATTCTGAGTGATATTCTCCGCGATGAAACGGATGGCCGGCGTATCGATGATAAAGCCCCTTTCGGCTATTTTCGCCTCCAAAATAGCGATTCTCGTCTCAAGATTCGGACGGCTGATGTCCGTGATCATCCCTCCTTCGAAACGGGAGCGCAGGCGCTCTTCAAGCGTCGGGATGGCTTTCGGGGGGCGATCGCTCGAAATGACAATCTGCTTGTTTATCTGGTAAAGAGCGTTGAAAATATGGAAAAACTCATTCTGCGTCTTTTCTCTTCCGGAAAGGAACTGGATATCATCAATAATGAGCAGATCCATCTGTTGGTAGTATTCTTTGAATTTATCGATTTTCTGATTCTTGATGGAATCGACGAGCTCGGTAGTGAAGCGCTCCGAATTGATGTACTTGATCCTTTTTTCCGGCGAGTTTTTCATCACCTCATTCCCGATAGATTGGAGAAGATGGGTCTTCCCTAAGCCTACGCCGCCATAGATGAAAAGCGGATTATAAGCCATACCGAGGTTTTGCGAGACGGCATAGCAGGCCGCGCGCGCCAGCTCGTTGTTTTCGGCGACGATAAAGTTCTCGAATGTATAGCGGCTATTGAGGTTGGTCTCGTGGAACTCCGGCGTAGAGGGTCCTGTCGTAGTGAAAAACGGCTTCTCGATGAGTTTTTTCCGGACAAATCCGGTATGTTCCGGCGGCTTGACGGCATCGACATTTTTTATGGAATCCATCATCGGCAGGGGCAGCCCCGGCTTGCCAGATGCGATCACGCAGTGGATATCTTTGATATTTTCATCGAAGCTTTTCAATGCCCGCAAAATATACAGATTGTATTTATTTTCAAGCCATTCTTTCGCGAATCCGTTCGGTACGCCGATAGTAACCACGCCGTCTTGGTTGCTCAAAATACCGGTATTCTTGAACCAGGTGATAAAATTAGCCTTGGAAATAGAGAGTTCTATTTGGCCTAAAACAGCCTTCCACAACTCCTCGTTCGTCATAGCAATTCTCCCCATTTGAATTATCTGAAAACAGTGAATTGTATTATATCACGCGTGTACAACCAGGGCTATGCAGGAAAAGTGGATGAAGGGTGGATAAGCGGTGTATAACTCTCGCACGAGCCCTGTTCCGGCACCCGCCTTTATAATTGACTTTCTTCTATTTCCTGGTACACTGGAAAAACATTCAATATACTTAAGATGTAAGTTTATCCTATGCCAAAGAGGACATACCAACCAAAAACCAGAAAACGTGCCCGGCGCCACGGGTTTTTGAAGCGGATGAGCACCGTAGGAGGCAAAAAAGTAGTAGCGAGCCGCCGCCGAGAGGGACGGAAAAAGCTGACTGTCGCGTAAAATATGTTAAAAAAAGGCTTACGGTTGCGAAAAAAAGAAGATTTTGACAGAGTCTTTCGCTCCGGTAAGCCTCTTTTTTTTAATGAGATAGGGTGCCGGTACCTGGAAGGCGGATCGTCCTTGCGTCTCGGATTTTCTTTCAGCAAGAAGCATCTCCCGCTCGCTGTCGACAGGAACCGTTTGCGGCGCGTCCTTTCCGAGGCCTTTTTTCAGCTCAAGGAGGAGTGGCCCGAGCATGGAGATATCATATTTTTTACCGTCAAAAAGCCGAAAAAGACCGACATGACGACGGGTAGAGCCATCATCAGAAGCCTTTTCGAACAGATTAAGAAATCCCAAAAAGCAAAGCAACTATGATACAGATCTTCGATGCCCTCATCTATCATCCGCTCTATAACACCCTGATATTTTTCTACAATACCATTCCCGGGCAGGATTTTGGCATCGCGATCATCATAACCACGCTTGTCCTGAAGTCATTGCTCATCCCCCTTTCCAAAAAACAGATCGAATCCCAGAAGAAAATGCAGGAATTGCAGCCGCAGATGAAGGCTATCCAGCAGAAATACAAGACTGACAAGGAAAAGCAGACCAAGGCACTGATGGAGTTCTATAAGGAGAATAAGACCAACCCGTTTTCCGGCTGTCTCCCCCTGATTATCCAGCTTTTTTTCCTCATCGCTATCTACCGGGTGATCATCAACATTTCCGAGGCAGGATTTGTGGCTCGACCGAGCGATTTATACGCTTTTGTTGCCAATCCTGGAGCTATCAATCACCTCTTCCTGCATTTCGTGGACCTGACCAAACCGAACTATGTACTCGCCTTCCTTTCGGCTATCGCCCAGTATTATCAGACAAAGATGCTTTTCAAGAGCCAAAATAATGATAAGCCTCAAGAAAATGCCTCCACAGAGCCGGACTTTGCCGCTATAATGAATAAGCAGATGCTGTACCTCGGACCAGGACTGACGTTTTTTATCGGAGTCACCTTCCCGGCCGCTCTCGCTTTGTACTGGCTTTTCTCGACACTCTTCATGATTTTCCAGCAAAAAGCGATTTTTAAGACGAAACAAGAGAACTAGGGTATGGAAAAAACGCATCAGGAAATCATCAAAGAAACCGTCGCCGATCTTTTGCACAAGATGGGGTTTGAGGCCATGATCGAGGTAACGGTTCAGCAAGATGGCCCAGAGAGCACTTTTTTCTGTATGGCGCGCGTAGAGCACGATCAGAACCTCCTGATCGGGCAATACGGGGTGAACTTGGCCGCTATCCAGCACCTCGTCCGCGTGATGCTCCGCAAGAAAACGACAGAAAAATTAAGCGTCGTCGTGGACGTGAATGATTATTTTTCTGGGAAAAGGGATTTGCTTGAAAAAGAGGCTAAAAGGGCTGCTTCTGAGGCTGTAGAAAACAATACTTCGGTTATGCTGAGACCGATGCTGCCGTATGAGCGCAAGATCGTGCACTCTTTTCTCGCCGGAAATCCGGAGGTTATCACTGAAAGTATCGGAAAAGGCGACGAAAGAAAGGTGGGCATCCATCCGAAACCGAAAGAAAAATAAGCCTTCAGCCTGAACCGCAATGGCTCTTGCGCGTAAAATCGCTTACAACGTTGTCCTCAACTCTTTCTTGAAAGTGTTTTCGACCGTGGTGCTTTCCCTGCTCTCCATCCGCCTGATCACCGGGTATCTGGGGCAGGAAGGGTTCGGCGAGTACTCGACCGTGCTGGCTTTTTTTGCTTTCTTTTCAGCCATTGCCGATCTGGGCCTGAGTTCTGTCATGGCACGCGAGATTTCCCGCGAAGGCGCCGATGAAAAAAAGATCCTCAGCAAGATATTCTCCTTGCGGCTCACGGCCTCTTTCGTGGTCTTCCTCCTCTCGCCGCTTCTGATACTCTTCTTCGATTATTCGCGCGATCTGAAGATCGGCATTTTCATCGCGGCTGGGGCTATCCTCTTCTCCACCGTATCGCTTATGTTGAACGGCGTTTTCCAGAAACGCCTGGCGATGGACAAAGTGGCTCTCGTAGAATTGTTCGGAAAAATTTTTCAGGTCAGTTTGGTATTTCTGATCGTGCGAGAAAACTGGGGATTTCTCGCCATCGCCTCGACGCTCTTAGCCTCGCTCTCTTTCAATGCTCTGGTCGTGCTTTTCTTGAGCCGGCGCTATGTGAGATTTTCTCCGCAGATCGATTTCGCCTACTGGAAAGCTTTTCTGTACGAGTCGCTGCCGATGGGAGCGACGGCTATCATCACCTTCACGTATTTCAAGATGGACACCATTCTCCTCTCCGTCTTGCAATCGAGCGCGCACGTGGGCATCTACAATGTCGCCTACAAGATTATGGAAAACCTCATTTTTTTCCCGGCGATGCTGGCAGGGCTGATCCTGCCGCTCCTCTCACGTTTCATTTTTACGCAGCGGGAGCGCTTCGAAGAAATCGCCAACAAAACCTTCAAGGTCTTCGCCATCATCATCGTGCCTATCGTTGCCGGAACCTGGTTCTTGGCCGATGATATCATCGGTATCGTGAGCGGCGGCGGTTTCCAGGAATCCGTTCCGGTGCTGCGCATCCTTATCTTCGCACTCGGCTTCATTTTTTTCGGAAGCTATTTCAATATGTTGCTCGTAGTCGGCAATGCGCAGAAAAAGCTTATGCAGACGCTTTTTTTCGCCGCTGTATTCAATGTCACCCTGAACGCTTTCCTGATTCCGCGTTTTTCATATATCGGGGCGGCCTGGACTTCGCTTGCCACCGAGATGCTGGTAGTGGCTATGACCGGCTTTCTCGCTTATAGATATGTCCGGTACACGCCGTCTTTCGAGAATATCGGGAGAATCTTTCTCTCAGGAACGGCTATGTGCGCCGCGCTCTTTTTGCTCGAACCCTATTCGTTTTTTGCCGCCGGGATCTCTGGCGTAGCCGTCTATTTCGGTATGCTCTGGCTTACCAAGGCGATCAGTCAGGAAGAAATCACCAGTCTTTTCCAGAAAGAAGGCGGCACTCCCCTTTCCGAAGTGGAACGCATGGAAACGATGGTTCCCTAGCTTTTCTAGAGCATCTTCCCGCTTCAAATCCGTATCGCATACGTATGGTCTCTGCTTCAAAAATAGGCATTATCGTTCTCAATTATAATGGCGGCCGGTACCTTTTATCCTGTCTCGCTTCTCTCGCTCAGCTTGACTATCCGAACAAAGAGATCGTTGTCGTCGATAACGCTTCCGAGGACGGTTCGCTGGTCGAGGCGGAAAAACGATTTCCACAGCTTACGTTTGTCCGCAATCAAGCGAATGAAGGTTTTGCCAAAGGGATGAACATCGGAATGCGCATGGCGCTTGCGCATGGCGCACGAGCGTGCCTCCTTTTCAATAATGATGCCACTTTGGATCCGCACGCTCTTACCGCACTTGTCGAAGCTTCTGAGAGGCACCCCGAGGCCGGGCTGCTTTGCCCGATCATATATGAATCAGGCAGCGAGCGTCCCTGGTTCGAGAAAGGGAAGATAGACTTTTTCCGTATGCGCGCCGTGCATCTGAGGGCTACCAAGGCCGAACGCCTTTCGGATGCCTATGCGAGCGGCTATCTGACCGGTTGCGCCCTATTCATAAAAAGGGAGCTGATCGATGCTATCGGCTTTCTGGATGAGCGCTTCTTCTTGTACTATGAAGACGCCGATTACTCGTTCCGTGCTTCTCGGGCGGGATTCGCCTGTCTTGTAGTGCCTGGCGCCCGGGTGTGGCACAGCGAAGCGAGCCGCTCCAATCCGCAGAAAACTTATTTTCTGGTGTATTCCGGGCTGCTTTTTTTCCAGAAACACGCCTCCCTCCTGATGCGCCCCTATCTGGCGGCCTATGTTACAATACGGAGAGTAAAAAATCACCTCGACAGGCTACGCGGGAGAGGCGGCGCTGCCGAAGATGTGCATCGAGCCTATGAACACTTTTTCTCAAAGCGCTGATCCGCGCATATCGCTTATTTTCGTGAATTATCAGAGTGCTAAATTTCTCAATAAGGCTCTGGATAGCCTTTTTTCATTGGAACAGGCTGGGGTGTCCTTCGAAGTCATCATCGTGAATAACGATGCTTCGGAAAGCGTGGCGCTGCAGGCGCTGAGGCAGGCCTACCCCATTCTTCTGATAGAAAGCCCTGGTAACAAGGGTTTCGGCCAAGGCAATAACCTCGGTGCCAAACAGGCGCGCGGCAGCCTCCTCGGGTTCATCAACCCGGATGTCGTATGGATAGAGGCTTGTCTTCGTGAGATAGAGCGTATTTTCGCCGCCGAACCGGCCATCGGTATCCTGGGTATGGCGCTTCTTGATGAGGAGCATAAGCCTGAGGCCTGGAGCGCTGGGAAAGCGCCGAACCTCATTACTCTTTTTCAGAACAATGTTTTTCCGGCACGGTATGCTTTGTGCGACGGCAACGGACTTTCGTTTCCGGACTGGGTCAGCGGCGCAGCACTCTTCATACGCGCCCCGCTCTTTTCCGCTATCGGCGGTTTCGATGAGCGCTTTTTCCTGTATTTCGAAGACGTCGATCTCTGTACGGCGGCGCGCAAGCGCGGTCTCTCGGTAGCCCGCCACAGCGCGTTCCCGCTTATCCATTTACGCGGTCAGAGCCAGCGCTCCGTGCGCGATCAAAAGAAACACTTCTATGATTCCCAGAGAGCATATTTCAGCAAGCATCGGCCCGTATGGGAAAATAAGGTTCTCCGGTGCCTGCGGTTTTTTTCTCACAAGCCCTGATCACAGCTATGCTTGAAAAAGCCCTTCTTATTTTCATCTTTCTTCTCCCCTTCCAGTTCGCTTTGCATCCGGCGCCGGGGGTGGATTTGGCTTGGGCGCGGTTGTTCGCTCTCGGCATCGTTGTCTTTTGGGGGGCGAAAAGCCTTCTAGAAAGGCGTCTTCTCCTGCCGCGACCGCTCACGCTCTTCTTCCTCTCAGCCTTTCTCTTGTGGGAAACATTTTCTTTCCTTTGGGCGGAGAACGCTTCTTGGGCATTTCGGAAAGCTCTGTTCCTTCTGTCTTTCCTTCCTTTATTCTTCGTGTTTTTCTCGCTGCTGCGGCAACCCGGGTTTCGTAAAAAAATATTTCAAGCGTTCGCAAGCAGCGCCGCCCTCATAGGGCTTTTCTCGCTCGGACAGTTTTTCTCGCAGTTCATTTTCGGCGTTGAACGCGTCTTT
Source organism: Candidatus Moranbacteria bacterium RIFCSPHIGHO2_01_FULL_54_31 (assembly GCA_001784695.1). Lineage (GTDB taxonomy): Bacteria > Patescibacteriota > Minisyncoccia > Moranbacterales > UBA1568 > UBA1568. The sequence continues at coordinate 17,328 of MFRV01000019.1, read as the reverse complement.
GCTTTTTGGGTGAAGACTATTCTGCCATTTTTTCTCGGTCCGACATTCGGCGAGGCAGTCGCGAGCTATCCGAGCCTCCTCGTCAATATTTCCGGCGTCACAGTCATGCGCGCATCAGGACTTTTCCCTGATCCGCATATGTGTGCGTTTTTTCTCGGTATGGCATTGCCGTTCGCTATCGCTTTCGCACTTGAGAATGTTTCTCGGAAACGCACATTCTGGATCGTGTGTGCCGGCATCATTTTCATAGCCGACCTGCTCACGTTTTCCCGCGGCGGATACCTCGGGCTTTTTTTCGGATTGAGTGCTTTTTTCCTGTCGTTCATCGGGCAAACGGTACACCGGAAGAAACACCTGCTCCACATAGGCGCGGCGGGGCTTATTGCGGCGATAGTGATTTTCACAAGTCCTGTCGGTACGCGCCTCCTCTCGAGCTTTTCGCAAAGCGATGGTTCCAATGTCGAGCGCCTGCGTTTGTGGCAGGAGGGAGCGGCATCGGTCGCTGCGCGCCCCTGGCTCGGTACTGGGCTGGGGAATTATCCTCTGTTGGTAAAGCCGAGCGCGGAATATCGCGAGCCTATTTATGCGCATAATCTTTTTTTGGATATCGCTCTGGAAACAGGCTTGGTGGGATTGTTCTTCTTTGCCGGGTGGCTGTTTCTCGGTATCTGGTCTGCGTGGAAAAGATGGCAGAGAGAAGGAGATCTTGTCGCTCTCGCGCTTTTTTCCGCTCTTATCCTTTTCTCCGTCCATGCGTTTTTCGAGACGCCGCTCTTTTCTGTCCATATACTGCCCATCCTCCTTTTGATTATTGCAGCCAGCGTATTCTAAATATATGCCCATTTTTTCACTGCCATCCTTCATCCGGCTTTGCCTGACAAGCAGCGTGCTCCTGCTGCCTCTGGCGCATCTCAAGGCAGTGCTGTTCGGTATTCCTCTGTACAGCGTCGAGGCGCCTGTCCTGATAGCTCTGGGAGCGTATCTGTACGGTTGGAGCCGCGGGGCATCCTCCCTGTCTGAGAACATATCTCTGCCCAACCGCTTTGTCATAGGAAGCGGCCTCTTTTTTGCCGGTGCCGCGCTCTCATTTGTCATGAACCCCTTCTCCCTGACGGGTTTGGGTATGCTCAAGACCTGGTTCGTGCTTCCTTTGATAGCCTCGTGGCTATGGCTTCAAACGAAACCGGACAAACAGGCTCTCGAACGGATACTGCTCGCCTGGTTCGGCGCCACCCTGCTCTCCGCCTGTATCAGCCTGGGCTATTTCTTTCAAGGTGAATTGACCTATGATGGTCGTCTGGCAGCGTGGTATGCGTCAGCGAATTACCTCGCCTTCTTTCTCGCGCCGGGCGTATTTCTGGCAAGCCATTTCTTTCCTCGGGCGTTTTTCTTCCCGCGCTCTGGGAAACGGATGTTTCTCCCGCTGTTCTCAGGGAGCGGTCTCATACTGATACTGGCTGCCCTGCTCCTCACCCGTTCTTACGAGATATGGGTCAGCATACTCGCGGCATCGTTCATTGTTCTCTTTCTCCGCCGCGCCCCCTTGTTTTCTTGGCGCAAGAAAATCGCTTTCGCCTTGCTTCTTGCTAGCATCGCATCTCTCCTTATTGTGTTCGAGTCGGGCAGCGAGAAGTGGCAGGCATTGGTCGGGATGGACGAACGCTCCTCGCTTGCTTCGCGCGTGATGATCTGGCAGTCGGCTGGAAAAATGATCGCCGATCATCCCGTATGGGGCATCGGCATCGGCCGTTTCCAAGAAGCCTATCTCGCTTACCAGCAATATTTTCCGCCGTATCTCGAATGGGCGGTGCCAGAGCCGCACAGCCTCTACCTCGCTCTCTGGCTCGAGACCGGTATTATCGGGCTCTCTGGTTTTTTCCTCCTGGTTGCTGCGTGGTGCCGGGAGATGTTCCTGCTTGCGCGTTCGGCAAGCGCGAGCGAATACACGAAAAAAACAAGCACTCTGTTGCTCGCTCTCCTCGCGCTGTATGGCGTGCTCGGACTCGTGGATACGCCGTTTTTCAAAACAGACCTCGCCTTCGCTTTTTGGCTGTTGCTCGCTTTCGGTCTCGGTCTCTTGCGAGAGAGTGAAAAAGAAAAAAACCTCTTCAAATGAAAAGAGGTTCTTCTTGTTCGAGATGCCACGCTCCGATCAGAAGTCTATGCGGTAGAGGCGCTGGGTAACCCGGTCGGTGAAAAACAAAGCATCTTCTGCCGGTGACAGGAAGAGGCCGGAGCTGTCGAAGTTCTGAGTGACCTCCTTGAGATCAGTGAGCCTGGTTTTCTTGCCGGTAGCCGTATCCATTTTCCAGAACGTGTCTTTGGTGTACAGCGGCTTGTCGAAATAATCGTTGGGGAGCATCGCGTTGTCCGGAAGCGCACCAGGCAGCGCGTAGTAGACCGTCTCGCTATCTTTGGACCACGCTGCTTTGCTGACAAGCGTCGGGATGGAGAGATTCTGGAATTCTCCCCCATTCGCATTCATCAGATTGAGGAGCATATCGCCCCCGCCCCGGTTCTCGCTTATGCTGACCAAGACTTTCTCGCCATCGGGCGACCAGAGGTAGTCCGCCCCGAATTTTTCCGACAAGAGCGGGCGGCGGTTCTCTCCGGAAAGACCGACGGTTTCGAAGGATGTCTTTTCCAGCGCATTAGGTTTGTTCCAGAAAGAAATGGAGGTGCTTTTCGGCAGAGGCGCGATGAAAGAGTCGTGACTGAGTGCGGTGAGCTTCGTCCAGCCGCTCCCATCAGGATTGGCCATATTCAAGGTCCGCTCGCCGCTCGCCGGGTCCGTATGCTGATAGATGACCTTGTCGCCGAGATTGTTCCAAACGAGCCGCGATACTTCCGGCTTCAGCGGGATAAGCGTCTTGGTAGCGAGATCGGCGAAGTGCCAGAGCGTCCGACCGCCGCCTTGCTTGAGCCACAAGAGCGCCCGGTCTCTCTTGGGCGACCAGATGATGCGCAGCGGCTTGCCGGGCAGGTTACTCAGCAGGATGGACTTGTCTTTGCCTTCCAGGGTTGCCTTTTTCAAAGTCTGCTCATCCAGGGAATAATAGTAGAGAGAGCCGTCCGGAGAAGCCGCTGCCCCCAGAATGTTCTCGTTGATCGGATTGGCGATATTCGTAGCGGGCTGAGCCTCTCTGGCCGCCGCGTCTTCAGCGGCGTTTTTCTTGTCCGCGTCCGCGACGGGATCATTGATATTGTTCTTGAAAGCGAAATTGTAGGCAGCCAGAAAAATGAGTACCAGAAGAAGCAGACCGACAGAAAAATAGAAGACTTTTTTCACAAAGATACTAAGATTGGAATTGTATATGGAGATGGCTGTTTGGTTCCACATGACGGCAGCTGTAAGCGACGGCCTGGCTGCTCTGTTGAGCGCAAATGTTGGAAATAAGATACTGGGATCCGAGTGTGCCGCTTGTCTTGGCCTCGAGAAGCTTATTCTTGAGGCACTCATTCTCATCGATATCCACTACGGGACTATTCGGCCCATGATTCGTAGTCGCGCTATGCCCAGATTTTTCCGTTGCGCCTGTGATGGCGATAGCGCACCCTGTCTTATTCTTGAAAGCGAGAATATTGCTTACGGTTGATTTTGGGATACCCTCAAGCGTAGTGCAACCAGGAGCATCTTGGCCGAGGCAGCCAGTCGTGCTCGTCACCGTGATTCCGTTTAACGCATCCACTGCTTCAGCGTGAGTATATGTTCCGGCCGCCGGAACACCGGGGGCCGCCGGAACCCCTCTGCCAGGGACAGCGACGGGCGAGAGGCCGTTCAATGTGACGCTGACGAGATCCGGGTTGATGACATTGAGCACGAGCCAGGCTGCGAGAGCGATGACGAGACCGATCAGCGAATCGAAGATGACGCTCTTGGCCGTACCGAGGGCGGAGGTGTTGCCGGCGCTGGTGAGGTACATGAAGCCGCCGATAGAGAGCATCAGCACCGCGGACAAGACGACAATGATCAGCGCCACCCGGTAGATGTTCTCGATATAGTGTGGCAAGTCACTCCCGCTGATCGTCTCGGCGCCGGGAATCTTTTCGAGGAGCGTGTACTGCAGACCTTCGGTCGCTGCCTCTGTCCCCGGGATGACGAGGAAAGCGCTTGCCGCAAAAACAAACAGGAAAAACAGGATGAAAAAGTTTTGGTTTTTGTGCATAGTGAAAAAAGCGATGTACTAGTATTATATCACATATTCTTCAAGAAAAAATCCCGGGACACGCCCGGGACGAAACTTCGTCTTCAATTTTTTCAAGTTAACAGGCGAGTGCGGCCAAAGGCTGAAGCTGTCTTAAAAGTCCCAGCTGCCGTTCATGCTGGTCGATTGGGTGTAGTTGACGACGGTCGTTTCGAAGAAGTTCCCCTTGTCGCCGTTGGTGTCCTGCAGCCGGTCGAGGTACTTGTAGGGATTGGTCACCGCTTCCGGGTAGAGCGGTCCGATATTGAGCATGGCCAAGCGGTTGTTGGCGAGCCACTTGGTGTAGCCCTCCGTAGTTTCTCCATTGATGCCGGGGATGCGATCGCCCAGGATGTGCTTGCCCCATTCGATCTCTTGGCGTACCGCCTCCCCCATCATCTCCCTGATGAGCGCTTCATCGTAGAGATGCGGGAACTCCTTGCGGATCTCTCTTATGATATTGGCGAAGATGGTCACATGCGTGAGTTCATCGCGGCGGATGTAGGCGATCATCCGGCCGGTCGCCAGCATCTTCATATGATCCACCAGCGTGTCGAAGAAAGCGAAGCCGTTGTAGAAATAGACGGATTCGAGGAGGAAATTGGCGACAATACCGCGAAAAAAAGTCGCATCGGAGGGCTTGTCGACGAAATCCTGATAGATCTGCCCGATGTATTTGTTGCGTTCCAGGAGCGTCTTATCGGTACGCCAGAAGTAATAGATCTCATCGCGCTCATTGCTATCCACGACCGATTCGAGGATAGTGGCGTACGACTGGGAATGGATGGCTTCCTGATAGGCTTGGATCGCCAGGATCAGGTTGACTTCGGGCGAGGTGATGTAGTCGGCGAAGTGCGGCAGATTTACCGTCTGGATGGAATCGAGGAAGATGAGGAATGACAAAATGCCTTTGTAGGCGGTCTGTTCTTCCTTGGTGAGGTCAGAATGAAACATCCGCGCGTCATCCTTCAGTCCGGAAACTTTTTCCGGCACCCAGAAATTGCCGATCATCACTTGGTAGAGGGATTTGGCCCACGGGTACTTCGTCGCATTCAGGTTGAACAGCCCGGTGGTCGTGCCTTTGATGATGGTGCGCACCGCGACAGCATCATCCCCTTTGGGGTTGAACATCAGGTTCCTGCGCATTTCTTCGGTCATATTTGTGTATGAATCATGAATTATGAAGTATGAATCAGGAAACGATGTAGAGAGTCACGATGAGAAAGAACGGTCAGCCTCTCTTTATTCCTGCCGCATCTTCACACTAGCCGCTGCAGCTGACGCAGTCATCTTTGATTTCGGCCGAGAGGCTGCGTACATAGTAGATGGTCTTGATGCCCTGTTCCCAGGACTTCATATAGTAGCTGTAGAGTTGGGCTGGGCTGACGCGGGACGGATCGATCATCCATTCGAATGAGACTGACTGATCTATCCAGGGGTAGATGACGGCCATCATATCGATGACGTCGTTCATATTCATCGTGATGTACTCCTTGTAATACCAGAAATTTTCTTTGGAGAGCTTCGGAGCCACGCGGAGCGTCGGCGCCGAGAGGTTCGTTTCCACGAAGAATTTCTTGTAGATAGGGAGAAGGGCCGCCGTCGTACCGACCACGCCCGCCGTCGAAGTGTTCGGAGCCGGAGCCGTATGGTAGGCGAAGCGGACGCCGGACGCCTGCATATCGGCGAACAATTGTTTCCACTCCGAGGCGAACGGGGTATTTTTCTCGAACCACTCGCCGGTCCGTCCGAGGAGGATGCCTTTGGAATATTCACTGCCGGGATAGAGCTCGTACGTTCCGCGTTCCACGGCCAGGTCTATCGATGCGCGATAGGTGTGGTAGGTGTAGCGTTCGAACAGCCGGTCCACCTCTTTGCGCGCTTCTTCGCTGTCATAGGCGAGCTGGCGCGTCGCCAGATATTCGGCCAGCCCGAGATAGCCGAGGCCCACGCTCCGGTAGCGTTTCGATGTCCGCTCGGCTTCCTTGATCGGATAATAATTGAGCGTCACGACGTTATCGAGTACGCGCATCACCACGGGAAACACGTCGGCGATGACGGCCGGGTCGAAGACCGTCGCGATATTGATGGAAGCCAGGTTGCAGACGACGAGATCGCCCGGCTCGTAGCGGATGACGATCTTTCCGTCCTCGATGGTTTCCTCGAGGAATTTCGTCGCCGATGTATTCTGGCAGATTTCCGTGCACAGCTGGGTGGAATAGATATTGCCGACGTGCTTGTTCGGGTTCAGGCGGTTGACCGTGTCGCGGAAGAACACGTAGGGCATACCGGTTTCGACCGTAGCCTTGAGGAAGTGCTTGAAGATCTCTTTGGCCTTCACGACTTTTTTCATCGTTACGCGCTCGTCTTTCTCGAGTGTCAGATAGAATGCCTCGAACTCCTCATTGAAGGTGTCTTGGAGGCGTTTCCCGTAGAGCCTGTCGATCTCGTGCGGGTCGAAGAGCGTGATATCGGCGTCTTCCTTCAGCCGCTTCATAAACACATCAGGAATGGAGACGGCCGGGAAGATGTCGAACGCCTTGGCGCGGATGTCGCCGGTTTCCGTCTGCAGATCGAGGAAGTCATAGATATCCAGATGCCAGATATCCAGCGTGACCGAGATGGCTCCCAGACGCGACCCGAGCTGATTGACGGCGACTGCGGTGTCATTGATGACCTTGACCCACGGGTTCACGCCGCCGGACATCCCCTTGACGCCGCGGATAGAGCTGCCGCGCGAGCGGATATTGCCCAGATAGACGCCGACGCCGCCGCCGAACTTGGAAATCTGCGCCATATTCTCCACCGCATGATAGATGGCGCGCAGGTCATCGTTGACGTTGATTTTGAAGCAGCTGGACAGCTGATGGTAGTTGGTGCGGGCGTTGAGGAGCGTCGGGGTCGGCAGCGAGATGCGCTGCTCCGAGCAATGCTTGTAGATTTTCAGCGCGAAAGCCAGGCGATCCCCATCCTTTTCCGGGATGGCCAGGAACAAGGCTACCGACATATACATCTCCTGCGGCAGTTCATTGATGATCTTGTTGGGGTTGAGGAGGTAGCGCTTGACGAACGAGACGACGGTAGTGTATTCGTACCCGGTATCGGTGTCCCTCGAGAGATGGCGGCCTGCCTCGAGGATATCTTCCTGGGAATAGTGTTTGTAGAAATCCTTGTAGTACAGCCCGCGTTCTATATAATCATCAAAGAGCTTCTTGTAGGATTCCGGAGAATAGACGTCTTCCTGTTTCATCCCGCGATTCTTGATCGCCTGCTTGTACAGGTCGCCTAGGAGGATCCGGGCGGCGATATTCTGCCAGAAGATATTTTCTACCGTCACGAGATCGACGCATGTCTTGATCAGGAGCTTGCTTATATCGGCTGTCTTTATCTCGTCGACGATATTTTTCTTGAAGGCTTCGATCAGGTCTTCGAAGGTGCACTCCTGCTCATAGCCGACTGCCGCCCGATCAAAAACCGTCTTGATCTTCTTGATATTGAAGAGTTCCGTTTTCCCGTCAGCTTTAGTGACTTTCATCGAGTGCTGCTCGAACTGCTCGACGAGCTTTTCTTTGCGCTCGTCGCGTTTCTCGCTCTGCTTTTCCCGGTAGAGGATGTAGGCTTTGGCAATTTCGTACCTGCTCTCCTTCATCAGGTGCTTCTCCACCAGGTCCTGGATCTTCTCGACGGAAGGGATGTGGCTGTCGGTGCCGGTGCCGCAAGACAGGATGAGGTCGTGTATGACATCGTCGGTCATTTTCGGGATGAAGCTCTTGTCGGTTTCACCGGTAGCATCGCAGGCCAGCGTGATAGCGGTCTCGATGCGAGAACGATCGAAGCTCACCACCTCGCCATCGCGCCGTTTGATTTGATCCAGGGTCATAGAGTTTTGTCTGCAGTCGACTCACAATGAAGATTGTTTTGTGCGGCTGATGTTTATTTTTTATGCTGCTCAGCGAGGGAGTGAACCAGGAAACGAGCTGATGACTTATGTATTTTCAAACCTTTTTTCTATGACCGGCCAATTCAGGGAGCGGAAGAAAGTCTCGATATACTCAGCCCTTTTGATGCCATAATCCAGCATATAGGCGTGTTCGAAGACATCCATCACGATAAGCGGTGCGGTCCCGACGAGATTGCCGAGATCGTGCTCATTGACCCAGGTGTTGAACAGCCGGCTCGTCTCCTTATCAAAGGCGAGGACTACCCAGCCGATGCCGCGCATCGCGCCGCTGGCACGGAAGTCTTTCTCCCAAGCCTCTCGGCTGCCGAAATCGACGATGATCTGATCAAGCAGGGCGCCGCCCTCTGCGGGCGCGCTCGCATCTTTGCTCAGGTTATCGAAATAATATTCGTGCAGGCGCATACCGTTCCATTCCCACCCGAAACGGCGTTTCAGCTCGGCGTATTCCGGTGTTGTCGTTTCTCCGGCCTGCGCCAGGGCGGCGAGACGATCGGCTGACTTGTTCGTGTTGGCGACGTAGCCTTCGTAGAGCGTGAAGTGATCGGTGAGAAGCGTGTCGCTCAAACCAGGGAGTCCGAGCAGGTGCTTGTAGTCTTTGGGTGCGTAGGCAGACATAGTGTTTGTGTTTGCGGGATGATTTAAATTTTTCCGACGAGGTCGATGCCCGGTTTCAGGGTTTTCGATCCTGGCTTCCAGTTGGCAGGACAGACTTCGCCCCCGTGCTCGCGGACGAAGACCGCCGCCTCGAGCTTGCGCAGGAGTTCGCTCGCGCTGCGACCGACGTTGTTGGCATGCACTTCATAGGCCTGCAGGATGCCGTCAGGATCGACGAGGAAACTGCCCCGCAAGGCCAATCCTCTGTCCTCCCCTTCTTCTATATAGACGCCGAAACTGCGCGCCAGGTCGCCGGTCGGATCAGCAACCATCGGAAAGGTGATTTTTTTGATGGCTGGGGAATGGTCGTGCCAGGCTTTGTGGGTGAATTTCGTGTCCGTGCTGACCGAGAGCACCTCGGCATTCAATTTCTGGAACTGCTCATAGTGCGCGGCCATCTCTTCGAGCTCTGTCGGGCAGATGAACGTGAAGTCTGCCGGATAGAAAAAGAAGATCACCCACTTGCCCTTGAAGTCTGCCAGGTGCGCTGTGCGAAATTTTTCCTGGTGGTAGATATCGACTTCGAAATCCGCGACCGGCTGTCCGATCAACGGCTGCATATTTGAGGTATAGGGACCTCCCCCGCAACAAGCATCTTGGCACATATGTGTTTGTTTGAAAGATTAATAAAGCAGCGAGCCGCTTTCCTATAATAAGAGCAAGGTGTCAGTGTGTCAACTAGCCCCTTTCCAAGCGGAAAATAGGGGGTAATTCCGCATATTTTTTTGATTTTCAACAAGATGTAGTGGTTGTTTTCATTTTTCATACACAAGACGCTCGTCAGGGACGCAATAAAAAATCCCCCGTTCCGGAGGAGATTTTTTTATCAGAAGAAGATGCTGCACACTCCTATTTTTTAGAGGGAACACTTAAGCTGTTGATGATTTTTCCGGCAGCAAATCCTTGTATATTCTCGATTGTCGTATCGAGAATGCGCCGCAGAGCCTCTTCGCTGTAGAATCCGATATGCGGAGTGAAGACGACGTTGTCGCGACTGAGGAGATCGCGATTCTGTTCAGCCTGTCTGTGCTTGAGATGTCCGCACTGCTCGTGCAGGCATTGGTTTTCTTCCGTGATGTGCTCTTCTCCCTCGAGCACATCGAGACCGGCGCCGGAGAGCGTACCGCGATCCAGCGCCTCGATCAGCGCCTCGTTTTCTACGATGCCGCCGCGCGACGTGTTTATGATGAGGCTGCCCTGTTTCATCGTGCGGATATTTTTCTTGTTGATGAGGTGACGCGTCTCCCCATTGAGTGGCACGTGCAGCGTCACGATATCGGACTGTTTCAGCACTTCATCGAGCGAGGCGTACTTGAAATGCAGTATCTCGGAAAGAAAAATATCGTGATTCACATCGCATGCGATGACGTGCATACCGAAACCTTTGGCGATACGGATCACGTGCAGTCCGATATGTCCGGTGCCGACCACGCCGAGGGTCTTGTCTTTCAGATCGAAACCGATGAGCCCTTGAATGGAAAAATCCTCTTTCAATCCGCGGGCGTAGGACTTGTGAACATTGCGGGAAAGGGCGAGGATAAGCGCAAAAGTATGTTCTGCCACCGTGTTCTCGCCGTAGTGCGGAACATTGACGACCGCGATATTTTTTTCTTGGCAGCAGGCGGTATCGATATGATCGAAACCGGTCGAGCGCGTCGCGATTGCGCGGACATTCGTCAGTTGTTTGATGACATTCCTGTCGAGCGTTGAATAGATGAAGACAGAAATGATGTCATAGTCCTTCGCCTGCGATACGTTTTTTTCTGTCAGCGGTTCTGCGAAGAAAAAAAGCTCGTGCTCGGCGAGATGTTTCGTGAAATACTTTTTGTCTGATGCGCTTACTTCAAAAAAAGCGATTTTCATAATACGCTGTCTGAGATAATGATTTCGCAGGGAGACTCGTCGGGTAGGCGGTGGGGCTTGCCCTGGAGCTGAATACGCTCTATTATACTCCAATGTCCGCGCCTTCGGCTAGTGGTGATATTTTTTCTCACAGTATCCTGTATTATTTATGGAAACCAGCGAAAAAAAATTAGTGTTCGAGATCAAGCGGCGGCTGATCGACAAGCGTTTCGATGCGGCGGCTTTCGATCTGCTCCAAGACAAGTTCCCGGAAAACGATCTGTCTCGCGGGATGATTACGCGCTTGATCGATGCCGGTCGCGTGACGCTCAATGGCAGAGCGGCACGCTCCAGCCGTCTTGTGGACCTGCATGACACTGTGGAGGTGTTCGAAACGGATCTTGCCATCCCTGCTCCAGAGCTCGATGCCGGCCGGGAGATCGCTATTCCCATCGTGTACGAAGACGAGCAGCTGGTCGCTATCAACAAGCCGGCGGGCATCCAGGCACATCCGGCCGGCCGCACGGATCGGGCTACGGTGGCGCACTGGATCGTCAATCGTTATCCGGCACTCCGCGTTATCGGCGAGGATGCCCTGCGCCCCGGCATCGTCCATCGTCTGGATCGCGAGACATCGGGAGCGCTCCTGATTGCCAAGACAACGCCCGCTTTCGAAGAGCTCAAGCAGCTTTTTCAGAACCGCGCCATAGCTAAAACCTATATCGCCTTGGTGTACGGACATATGCCGGAGCGGGAAGGCATAGTGGAGCGCCCGCTTATGCAGCGTCCCGGAGAGCTGAAGCGTTTCGTCGTAGAGACACAGAATATCCCCGAGGCCGCGCGACCGGCTATCACCGCCTATCGTGTCATCGCTCGCTATCGCGACTTCGATCTGCTGGCCGTGACGCCGAAAACCGGTCGGACGCACCAGATCCGTGTTCATCTGGCCTTTCTCGGCTGCCCGGTCGTCGGCGACAAGCTCTATGCTTTCAAGCCGGCGCGGCGCGGAGAGAAGCTTTTCTCGGCTCGTCAGCTGCTGCACGCCTACCGCCTGACATTCGATCTTTTTGAGAAAAAATATGCCATTGAAGCTCCCTTGCCCGATGATTTCCGGACGTTGCTCCTGGATATTGACGAAACCAAGGAGGCGGGGTATGATGATGAGGCCTTGAAAAGCCTTTTAACGGAATAGCAAAGGTCAAGGTTTTTTCTTTTTGTTTACCCATTGAGCGAGAAGTGTGCGTTTCTCCAAGCGACCAGCCTGGAGGATGACCCGTCTCTTTATCCAAAGCCTATGAACCAGAAACTGATTGCCTTCAATCTGAAGCAAAGAAAACCCCTGACCACTCCGGAACTCAGGGCTGGCGATGTCATCAAGATCTTCCGCAAGATCAAAGAAGGCGGCAAAGAGCGTCTTCAGGCTTTCCAGGGCACGGTCATCGCTATCAAGGGCGGACAGAGCTCCTCTCAGACCATCACGGTACGCAAAGTTTCTTTCGGTGTCGGCGTGGAACTGGTCCTCCCTCTGTCTTCGCCGCAGATCGAGAAGATCGAATTCATAAAGCGCACCCGCGCCCGGCGCGCCAAGCTGTATTATGTCCGTGACAAATCCGTCAAAGTGCTGCGCAAGAAACTCAAGGAAATAGCTGTCAAAGGCGGGCTGGTGCCCGAAGCACAGGAAAAGACCTCTGCGGCAATCGAGGAAGCGGAGGGCGTAGCCGAGACAACAGAAAAAGCTGAAGCTTAAAAACCTCTATTTTCCGAGAACCGCCCATACTTCAATCTTCAGTCGTGTAATTGGTATACGCTATATGCTTGAGGTATAATGCCTGTATGGCAAACAGAGGAGTAAAACCGCAGGGAAAAGTAAAGTTACGGTGGTCAGCAAACTTTGCTTATGCCATTGGTCTACTGGTGACTGACGGGAGTCTGTCTAATGATGGGAGGCACATCCTTCTTGTTTCAAAAGATATCGAGCAACTTGACAATTTCTTGAAGGCCTTAGGGAATATAAAAAACAAACTGGGCAAATCAAAATCTGGGTACACGGGACAGTATGTTCCCCGCATCCAATTTTCTGATGCTTTGTTCCATCGGTTTTTGGTGAGTATAGGCATTACTCCCAACAAAACAAAAACAATAGGTGAAATTTTGATGCCTGATGCGTATTTTTTTGATTTTCTCAGAGGACACCATGACGGCGATGGTTGTTTTTATTCTTATTTTGATCCGCGTTGGAAATCAAGTTTTATGTATTACTTAGGGTTTGTGTCTGCAAGCAAGGCGCATATCGATTGGATAAGAAATCGACTCAAAGTATCCTTGGGTGTGTGGGGACACATAACGAAGGATCAGAAAAAAATCGTATATAATCTCAAATACGCAAAAAAAGAAGCGTTAAAAATTCTAAGAAAAATGTATAGCGACAAGAAGGCAATATGTTTGTCTCGGAAAAAGTTGAAAATTGTCGAAGCATTAGGTAATATAGAGCAACAGCTATAAAATGCGCGGGTGCTGTAATTGGTAGCCAGGCTAGCTTGAGGTGCTAGTGCCGCAAGGCGTGGAGGTTCAAGTCCTCTCCCGCGCACAAGGTGAACAGCAAGAGTGTTTGGCGACTCATCGGTTGAATCGGCGCGCTTAGCTCAGTTGGTTAGAGCATCTCGTTTACACCGAGAGGGTCCAAGGTTCGAGTCCTTGAGCGCGCACAAAGGAATGAAATGAGTTTGTGCGAGCTTAACAAGCCAACTGCTTGGCTTGTGAGAGGACGAGAAAACCGGAGCGATGTTCGCCCGCTGGCAAACCGCGAGGCGGGGTCGAGAGTTCGCGAAGCGAAACTCGTGACCGAGTCCTTGAGCGCGCACCGGTTATCGTGTAAAGATGAGCCGAGGTAGCTCAGTGGTAGAGCAGAGGACTGAAAATCCTTGTGTCGGCAGTTCAATCCTGCCCCTCGGCACCAGCGACAGTCAAGAGAGAATAGTTTTCCTGACCACCGTCTCTTTGTTTGAAGATATTGAACAAGAAAAGGGTCGGAAAAACATTTGTTTTTCTGTCGGAGGAGAGCAGCGAAGCGCTGAGAACCGTGGGTTCTCAGAGAGCCGCTTGAGCGGCGAGTGAAATTCCTGCCCCTCGGCACAGACAGTCAGCGGTTAACAATCAACGGAGAGCATTGATTTTTGGATGACTGGACTGTACAGTGTTGGTTGAGGGACTGTAGCTCAGTGGTAGAGCGCGCGGCTCATAACCGCTTGGTCGTTGGTCCGATTCCAACCAGTCCCACACAAAGAACGCACAAGAGTCAACTTTCAATGATCATCTGAAAGCAGGAGAATTGATACTTGAGAGTTGCTAGTTGAAAATTAAGAGGCGGGTATCGTATAGCGGCTATTATGAGTCCTTGCCAAGGACTAGATAGGGGTTCGACTCCCCTTACCCGCTCTAAAGAACTAAAAGACCTAGATTCTTCTAGGTCTTTTAGTTTTTTTGGTAAGGAGATGAGAAGGGCGTGAGTCGAATACGAGCGAGCGCAGCCCTCCATAGGCGGGTAAACATTCTGTGTGTAGCGCCCCGGCTTTTTGTCGGAGCAAAAAGGACTCCCCTTACCCGCTCCAACTTAAAAAAAGAGGCTCTGTCGGGTCTCTTTTTTGTATGCTACAGTTTGCTCATAGCAGATTTCGTATCATTATAAGCTATGGCCCTCGCTCTCAATCATAAAAAAGCTATCATCTTCGATTTCGATGGCACCCTGGTCGATATCGAGCCGCTCTTCATCGAAGTCTTCAACGCGCTGGCTCCGGAATTCCGCTACGCGCCGCTCCTCCCGGACGATATTCCAGAGATCAAGAAGCTGGGCGCCAGGGAATTCATCCAGAGGAGGCTGAAGATCCCCTTTTGGAAAATCTGGAAACTGGAGCGGAGAGGCAAGGAAGAATACCGCCGCCGGATGGAACATATAGGATTGTTCCCAGGGATGAAAGAGGTGGTCGAACAATTGAGAAATGGCGGGTATCGCGTAGGCATACTCTCATCGAACGCCAGCAGCACCGTCTCGGACCTTGTCAAGAAGTTTGATATGGAGGTAGACTTCATCTCGCAGAGCGCTATTTTCGGCAAAGCCCGAGCCATCAGAAAAACTCTCAAAAAAGAGAATCTGGATATTGCTGCCGTCATCTATGTCGGCGATGAGGTGCGCGACGTCGAGGCGTGCCGTGAAATCGGTGTCGATATGCTGGCGGTCACCTGGGGCTTGAATGAAAAAGAGTCTCTCATCCTGGCAGGTGCGCCGACTGCAGATACTCCAGAGGAACTCCTGAGCCGGCTTTTGCCCTAAGTTGAGTAATTGTTTTGCTGTAAAAAGGAATGACTGCGGGCCATTCTTTTTTATTTCCTTCCCTTCAAGAGAGAGCGGACCAGCCGTTTCCGAAACAAGATGATCAGCACAATAGTGCAAGCGATCAATATGAGAGTGAACTCGCCGAAGAGAGCGAGGATGCCCTCCCAATTGCTCCCGAAAAAATAACCGATGCTCGCGAACATCGTCACCTGTGCGGCTTCCCCTGCCAGCCCGTACCAGAAAAACTTCCTGTAATCCGTTTTCGCGAAGCCCGCCAGGAAATTGACCGAGAGAGTCGCGAGCACCTGGAAACGGCTGAAGAAAATGATGACGGATGAATGCTCCTGTAGGCGCTCCGAAAGCGCTGCGAAAAGAGGCGATTCGACAACCTTGCGAAAACCGAGCCGGCGGAATATAGAATACCCGAAAGCGCGCATCCCCCAGTAGACGAGATTGTCGGCCAGCACGTTGCCGAGCGTCGCGAAGAAGACCACCCACCAGATATTCAGATAATCCTGACTGGCGAATCCGGCGGCCGTCACCACGCTCGTCGTCGAGGGCAGCGGCAGGGCGAAGGCGGCCAGAAAAGTGATTGCGAACAGCGCCGCGTATTTGTAGAGCAGGAGGAACGAAAGGATATCTTGCAAGAAGGTTTCCATCGGAGAAGCCTGACAACGGGTTATCGATATTCCGCGATAGCTTCCTGAACGCTTCGAATCAGCGCGGGCGGATCGATCCGGCTCTGCTCGGCGTAGCGTCTCAGGGTGATGCGCGGATATTTTGCGGTCTCGATCGAGAGCGCTTCGCGGAGGTATTCCGGCGGCAGCTTGAAAACGACATTCAGATACTCGAACGTCATCCATCCCTGGATATCCTCGGTCGTCACCGTGCGCGGCTGCTGGAGCATATGAGCGCGCCAGCTTGTTTTCCGGAGAGCATAAAAGCTGCTCAGGCTCTGGACGATGAAGAAGAGCGCGATAAGGCTTATGATAACGAGAATCCAGACCCCTACCTTCGCCGGAGAGAAGGCGTGCTTGATGCGGGAAACCAGGGTGGAAAGAAGCATACGATGGGGGTATAAGGGGGTTATGGGGCTTGCCTTCAGTATACATCCATTGCGATGCCTAAATCAAGCCAAAATATCCCTTCAATATGCTATTTTTTGCTTTATTTAAGCCAAGTAGTTGTATTTTAACGTTGACAGAATCCTGATTTTGTGCTATCATTTCCGGTTGGCTGAAAAGCTTGCCCGCCTATGGCGAGGCTTGCATGAAGGCCGGCCTGTGCTCCTCCCGAGGGTCGCAGCTCATCTATAAGAGCACTCTATGAGTTTTCGAAAAGATTTTCTTTTCATCGCAGCGTCAGTAGCGATCTTTGCCAATATGAACCCGGTGCAGGCTATGGAAATCAAGCCGGAACTTCCTCTGGTGACCAAGTATGACTTCAAAAATGACCCATTCCTCTTGACCTGGACCTTTGCGGTTGAAGATAAGCAGCCGGCAGCCGAGGCCCCCCTGTCTTTCGAAGACAAGGTCCTCAATCGCTGGAAAGAGAAGCAGGCTCGTTTGTGGGACGTTCTGCCGAAGGAGAAGTTCGCCATCAACGCTTCTGCCTATACGGCGGCGGCCGATGAGTGCGGCAAGAGCGATGGTATCACCGCTTCCGGGCTGAAAGTCGCGGAACAGCGTACTCTCGCCTGTCCCCCGGCCTTCCCGTTCGGTACCAAGATCAGCATCGAGGGTGTCGGCGAGCTCCGTTGCGAGGATCGCGGCGGTGCCATCAAAGGCAATCATTTCGATATCTATATGGAGACCAAAGCAGAAGCCTTCGCTTTCGGTCGGAAGCATCTGGTGGCGGAAGTCATCCAGTAAGGCGGAACGAAGAAACGCCCGGTGTCTATCGGGCGTTTTTTTTGTTGACGCTCCCCTGGAACTTCGATAGACTGGGAATGCTTTGTTGACAAAAAGGTCCGGTGGCCGATCGGTTAGGCAAGGGCCCGCCACAGGCGGGTAAATCTGCAAACCGTTACCTCTCAAAACAATAAAGCAGAGCATGGCCAGGTGTCCGAGCGGTTAGGAAGAGGTCTGCAAAACCTCGTACAGGAGTTCGACTCTCCTCCTGGCCTCCATACAGAGCGCAGCCGCAGTTGTTCGAGCGGTTCCCTGCCCGCCTTTGGCGGGGACTCCGCTCCGGACCTCAAGCATCTCCGATTGCCGTGGTGGCGGAATGGTATACGCAGAGGACTTAAAATCCTCGGGTTGCAAAACCATGCGAGTTCGAGTCTCGCCCGCGGCACAATGAAAAAGACCGAGCAGCGATGCTCAGTCTTTTTTTATTTTCTCCAAGAGCGCTGGAAT